>NZ_JBBMXF010000007.1:0-327500 GCF_037996785.1 Xenorhabdus thailandensis
AACAGGAGGTGTTCCCCGTGAGTACGGGGATAAACCGCAACAATAGTCCCCGGTGTCTTCGGCATTGGCGGTGTTCCCCGTGAGTACGGGGATAAACCGCCCCTGTTGATTACTCGTCACTTGCCAGAATCCGTGTTCCCCGTGAGTACGGGGATAAACCGCCTTAGAACGCTTATCAGCAATGGGACGTGTTGTGTTCCCGTGAGTACGGGGATAAACCGAGTATCGAATCAAATGGCTCTCCATCATCGGCGTGTTCCCCGTGAGTACGGGGATAAACCGTGAGCGGTTTTAAACCGGAGATTGATAAAGCGGTGTTCCCCGTGAGTACGGGGATAAACCGTGAAATTACAGTTAGACTTTGTTTAGAAAATAGTGTTCCCCGTGAGTACGGGGATAAACCGAAGCAGGCCAGATGGCTATCGACCTTAATAGCGTGTTCCCCGTGAGTACGGGGATAAACCGCCTGCGTGCGGCGGCGGTTCTATGGTGTCCTGGTGTTCCCCGTGAGTACGGGGATAAACCGGAAATGCGGCTAGAAACAGACAGTACAAAACTGTGTTCCCCGTGAGTACGGGGATAAACCGCGTAACCCTAAAGACGGTTATCAAATGGTTCAGTGTTCCCCGTGAGTACGGGGATAAACCGCTCACCTTTTTTATTGCACGGTCAGAAATCACGTGTTCCCCGTGAGTACGGGGATAAACCGCAAGCTGCAAAAGAAGTCTGCTTGCTTTAGGCGTGTTCCCCGTGAGTACGGGGATAAACCGAGATATGGTGGGTAAATAAGATAACCAATTATGTGTTCCCCGTGAGTACGGGGATAAACCGACTCTGTTAAATTTAGAGTAACATCACCAATTGTGTTCCCCGTGAGTACGGGGATAAACCGGTTTTAGTTATCACCCAACCCCAAGCCATCACGTGTTCCCCGTGAGTACGGGGATAAACCGATAACACCATTGAAAAAGGCAAGCGAGGCAGGTGTTCCCCGTGAGTACGGGGATAAACCGTGAGTCCTTTCGATCCATCATTTGACTATGATGTGTTCCCCGTGAGTACGGGGATAAACCGAACCATAGCGAAGGTTTGGTCATGCATCAGGCGTGTTCCCCGTGAGTACGGGGATAAACCGTTGATACAGATATTTCCCAATCTTTTGCTGCTGTGTTCCCCGTGAGTACGGGGATAAACCGAAAATCCAGATGCAGTGTATGCTCCTGTTAAAGTGTTCCCCGTGAGTACGGGGATAAACCGGGACTCAAGATACTGGCGAAAGAACTCGATACGTGTTCCCCGTGAGTACGGGGATAAACCGATCCCTGCGCCGGAGGCAATCATCCCGGCACCGTGTTCCCCGTGAGTACGGGGATAAACCGATGCGGCCTTCCGTGGGGTGAAATTTGATGTGGTGTTCCCCGTGAGTACGGGGATAAACCGGGGCAGATTCGGATGCGTACTGTATTTGAGCAGTGTTCCCCGTGAGTACGGGGATAAACCGCCGCTGTGGATGTGTAACTGCGTGCAATCCCGGTGTTCCCCGTGAGTACGGGGATAAACCGGGATATCCGCGTCGCTCGCAGGGGGTCAGTTTTTGCTCCCCGTAAGTCAGGGAATTCTTATTATGAAATAATAACCTTAGTTGGCTCGGTTACTTTATCGATAATATCTTGAGGCACTTTCTCAATAAATTTAACTTGAAGATTTGACCTTATGGATAAGAATTGCACCTTAGGTCTATAATTCTTTGGGTAAGACGACTTCTAACATCATTCCCCTTGCGGTACTGGTAATGGGAGCCACAACAGCAAATCCGGTATGCTCGTTAAACATCTTTCGAGAGATCACAAATGCAGGGCAGCATTTCATAATTTCCTTCCCTGTGTTCGGATCAAAATTCAATGAAACAATGTCTCCTTTGTCGGGTATGTACATCAAATCACTTCCTTACTAACAGGATTAGCATTGATCCATTCTCTATCCTCATCTGTTAACGTGAAACATTCTTTAGGGCTTCCGGCTAACTTTTACATTATGAGACTAAATCATAAACACAATAGAGACGTAATTATGATGACTTGCTACACTTCAAATCACTGCTTCTGGCAAACATAGTGAAGATAACAATCAAGAATGTATTTGTCTGAAGAAAAGTGAAAAATAGAAATGATCACGGTTTCGCGATGTGAATACTTTTCCCCGTGAGTACGGAGATAAACCTTTATTATCTTTATTTTTATGATTTTCCAATTTATGTTCCCCGTAGATACGGGGATAGACACTTACTTGGATAACAAAATCATACACTTTAAAGATTTGAAAAATTGATGATCATCATCCTTATTTTTATAAGTTATTATCTTTCCTTTTTTGATTAATTGTTGTTAAAACTTGACGTGCAATGAATACGATCTACTCTTTACGATAATCGAATATAAAATTCCCCATGAGAGGCCATCAATAATGAAACATTATTCGCCTGAACAGAAACGTGCTATCCAAGAAAAAATGTTACCACCTCATAACGTCAGTGTTTCTTTCCTCGCTAAAAAAATGGAATCCCTAAAAGTACATTGTATGATTGGCGAAAAAAGTCACGAAAAGAAACCTATCAATATAAGACATTATCAGATAAGTCCATTCAGAAACTATTACAGGATAACTATAAAGAGAACCATCAAAATTTAGCTCATTATGATGCTATAGAATTTCCATCACTAACTGTTCACATAATCCTGAATGTGATCAATATTCCATATAAGATAAAATGTTAGTGATAAAATAATATAAAATAGGTTAAATTCTCCAAATCCGTTGTTAATGCAGTTGATTTAACTAATTTTTTAAGTAGTTCGCTATTTTAAAATAATATAATCACCCAGGAAAATACTTTGAACGCTAATAATGCAACAGAAATAACTTACTGGAATCGTATGGTACCAGAACTTACCGTGACCAACTTTGCGGCTTCACTTGAGTTCTATCAAAAAATATTAGGGTTCGAAATATTAATTCGTCGAGAAAATCCTGATTTTGTTTATTTAGGATTAGGTGAAGCACAATTAATGCTGGAAGTATTTAATGACGATGGTTGGAATACCGGAGAACTTAATAGACCATTAGGGCGCGGCATTAATTTTCAAATTGAAGTCGATGACATTATGTCAATCCTGGAAAACCTGAAAATTAACGAAATCGAACTTTATCGACCACTGGAAGATAATTATTATTGCATAGGTGATACCACAATCTGTCAGAGGGAATTTCTCGTTCAAGATCCAGATGGTTATTTACTTCGATTTAGCCAATATATAGAAAATGCAGAAGATTAATGACACACCATTAATATAGGAAAGTTATAATTTTATTTACTCATGAGAGCATATGAATAATTTAACAAATAACTTTAATTACCTCACACGATATTGGGGAAAAGCTAAAACGAATCCCTATTCTAACGAAAATTATCATCTTCTGGCCTATCACTGCTTAGATGTCGCCGCAGTAGGTCAATTATTATTGGCGCCACATAAGAAATTAGCGCAAGATCTCGCAAATTTTTTGGGATTATCACCAGAATCATTACAAAATCTATTTTCTTTTTTTCTGGTACTGCACGATATCGGCAAATTTGCTTCTGCATTTCAGCAATTATATTCCCAAGAAGATACTGAGCTAATTAAACCAAAACAATACTCCCCCTATGACTCCAGACATTTCAGGCATGATCGGTTAGGGCTATTTTTTTGGAAAAAAATTCAGGAT
The DNA here is from genome assembly GCF_037996785.1 of Xenorhabdus thailandensis. Lineage (NCBI taxonomy): Bacteria > Pseudomonadati > Pseudomonadota > Gammaproteobacteria > Enterobacterales > Morganellaceae > Xenorhabdus > Xenorhabdus thailandensis. The sequence continues at coordinate 3,766 of NZ_JBBMXF010000007.1, forward strand.
GACGTACTGCTGGCTTTAGTGGGAGATGACAGCCTGCAATTCAGTGAAGATAAACAAAAGAAACAAGCCCTGAAAACGTTAATGGTTTTGATGCAGTGTATGCTTGGTCATCATGGTAAACCCATCGATGACGATAGTTGGAACGCAATTACCGATTTTACCGAGTCCCAAAATGTTATTGATGCAACGGCATTCACTCATGATCTTCTGACACTTTTTCAACCTCATCTACCATTGGCAAAACTACTTTCAAAAGAGTGGCGGCGCAAACTACAACAAGTGAGTTGGCAACTTGCCGGTATTGTCGTGCTGGCGGACTGGGTAGGCTCTGACTGTTATCATTTTCGTTATCAAACCAAAGCCCTTCTGCTGGAGGAATATTGGCAGCTTACGCAAAAACAAGCCCAAATCGCCTTAGATGGTATTGATATCCATAACACTCCCGTGATATCGCCTTATACTTCTATCCAGGAGTACTACCAATTTTCACCAACTCCATTACAAAAATGGGCGGAAGAAGTCCCGATTGATGACTCCCCACAGCTTTTTATTCTGGAAGACGTTACGGGCGCAGGCAAAACAGAAGCCGCCCTCGCTCTGACTCACCGCTTAATGCAAACCGGTGCTGCGGACGGTTTCTATTTTGGTCTGCCAACAATGGCGACCTCCAACGCCATGTTTGGCCGAATCGCCAAACACTACCACCATATGTTTGATACAGAAAACGGCAAACTACCTAGTCTCGTTCTCGCGCACGGTGCACGTGAAATGAATGATAATTTCCGTGACATCATCCTGACGTCTGAACATAACGACAGTGATTACACCAGAGACGATAGCACTGCGACAGCACAGTGCCACCGATGGTTAGCTGATTCTAATAAAAAAGCCCTATTGGCATCGGTGGGGGTAGGTACTATCGATCAGGCATTACTTGCCGTTTTACCGAGAAAATACCAGTCACTTCGATTGATTGGATTAAATCGCAAAGTATTGATCTTTGATGAAGTACACGCCGCCGATGAATACATGTTTGCATTGCTGGAAAGTGTATTAAGTCTGCACCTGCACCAGGGTGGTTCCGTGGTATTACTGACTGCTACACTTTCCTTGAAACAGCGCCAACGACTGGTGGATATCTGGTTATCTGCCAGCGGCATACCGCCACAGAAATTGCAAAAAACGGCCTTTCCACTGGCAACCCATGTCACGTTAAATCCAGAAGCTCCATTGGTTGAAACGCCCCTGCACAGTCGTCCAGATGTCAGCCGTACTGTCACCGTAAAAACGGTGAATCATCTGGATGAATGTGTACAAATCGCCCTCAACGCCGCTCAAAATGGGCAATGTGTGGTTTGGGTTCGCAATTCAGTAGATGATGCACTCCATGCTTTCCGGCTTATTCAGGCACAAATGGCTCAACCGGAAAATTGCCTGTTGTTCCACAGTCGCTTTATTTTGCATGACCGAAAAAAGATCGAAAATCGTGTGCTGGCAATCTTTGGTAAAGAAAGCAATCGGGAAGATAGGCAAGGCAAGATCCTGATTACTACGCAAGTCTTTCAGGAAAGCCTTGATGCAGATACGGATGTCATGATCTCTGATATCTGCCCGATTGATGACTTGATTCAGCGGGTTGGTCGTTTGCACCGCCATACTCGTAACGCAAATGGCGAATACAAGCAAGGTATTACCGATAGCCGCTCTGCGCCTGAATTATATCTCCACGCCCCAGAATGGGATGATCAACCCAAAGCGGATTGGCTGAGCAAAGACTTTCGCAATACCCAATATGTTTATCGTTCAGCCGGACGTTTATGGCTTGGCTTACGCGAACTTCTGCGCTTGGGAGCGATTCGTATGCCTGCTGAGGCGCGAACCTTGATCGAAGCCGTTTACGGTGAAGATGCCGATAACCAAATCCCTGATGCACTCAAATACAAAGATAACGAAGCCATAGCGGAAGGGCTGAGCAAAGATGCCGCAGCACGATCACAAGCCCTGCAATGGCAGCGCTATGAATATAGCAAACGCAGTGCCCGTGGTTGGTATGACGATGACAGCGATATCAGCACCCGATTTAGCGATATCGAAACGGTGAGCGTGCTGCTTGTCAAACTGACTGAAAATGGGGAATTAATACCGTGGGTAGAGGATGAAAAATTTCCTGTCCAATTAAGTATTGTCAAAATATCAAAAAACAAATTTGCCGATAAGCTGCAACCCATACCAGAGTCCCTTTCTCAAACCGTGGAGCGGTTACAGGATAAATTCAAGTCCGTCAAATACCTGCAAATCTGGCTGCCAGAGAGTGACCCGCATTTTACTTATGATCCCAACATTGGTTTTTATCCTAAGCAGGAGGCGTAATGAACCTCGTTAAAGACGCATGGCTGACTTTTAGAATGAAAGATGGCAGTGAGAAAAAGCGACCTCTGACGGCAATCTGCGATCCTACCGTTGTCGATTTTGTACTGCCACGGGCTGATTTTCAGGGCGCCGCTTACCAACTGGCGATTGGTTTGCTGCAAACCGCTTTTGCTCCTGAAGATGAAGACGAATGGTATGAGTTTTATCAACAAGCCCCTACCCAAGCGAACCTACAAACTGCATTTAATCGAGTAGAACATGCTTTTAATCTGACAGGGCATGGCCCTCTGTTTATGCAGGATCTTGATGCGTTAGCAGAAAGGAAACCCACCAGCATTTCAGGATTGTTAATTGAATCGCCGGGTGAAAAAACATTGAAGGATAATACTGATCATTTTATTAAACGCAGCCAATGTGAAGTCATTTCCCCCGAAATGGCCGCCATTGCCCTATTTACATTACAGATTAACGCGCCTGCCGGCGGTGTCGGATATCGTGTCGGGTTACGGGGAGGGGGTCCACTCACGACCTTGATTCAGCCACAAGAACCGGATGCTTCGCTATGGCAAAAACTTTGGCTGAATGTCATTAATCGGGAACATTGGCCTTACCCCGATCCTGATCTCAATAGCCCAGACGTTTTTCCTTGGTTGGGTAAAACTCATAACAGCCAAAAAGCAGGGACAGAAATTTACGCACATAATGTCCATGAACTGCATATGTATTGGGGCATGCCACGGCGGATCCGGCTGGAGATAGAGGATAAGCCCGCCATCTGCCAATTAACAGGGCAAGCAACTCACCCATCCGTTTCGGGTTATCGTACCCAAAACTATGGCAACAATTATTCTGGTACTTGGCAACACCCTCTAACCCCCTATCGGTGGAATCCGAAAAAACCGGATGAAGAGCACCTTTCTATCAAAGGGCAACCCGGGGGTGTGACCTATAAGATCTGGGATAGCCTGACTTTTTCCGATGATAAACAGGGTCAACAGGCAGCCCAGGTTGTCGACCATTTTAACCAAATCAATGATTATTTTGCCGATGAACAAAGTTCCACCCCTCGGTTATGGGTTTTTGGCTATGATATGGACAACATGAAAGCCCGCGGTTGGTATTCCACCACCTTGCCTCTGTTTTCCATGCCGATTGAAAAGAAAGATGCCGTTTTCCGGCGCGTCAAAACACTACAAAACCTCTCTGCCAATGCATTGACACAGTGTCGTACCCAGATCAAAAACGCGTGGTTCCGTCGCCCGAATGAAATAAAAGGCGATATGTCATTTATTGATGCGACTTTCTATCAACGCACCCAGACTGCCTTTTTTAAGGCTGTTCAACAGATTGTCAGCAGCCAGCATAAAGCATCTTCGCTCTCCACCGAAGACGCCAAAACCTGGCTCTACCAACTTAGAAATACCTGCTTTGATCTTTTTGATGAGTTCGTGCTGTCAGAAGATACCGATCCCGAAAAACTTATCGAAAAGATCGCGGCGCGACAAATTCTTACCAAGTGGCTGATGGGTTCGAAAGATATCAAGTCATTTATGGCAGAGCACAATATAGAAATCCAATCATCCAAGAACAAAAAGAAGGAGGAAGTTATCAATGAATAACCTAAGTGAAGGTCGTTTACTGCGCTGGTGGGAAAGCATGTTTTTATCCTCCGAAGAATTGAAGAAAAAAGAGATCCCTCCTGCACCAACGCTCTTTAAAGCTGAATTAAAGCGTTGCCAAGATATTGAGGCAGCAACGCTAACCGAAGGTTTTCGCGCATTATGGTTCAGCTTGCCTGAAGATATTATCAAAGAAGCTCAGCAACAGACTGTTATGCGATGGGCGATGATTGCCGTCACGCTGGTGTATGTCAAAACCAACACCACCACTAATCTGGCAACTGCCGCAGGCACCAAAACCGAAAACGACAAGCCGATTGTCAGTACACATCGCTTTGCCCAATTGCAGGCAGCCAAGACACCCGATGAATTTATTATGCGTTTGCGGCGCATCCTACAACAACTGAAAGGCCAAGTTTCCGTGTTATCCCTCGCCAAAGATATTGAACAATGGTTGAGAGAGTATCACCAGCCAAGAGCATATCGAGCCAATAAACGCCTCTGTGTGCAATGGGCGATGGATTACTACAAGGCCGCTAAATAACGCCAATAATTAACCACTTTTAATCTAATAAGGAATTTTAAATGAGCCAATTTATTCAGCTACATCTGTTAACTTCCTACCCTCCTGCCAACCTGAACCGCGACGATCTCGGACGCCCTAAAACCGCCAGAATGGGCGGAGCAGAGAGATTAAGAATTAGTTCTCAAAGTTTGAAACGTCACTGGCGGATCTCTGACCTGTTTCAGGATGCCCTCGCAGAGCACCTTGGTTTTCGTACCAAACGCTTTGGATTTCAGGTTTATCAACGCTTGCTTACTGGAGGCATCAAAGAGAAGCAAGCAACTGAATGGGCTTCTGCCATTGCGGAAGTGTTTGGCAAAAATAAAAAAGATGACCCCCTGGAAATTGAACAACTGGCACATATCAGCCCAGCAGAAAAAGAGGCTACCTTTACATTGGCCGATAAACTTATCACCGAAAATCGCGCACCAACCAAGGAAGAGCTGAATCTGCTGAGCAGAGAAAAAACAGCCGTAGATATTGCATTGTTTGGCCGTATGCTGGCATCCAGCCCAGCCTATAATGTGGAAGCAGCCTGCCAGGTTGCCCACGCTATCAGTGTTCACAGTGTTGCGGTGGAAGATGACTATTTTACCGCTGTTGACGATCTCAATGCGGGCAAAAGCGATTCCGGTTCGGCTCATATTGGCGAAACTGGCTTTGCGGCTGCTCTGTTCTACAGCTATATCTGCATCAACAAATCTTTATTAATCGAAAATCTGTCAGGTAATGAAACCCTGGCGAATCAAGCTATCGCAGCCCTGACAGAAGCCGCTATTAAAATCGCCCCATCTGGTAAACAAAACAGTTTCGGCTCCCGCGCCTATGCCAGCTATGTGTTGGCGGAAAAGGGAGAATATCAGCCTCGCTCCCTGTCTGTTGCATTCTTAAAACCCATTGATAGCGAAGATCAAGCAACCGATGCCATCAAAGCGTTAGAAAATCAGAGAGAAAACTTCGATAACGTTTATGGTGCTTGTGCTGACACGCGCTATAGCATCAATGCCGTCGCGGGTAAAGGCTGTTTTGCTGAGCTACTTCAATTCGTTACTGAATAAAAGAGGCCAATATGAAGACTTACCTGGTCTTTCGTTTATATGGGGCACTAGCCAGTTGGGGAGTAGAAGCGGTCGGTGAAAACCGGCCAACCGGCATTTATCCAACCCGTTCGGCTATTTTGGGGTTATTAGGTGCAGCACTGGGCATCCGGCGCGATGATGAAACACAACTTATGGCATTGCAGCAGAGTGTCAAAATCGCCATCAAACAGATCGTTTCCGGTTTATTGATGCGGGATTACCATACCTCCCAGGTTCCTTCGCAAGAGAAAAAATTGTCTCACCCAACCCGTAAAAGTGAGTTACGTGATAAATCCAAATTAAACACCGTACTGTCTTCACGCGATTATCTTGCTGATGGCGTGTGGATTATCGCGATTTCCTTGACCGAACAGGCCAGCTTCACCCTTTCTGCCTTGCGTGATGCGCTGCTAAAACCCGTTTTTACGCTGAGTCTTGGGCGAAAATCCTGCCCTCTTGCACTTCCGATGATGCCGCAACTGACAGAATCTTCGTCATTAAAAGCCGCCCTTGATACGCCTTTTCCTCTCTTGCCTTATCAATCAGAAAAGGCCAATCATTATTATTGGCAGCGTAATCATGATGTCGTGAATTATTTCTGGGAAGGAGATAAAGACGAGATCACGATCCCTGATACGACAATACTGACGCATCAACTGTGGGATGAACCACTATCACGTAGCCGCTGGCAGTTTACGCAACGCACGATGCACCAATTATCGTTCCAGTTATCAGTCGTGGAGGGAACACATGTATCTGTCTAAAGTCACCTTGCACCCTTCTGCTTACTCTATGCAAACACCGTCACGTAAACAGACGAAAAATGATGTCTATGCTTCCCACCAACTCTTGTGGCAATTGTTTACGGAGCAGGAAGAACGCAATTTCCTTTTCAGGCAAGAGATGAGCTTAAGTGGCAGACCTGAATTTCTTGTGTTGTCCACAACCGCACCGATAGCCCATTCCTCGCGGTTCCAGATTCAGACCAAGTCTTTTGCCCCTCAATTACATAATGGACAAAAACTGGCGTTCAAACTCCGCGCTAATCCCACCGTCTGCCTCACAAATAAAAATTCAGGCAAACAGCTTCGCCATGATGTATTGATGCATGCCAAGCGTCAGGCAAGACATTCTGGTAGTTCAGGAGACATTGAATCAGTCATGATGCAGGCCGCCCAAACCTGGATACAAGATGAAAAACGGCTGGCTAATTGGGGAATTCGCTTTGATTTTGCCCCGGATATTGAACGCTATACCCAACATCGCAGCTTTAAAGCCTCTGGCCAGAAGGTGGCATTTTCCAGCGTAGATTTTCAGGGTGTGCTCACTTTGTCAGATAGCGAACTTTTCCTTGAGCAATACCAGAAAGGATTTGGCAGGGCAAAATCCTTTGGTTGTGGGTTAATGCTGATAAGGGCACTGTAATGGCATTTATTCCATTAAAACCCATTCCCATCAAGGACAGGAATTCAATGATCTTTATTGGTATGGGACGTATTGATGTCAAGGATAATGCGTTTGTTGTGATTGATGAAGTCAACGGCGAACGTATGCATATTCCCGTCGGTTCCCTTGCTTGCATTATGCTGGAGCCAGGCACCCGCATTAGCCATGCTGCGGTAAAATTGGCATCTACCACCGGAACATTGCTTATTTGGGTGGGAGAAGCCGGTATCAGACTCTATTCCGTAGGACAGCCAGGCGGTGCGCGTTCAGACCGGCTGCTTTATCAGGCTAAGTTGGCACTGGATGAAGATTTAAGGCTCAAGGTTGTCCGCAAAATGTTTGAATTACGTTTTGGTGAACCGGCTCCCCAAAAACGCAATGTCGAACAGCTTCGGGGCATTGAAGGTGCCCGCGTCAGGAAAACCTATCAAATATTGGCGAAACAATATGGCGTAAAATGGCACGGGCGCAATTACGATCATACCGATTGGGATAAGGGTGATCTCATCAACCGCTGCATTAGTGCAGCAACCTCATGCCTATATGGAGTGACCGAAGCCGCCATTCTGGCGGCAGGTTATGCACCTGCTATTGGTTTTCTGCATACTGGCAAGCCTTTGTCATTTGTTTATGATATTGCAGATATCTTAAAGTTTGATACCGTCGTGCCTATTGCATTTAAAGTTGCTGCCACCAATAGCATTGCTCCTGACAGACAAGTCAGAATTGCTTGTCGTGAAAAATTCAGGACAGACAAAATTCTGAAACGCCTTATTCCCTTAATTGAAGAAGTACTTGCGGCGGGCGAAATTTCCCCGCCGCTCCCCCCTACAGATGCACAACCTCCCGCTATTCCCGAACCCATTTCTATCGGTGACATTGGGCACAGGAGCCAGTAGAGATGAGTATGACGGTGGTCGTAACAGAAGCTGTTCCTCCTCGATTACGGGGGCGTTTGGCTATTTGGTTACTGGAAATACGGGCAGGGGTTTATGTGGGGAATATATCCCATAAAATCAGGGAAATGATTTGGCAGCAAATCACGGAGCTAACCGAAGATGGAAATGCAGTTATGGCATGGCAGACCAACACCGAATCTGGATTTGATTTTCAGACCTTTGGTGAAAGCCGAAGGGAACCGATAGATTTTGATGGACTGCGTTTAGTGAAATTTAAACCCCCTTCTGAGGATTAGTGTTGAGGAGTTAAAGGCAATTAAAATGGTAGAATTTTTTCGGTTGATAAAAGTTATTATTGCAAAGGGTTATATTTAATATTATCCGTAAACTCAATGAATGATTTTAATATACAATGTATAAAAAATATAAATATAACTCCTGACTGAATGAGGAAATAGTTCACCAGGGAGATATTATTAAATATTGTTTTAATAGTGACTCATTGTTGTTTCGTAATATAAATAATCATCTTTACAAGCTATCTTTTTGTTTTAAATTAAGCGAAATAAAAATTAACATAAGAAATAATATCAATGTTATTTAATTTATTTTATTAATGCATTCAGGAGGTAAAATCCATTCGATTTGATGATAAAACAAACAAAAACACCCAATCGTACGATATTCCATCGACAGAGCATAATTCGGTAATGATTGCCAAAAAGAGCTGTGATAGTCTACGCGCTTTTCTGTCTTCAATGTTCATTTTGCAGACAGTCAAATATCAAAAATTAGGAAGCGAATTCACTTATGAACTTAACTAATACCAACAAATTGTTAGCTGCTACTTTATGTCTTGCTGCCTCATACAGCTATGCAGATAGTGAGCGCCCACTTTTTTCATTAACCGTATCTGAATCTGGCGTTCAGCAAACAAATAATGACGGTAGCTTATCCCAATCGACTAAATCGGGATCTCGTATTCTGCCAATTTGGGGTGATGCCGCACGCGCAAAAGGCTACGACCTGCCTGAACCGTTTGGTGCTAGTTATAGTTATATGAATTTGCGCCAGAACGTTATCGTAGATAGCATTAAATTCAGATTCACCAATCCGCTGTTCAAACCTTGGGAAAGCCAGACTATTGTTAATGCTGGTAATACCCGAGAGAAAAGCGAAACACATATGCTTAAATTGGATTCCTGGATCTTGCCTTTCTTAAATGTTTATGGTGTATATGGAAAAACTAAAGGGACTTCAAAAACCAATCTGGATAGCATTTATATACCAGGGTCTTCACCTGACGAACCCTCGTGGGAAAACTTACCTTTTGAGCTAAATTTCAAAGGGAAAACCTTTGGTGGTGGTGCAACCCTTGCTGGTGGTTATAACCAATTTTTTGCCACATTAGATGCAAACTATACCCGTACCAATCTGGATATTTTGGACGGAGATATTAGTGCACTAGTTATCACACCGCGGCTCGGTTATGAATTCGTTTTTACCCCTTTGATTACTGGACAAGGAAATACCAAAGTTCAAGTCTGGTTCGGTGCTATGTATCAAGACATTACTCAACGCTTCAAGGGGGATGTCAGCAAACTAAATTTACCACCTGAACTCGCACTATTTAATATGATTAAAGACCAAACAGACATCAAATTTGACGTCAAACAACACCTTGCCCATAAGTGGAACAATACCGTTGGTGCACGCTTCGAAATAACCCGTAATTTCAATATCCTGTCAGAAGTCGGTTTTGGCAACAGAAACAGTTTCTTTATTTCCGGTGAGTTCCGTTTTTAATGTTTGGCTTTGCAACACTCAAAAGGCTGGTCATTGCCAGCCTGCTTATCTTCACCATTTCATCAGCCCACGCTGATATCCTGCCTAACCGGCAAAAAATTGATGGTTGGTTAAACGAATTAGGCGGCAGTAATCATTTTGATGACCGCAAAAAAATTGATTGGGGCGTATTGCCTGGTCCTTTCTACACCCCTGAAATGGGGATAGGGATTGGTGTTGCCGTCGTTGGCCTGTACCGTCCTGACCATTTAGATCACATAAGCCAGACTTCTTCATTAGGACTCAGTGGATTTGCTTCATCTACTGGCGCGTTTGGCCTGAACTTTACCAATTACAATTTTCTTGCCAGTGACCAATGGCGGTTATTCGTTTCCGGTACACTGAATAACACCCCAACTTACTATTGGGGTAAAGGTTATCGTGCCGGTAAAAATGACAGTAACAAAGAGGAATACCGTTCACAGGAATTTGCTATTCATCCGCGACTTCTCTACCGTGTCGCTAATACCACCTATATGGGATTAGGTTGGAATTTCTCATCCGTCAATGCCAGTGATCCGGATAGCGGAGCAAAACGGTATTTTTCCCAGTCTGTCGGTGGCCGTTCCGTGATGAGTTCCGGTATAAGTGCCCACTTCAGTTATGATACACGGGACTTTTTACCCAATGCACGACACGGACAGGCATTTGAGATCGTTTATACCTATTTTTCCCCAGAATTAGGTAGCGATCATCGTTTCCATACCACACAGCTTCAGTTCTCAGCCTATTACCCGTTATCTGACAAGACCGTCCTGGCCTTCGATAACTATGCCCGTTTCAGCGCAGGTGATGTCCCGTGGAACCAGCTATCACTGCTTGGTAACGGCCAGCGGATGCGCGGGTATTATGAAGGGCGTTATCGTGACAACAATATCTTCACAACACAGTTAGAGTTACGACATAAACTTGACTGGCGCCACGGTGTGGTCGGTTGGATAGGCACCGGCACGTTGGGAGATTCCCCTTCACAGTTGGGAAGCAGGCATTGGCTTCCTTCTGTTGGTATTGGCTATCGTTTTGAGTTTAAACCACGTATGAATGTCAGATTAGATTTTGGTGTTGGTAAAGACAGTACTGGATTCTATTTTCAGGTTGGGGAAGCGTTTTGAGATTATTCGTTACACTTTGCCTCTGTTTTTTACTGATGGCATGCCAAAACCAGCCACAATCGGTTGATCCGGTCAAACCGATCCTTGTCAGTGATACCCATGAGCAGTCACAGCAAAATTGGAATGCGTTACCTCCCATTGCCCCACCAGAAGGTTTAAGGGCTTGCTGTGCTTTCGGCTATAACCTAAAAGCCCAACTATGGAATATTCCCATTCCCTTCTATGACATCGATAATATTGTAGAAGCCAAGAAATTGGGTGAACATCACTATAATGACAGTGTTGTCGGTGCCAGTGCCGCCTTGTTGGGGGTAAGCAATGAAAAAGTGGGTCTGCTCTATACCCATAAGGGAGGGTTTATTGATATCTCCCATGTCAGGGATACCGCAGACTATACGCTTTATCTGTTTAGCCAGATTTACGCTCATCTTGGTCAAGAGAGGGAGTTAACCCTGAATAATGAACTTGCTGCGCGTAAAATGCATTTTTTTGCTTTTACGCCACCGCAAGATCCGGCTGAACGCTATACGCTAAGTGCCTATTTAGCGGCTAAACTCGCTTTTCAACTTGCCGCTTGGCATGAAATAGCGCAATGGTATGGCTATCAATCAGTCCCTGGATTTTCAGAGGGCATTTCGGCTTTTTCCCCGGAAGATCTCTATTCAAACCTGTTGGGTGCACGGTTGGCGCTGACATTGATTCTGGAAGGCCACGCTTCTTCTATAGCACAGTTCTCGGACGCAATGACGAAGATCTTGCCGATCGCTTTGCATGAACTTGGAGATTATCCCAAATCAGGCACAAAAGAGATGTTTGATAGCGTAGATGGTTTGTGGTGGAACAGTTATCAACGCATTCCTGAGAAATTTTTAGTTCTGCACCGGAATTATGATATCCAAGACAACCGGTTACCATTAATGCCTTTCGGTAAAGAACACTTTGCCCTGCGCTTGTCTCTGCCTGAACATTATCAACATTTTTCGTTGGATAAACTGGCTGAATTTCAGCTCTGGCCAACCAATGAGATGAAAAACCTACCTGTTCCAAAGCAATATTGGACAATAAAAGATTTTAAAATGCTGGCGGAAAATGCCCGACGGGAAGATGAAAAACAGTTGCTAATTAAATAAGATCCATCCATCAATATAGATGAGGAATATACCTAATTTACCGGTATATTCCTCACAATGTTCCATACGAATTACTTACTAACATCCATGCCCGCCCAAGCAAGGCAGGCAAGTAATTATCAACAAACACTTTTGAATCTGGCATAAGTTGAATAACCTTTTGTATCTCGATCAATATTTTCCTGATAACAGTGAGCCAAATCGCGGAACGTATGTATTCAGCCCAAGCTGTTTCAATATCATGTAGGTTGTTGCCACAGATGAAGAAATCACAGGTATCCCCACCCGATCTTCGATCAGTGCTACTGACGGCAAAGAAGGCATTTGTACACAAGCGGAAGCCACCATCACATCGACATTGCTATTTAGCCGTTTGGTAATCTCTACCGGCGCGAGAGGATCTTGTCGTCCAACAGCAAGGTTATCGGGGATTTCCAGCGAAATGCTGTCGATAACTTCAATCCCTTCATTTTCAATGTAATCAATGACTAACTGAGTCAATGGCTTCATGTAGGGCGTCAGTATAGAGATCCGTTTCGCCCCCAAAGCATGTAACCCATCCACCAACGCCCCCGCGCTGGTCACAACAGGTGCCGGATGTCCATTTTCAGCTGTCCGCAGATGGAGACGCTTTTCAGAGATCCGGTGATATCCCTGTCCCATGCTCATAATCGCCACTAAACAGGCATATCCCAACACATCAACCGCGGCATCCGACAACTCAAGCGCACAGCGATCACTGTCTGCATCCATGGTCGCCAGTTCCACTTTTGTGACTGTTTTCATTCTCATTCGACTGGAATGAAAGGTAAAACGTTCAGGGTTTACGACTTCACGGGCGTGCAGGATAGCGGGAATTTCTGTTTCCATTGTCGTATTCGATGAGGGAACAATCAACCCCACGCGAAAATGCGGTGTGTTATTCATGGACGATCCTCCTGATCGGCTGGCAGATCAGTAAATCGAATCGCACGCATTGGCTGACGGTTCACTTTGAGATCGAAGATATCAAATCGGTTGTAATGCCCCGTGATATCGTGCATTTGACGAGGCTGAATACAGCGGTTCAGGTCAATATGCGCATAGACGATCCCTTCCTTATCAATCAGGGGATCACCAATCACGCGCCCATCTGGTCCAATAATGCCGGTGAATGCACTGTTAGAACGTGCCAGCAACGCTTCGGCTTCAGGATGGCTGGCCGACATCGCTGTGACAATTTCCGGCGAAATCGTGGAGCAGGAGACAATGGTAAACACCTTGCCTTCAAAACAATGGGCTGCCGCTCGCAAACGGATCGCCTCAGCCATATCATAATCCGCTGGTGCAACCGGCAGGGAAATGTAACTGGCAACATGGACCAATTCCCCCTGAGATAATAAGGAAAAACGTGCTAACGGATTAGTATTTTCGCCACAGGCCAGCACGCCCAATGGCCCAATACGGGTATCATGCACTTTTAACGAAGCCGCATCACCATTCGCCCATGTCAGTTTTTCCGCCCATGTCGGCACCAGTTTGCGGTGACGCCCCAGAATGTTTCCTTCATCAGAAATAGTCACCAGCGTGTTATAGAGTGTTGCTATGCCGTCAGGACTGCGCTCATTAACTCCAATCACAACGTTGATGTGATGACGAGCCGCAGCCAGGGCAATTTTGTTGATCTCCGGCCCCGGCACTTCAATAGCCGATTTGCACAGTTTCTCAAACCACGGACTACCTTGTATCGGGTTCATCACCCAATTCCAATAGGGGTAACCAGAAACAAACACTTCAGGAAAAGCCACCAAACTGGCGCCCTTGTCTGCCGCTTCCTGAATCAGCCGACAAACGAGATCAACCGTCGCCTCTGTATCCAGAAAGACAGGAGCAGCCTGTACCGCAGCCGCTTTGAACTTAGGAAGTTTCAGCATATCAGGCTCCTGTTTTATTTACACCGCAATAACGGGGTGACGCAAATGGCCAATCTTTTCAAGGTAGGCTTCAATCACATCCCCTGGCCATAGCCATTCTTGTGGATCACGCCCCGCCCCAACACCTTCTGGTGTTCCTGTGGCAATGATATCGCCCGGCTCCAGCGTGATGCCTTTGCTAATATCCGCAATCAAGGTATTGACCTTGAACAACATATGGCGCGTATTGGAGTCCTGTTTAGTCACGCCATTGACTTTTAGGCTCAATGCCAAATCTTGTGGATTGGGAATTTCATCAGCCGTGACGATGCAAGGACCAAAAGGTGCGTAGGTATCCTGTCCCTTAGAGTAGATCCACTGCCCAGCCCGACGGCAATCACGGGCGCTCATGTCGATCATCAGGCTATAGCCAAAAACATATTTCAAAGCCTTATCTTCCGATACACCTTTAGCGCGGGTTCCAATAATCACCGCCAGTTCCACTTCCCAATCCAATTGCGCTGTGATCGCACTGTTATGCTCAATGGCGTCACCAGGGCCAATCACTGTTGTTGGCGGCTTAGAGAAAATGACCGGTTCTTTTGGCAGATCTTTTGCCGTATCCAAAGCACGGCTGGATTCAGCCACATGTTCAACATAGTTCAGACCAATACCAAAGATGTTTTTCCGTGGGCGGGGAATAGGAGCAAGAATTTTCACATTCTGCAATGGCAGTGAAACTCCCACCGGCCAAAATCCCTTAAATGAGTCTAGCAGCGCGGTTGTGCTGCTCACCGCCAATGGCCCCAAATCAATAAACTCCAGCATATTATCCGGCAATCTATTCCCCGTATGGGAAGCCAGCTTTGCCAGGTCTACAACGTGATCATTGACAATGGCGCCTAATCGCGCAGCAGCCGTGACTTCTGAACGGTAAGTGATTAAACGCATCTCTTATCCTCTCACTCGTTGGTGCCCATCGTTATCAGTCAGGGCTTCTTCGTAATACAATTGCAATGCCTGCATAACGGGTAAGTCGTTGAAACAGAACAGGCAAGCATCATCCGTTTGCGAAACATTCACATGCTCATGAAATGCCCATGAAGGAACGCAGAAAATATCCCGCTCCTGCCAGTCAAATCGTTGACCATCAATCACGGAATAGCCTTTCCCTTTCGCCACTTGATAGATAAAACTGCCGGTATGACGATGTGCCTTACCCACAAAACCAGGGCGCAATAACTGCATACTGGCACCGAGAGTTGGCATCACATGACCGCCTGTTAGCGGATTGGCGTAATGCATCAAAATGTCATCAAAAGGCGATCCATCCGAAACACAGGCATAACGCTGCAAAGATTCATAAGTTGGCTCCCATTGGTATCTGAACAACGGGGAATAAGGTTTATCCCAGCCAACATTCTGTGGACGCAAAGCGGGGGCACCCCAAAGTGCAATAGAAGCATTCACAGGTTCAGTCACTGCCTGACGCAAGTCAGGATGTACCTTATAAAAACCCGCTTCCAATATGTTAACCAGCGGTATATCCAGGCCATCCTGCCAGATACATTGTGAACCATCAGGCTCAACACCATGCTCATGCCAGGTTCCATTCGGGGTTAAGACAAAATCATTCGCTCCCAATAACAGTTTCTGGCCATCAACAATGGTGTAAGCACCACGCCCTTCCATGATGAAACGCAGGGCAGAAGAGGAGTGGGCATGTGCCGATGCCGCTTCACCCGGCCGCATAGTCTGGAGACCGGAATAGAGCAAGCCAACAGCGGTAGAGGCGCCTGGCTCTCCCGAATTGTTCAGATAGACTACACGGCGACCCGCTTTTTCCGGTGTCACTAAATCGGCAGACTTTAGAACGTGCTCACGCAGATCACGGTAACGCCAAAGTACCGGCACTGAGGCTGATTTAGGTTGCCAGGGTTCTATTTTATTGGCGATTGTCCAAAGTGCCCCTGTCTTGTACTTGACCAACTCCCTGTAATACGCCAGTAATTCAGGGCTATCGGCCACATTAGCACGGCCGACAATATCTTCCCGGTATTGATCATGAGACTGGATATTTTCTTGTTGAGACATGGATATCTCCTAGAGTGGTTTTCTAATGAATTGCGCTTTGCCGTAAAGATAAGGTTTCGGCCAATCGATACCCGTCCAGCCATATCTGGCGCATTCATGCAGTAGCCAGGCCGCATTAGATAAGAATGGGCGGGATAAGGCACAAAGGTCAGCGCGCCCCGAAGCGATAATGCCGTTGATTTGATCAGCATCGGTAATCGCACCGACCGCAATCACCGGCACATTGCCTTCATTGCGAATGCGATCAGCCATCGGAGTCTGGTACATGCGCCCGTAAATCGGCTTCTGATCAGCAGAAACTTCCCCTGTAGAACAATCCACCATATCCACTCCGGCTTCACGGAAACGACGGGCAATCTCTACAGCTTCATCAATCGTCGTTCCCCCTTCCACCCAATCCGTAGCAGAAATACGCACCGATATCGGTAAATCAGCCGGCCAAACCTCACGTACCGCCTTGAAAACGGCCAATGGGAAACGAAGCCGGTTTTCCAGCAAACCGCCATATTCGTCATCGCGCTGATTAGTCAGCGGGGAGATAAAACTGGAGAGCAGATAACCGTGAGCGGCCTGGATCTCCAGCCAGTCAAAACCGGCTTTGATGGCACGCTGGGTTGCTGCAACAAACTGCTCAGTAATTTCTTGTAGTTGTGTCTTGGTCAACGCTGCCGGCACTTGTGAGATTCCGGCTAAGTAAGGTAAGGCCGATGCCGAAACCAAAGGCCAATTCCCCTCTGGCAAAGGATGATCAGACTGTTCCCATCCCAATTGGGTTGATCCTCGTCTTCCCGCATGTCCCAGTTGAATGCCTATCCGCGAGCCAGAATGCTGATGGACAAAATCGGTGATTGTCTTCCACGCCTGCACCTGCTGATCGTTCCACAATCCTGTACACGCAGGAGTGACACGTGCTTGCGGAGAAATGGCCGTCATTTCAGCAATCACCAAACCCGCGCCTCCCAATGCTCTGCTACCCAGATGAACCAGATGGAATGAACCCGGAACCCCGTCCACGGCGCTATACAATAGTGTAGGAGAGACAACAACCCGATTTTTCAGGTTAACCCCC
Organism: Xenorhabdus thailandensis; assembly: GCF_037996785.1. NCBI lineage: Bacteria > Pseudomonadati > Pseudomonadota > Gammaproteobacteria > Enterobacterales > Morganellaceae > Xenorhabdus > Xenorhabdus thailandensis. Next base: position 20,886 of record NZ_JBBMXF010000007.1, read on the forward strand.
CGTACTTGATAAGGTGTCAGCAACGGCGGGGTTAATGGTGAAGATAGGTGAAACTTTTGGGCAAACCAGCTTTCGTAATTTTCCAACCATGCCCGATCCCTCAAGCGCAAATTTTCATGGGAAATGCGCTGTGAGCGTGTCAACAATGAGTAAGCGAATTGTTCAGGCGCAAAACGTTCATAGCGTGCGACATTTTCGAACCACTCCGTTGAATTACGGGCGGCATTCTGAATTTTCAGCACCTCCACACTGCGCGATTGTTGGTAATCGGACAACCCCGCCTGCCAATTTCCCTGATGGGCTTTCAGGCTGTTTGCCAGTTCAATCGCATCTTCTAATGCCAATTTAGTGCCGGAGCCAATGGAGAAATGGGCGGTATGGGCGGCATCTCCCATTAACACAATCGGGATATTTTTGCCGTTCTCTCTCTCTTTGATCCAGTGCACCCAGTTCGCACAAATTACACGGGGAAAACGTATCCAAATAGCAGCCCCCCGCAAATGGGTAGCATTGGAGATTAAGGGATGCCCATCCAGCCACGGTGCGAATATTTTTTCGCAATACGCAATGCCCTCTTCCTGTGACATTCTGTCGATCCCCGCAGCCAGCCAGGTTTCTTCTGTTGTCTCGACAATAAAAGTCGATAAGCCTTCCTGAAATTGGTAAGCGTGAACCTGAAACCAGCCATATTCGGTTTCCACAAACAGAAACGTAAACGCATCAAAAATTTTGCGCGTCCCCAGCCAGACAAAACGACAATGGCGTTGATCGATATCAGGCTGGAAAAATTCAGCGTAACGGGTACGGATCTGGCTATTAATCCCATCAGATGCAATCAGTAAATCAGCATGATATTGGCGGGCAATCTCCTGCTCATCCTCAACCTGCGTTTCAAACAGCAACTCAACCCCGACTTCGTCGCAACGATCTTGCAGGATATTCAGTAACTTTTTACGGCCAATGCCGATAAACCCATGACCGCCACTACGATTTACTGTTCCCTTAAAGTGGATATCAATATCATCCCAACGGCTAAATTCCTCCCTGATAATTTCAGCCGACACCGGATCAGCCAGATACAGGTTTTCCAATGTTGCATCCGAAAACACCACGCCCCAGCCAAAAGTGTCATACGGACGATTGCGCTCGATGACCACGACACGATTATCAGGATTTTGCAACTTCATCAGCAAACCGAAGTACAATCCCGCCGGTCCACCGCCAATACATACGATATTCTTACCCGTTACGGTCACTGCATTTTGACTGACGACTGCATTCTTACCTCTTACATTCATAATTTCTTCTCCTGCCGCACGATATCTACCCCATGCGTAATGCGCCGGTTCCGCTAAGGCCTCTGTTCAGTTAACGCATAGTAAATCTCATCAGGTATGGGAATAGCTTGATGGGTATCCAGTGAAGTGGTGACATAAGTCTGTGTTACGTTCATCCTCAACTCACCTGCTTTGCTGACGCAGCGTTGGATCAGCGTCAGTGATTTTCTGCCAATTTTCTCAACGATTAATTCCAGCCAAACCTGATCCCCATTCTGCTAATGGCCTTAAACTCCGCCTCCAGGTGAACTGTCGGCAACCCAAAACGGTGTTTGGCGATGTAGTTGGCATATCCCATTGGCGTTAATTCATCGAACCAATCTTCCAGCAAGTTGTTGAACATCACAAAATACTGGGGGTAAAAGACGATCCCCGCCGGATCGCATTCAGAAAAGCGGATCTTATGGGGTTGTATAAAACTAAGCAGGCTCATTGCAAGCTCCTGGGTTCTTTAATATAAAGAGAGACGCTGTTGGCACTCGCGTAATCGGTCACCCTGCTCATCCGCTAATGCAGCTTCACGTAGTTGCCGCAGACTGAAGGGAGATAAGTCATGCAAATGGTGATCAACAATTTCCATCAGAGTTTGAAAATGACTTGATCCGCGGGAGTAAGTATCACCATATCCCTTGATTAAGCGCTGACATTGGGCAATTTCCGCGGCCAGTTCGAGATCGCGCTGTGCTGCTACTTCAATTCGCCGTAGCCATTCTTCAATACGTCCGGTTTCATGCTGAAAGCGCCGCGTATAGCGGCGCATACGACGCCAACTAGCCAGTATATAAAGCAACAGATATCCTCGAATGGAACTGGTGGTAATCACACGCCCACGGCTGAGTAATTTCGCCAACATACGATTAACGAAATGAGGACGAGACAACCAACGCCCAATACTTGCCGGCAAGGTGTCACAGATTTCTTCCATTCTGGGATGCAGAAAGTCATTTATTTCGACCAGTTGACCGTTACTCACCCGCATTTCTTGACTGACACGTTGGAATCGACCGGCGCGAATTTTGAGATCTGCCACCCGCATGGTGTCTTCGTAAGCCATCCACAGTGCTAAATGACGAGCTGTTTCACGTAATAGTTGCTCACTCAGTAATCGCTCATCAGGTTTCACCGCTTGCTCAATGAGACTTTGTAATCGGTCAAGATACAAACGAGCGTAGGCTAGATCCTGATAATCAATCAGGCGTCTGATACCTTCAATGGCAATGTTATGGATACAGGCAGGGAATTTTTGCTGGATATGTAACAGCAGAGCATTGACTTTATTGTTCAATATAGGGGGTTCTGGCGCCGTTTTTTCGGCCGTCTTTGATTCTGCCGCCGATTGCGCTCGACTCAATCCCAAACTGAAGGCTTGCAGACTGGGCTTTATTCCCACGTTTTTCTTGATGATCGCCGCTTCAAACTGATTACGTTTAAATGGCAAAATCTCCGTACCACAGAGCGCTCCAAGCAATACTGCACTAATCACACTGCCACTCTTCTCTGCTATCTTCGCCATATCAAAATGGATAAAACGCAAAGCAGCTTGTCGGGATTGCCGGATCAATACCTCGTTATTCACACGCCCATCGCCCATCGCCGAACGCTCCTCCATCGAAAATACCCGATGGCTTGATGCGATCAGCGTAGTGCGATCCGGTGTCACCAAACCACGTTGGACAGCACGTCCGGCTTCCATCAATTCCGAAGCCAGCACAATATCCACATCACCGGCAGCCGGCATCAGTGCCAACACAGGTGTCGGTACTTCAGGATCATCAGCACCAGGGAACAACTCGACATAATAAATAGTTGCCCCAGTCCGCTGGGCTACGCCAGGTACGGAAGTCGTTTGAGCGAAATAGCCATTCACTTCCCCCAAAGTCACGATCCAATCAGCCAGTACACCGCCGCCTTCACCTCCCATTGCCAAGATAGCAATTTTGATCGGCTGTTTAGGTAAGTTCGTTAGCGAGGAATGGGTGGATGCTGACATAGGTATGACCCCCTTCTTAAAAATCATATTGATTACGACGTTTAACATCACGACGTTGCAAATAGCCGATAAGCCCTTTGCGAATACGATGAATCAGCCGATCCCAACGATTAGGATTGATAATGATCCGTGCCTTAAAAAAAGAGGGGCACAACACTGCCGCGTGAGATAATTCCCCGCACAACCCACAGCCCACACAACTATTTAATACGGTTGTCACTGGATCGGTGCGCAATGGATCAGGATTCGGTTTAATTGATAGAGAAGGACAACCGGACAAACGGATACAGGAGTGATCGCCTGTGCATGTATCAGGATCGACCCCAAATTGCTCTCGGACGATCCGCTTTCCTTCCGCAATCGCTCCCTTGATCTTTACCTTCTCGCGCCGTTGTTTATTCAACATGCACTCACTCTGTGCGACCAGGACTTTTGGCCCGTATTCACCTGTTGTCAGTGCCTCGCGTAAGGTATTCATCATGGCTTTGAGATCGTAGGTACGTTTGATCGTGCGTACCCATTTCACCCCCACACCTTTGACTGCTTTTTCGATATCATGCCCGGTACTGCGGTGGGGATTTAACGCTGTTGAAGAGGGAATATCTTGCCCTCCGGTCGCGGAGGTGTAACTGTTGTCCACAATAATGGTCAGGTTGTCGCTGCGGTTAAAAACACTATTGGCTATGCCACTGGTTAAGCCGTTGTGCCAAAATCCACCATCCCCCATAACTGAGATTGCCCGCCTGTTCGTAATTGGTGTATTCAGTGCTGCCGCACTCGCTGCCCCCAATCCATACCCCATCGTGGTATTGCCCAAATTAAATGGCGGCAAAATAGCAAACAAATGACAACCGATATCTGCACTGATGTGATGTTGCCCCAACTCCCGTTCAAGCAATTTCATCGCCGTAAAGATTGGGCGCTCTGGGCAACCGGTGCAAAATCCGGGTGGACGGGTATGAACCGCCTCTTTTAGTGGATCTTTTGTCGGTAAAGTGACGGCTGGGATGCGTACCTGGCAGGCAGACACCCCACTTTCCGCTGCAATTTTGCCGTAACGTTCAAGGAAAGCACGGAGTCCTGACAACACGGTAGCCGTGTTGTATTCACCCGCCATTGGCAGTAAATCCTTGCCATGTAACCGGGTCACTATCTCACGTTGGCGCAAGATATTAGCGACATTCTGCTCGACAAAATTGGGCTGGCCTTCTTCCAGCACTAAAATCGCCCGCTTACCATGACAAAAACGTTCAAACTCTTCATCGATCAATGGGTAGGCGACATTCATGACATACAGCGGAATTTGGCTATTGCCAAAAACATCTGCCAACCCAAGTAAATTCAGGGCGCGGATCACGGTGTTATAGCATCCCCCTTGCAGGGCAAGGCCAACATCCTCCGCCTGTTCAGCGAAAAACTCATTCAGTGCGTGGCGTTGGATAAAACGCACCGCCGCAGGCCAGCGATCTTGCACTTTCTCTTTCTCATGCAGAAAACTGGCGGGAGGCAAAACAATACGGTTAAGATCGCGCGTCGGATTTTCCAGTGCATCCTGAATCATAAACGTTGACGAACGATTTTTCTCACAGACAAACCGACCATGCACATGGCAAGCACGAATGCGCATCTGTAACATCACGGGTGTATGACTGGCTTCTGATAGCGCAAACCCCATCTTCACCGCCTGGACAATCGAAGGCAGATTAGGGCGAGGATCGAGCAACCAGATCTGAGATTTCATCGCGAAAGCATGGCTGCGCTCCTGCATGATGGAAGATCCCTCACCATAATCTTCACCGACAATAATCAGCGCACCGCCGACCACGCCGCCCGATGCCAGATTTGCCAATGCATCCGAGGCAACATTTGTGCCCGCCGTCGATTTAAACGTGATGGCTCCGCGCAGTGGGTAATTCACGGAAGCGGCAAGCGTCGCAGCAGCGGTGGCTTCACTGGCACTGTTTTCAAAACGAATGCCATATTCAGATAAAATATCCTGTGCATCCAACAACACATCCATCAGATGGGAAATTGGCGCTCCCTGATAGCCGGCCACATATGCCACCCCCGATTCCAACAGTGCTTTTGTCACGGCAAGTATGCCTTCGCCACTGAAAACTTCGCCCTGTCCCAGACGTAATTTTTTCACTTCTTCGACAAATGATCGTTCAGCCATGCTTACCTCACCGTGTCCGCTTTACGCCTTTTCGTTACCTTTTATGTAATTCGGCTATGCGTTAATGGTCAATGCATGATTTGTCATGTAATGATGATTTATGCAGTGGTTGGATAAAGTGAGCAGCAGGCGGATATAAAGTACCCATCATCAATATATTTATCATCATATATATTTCATTTAAATAATATGTGGATACTGTTATCAGATAATCGAATAAGGTTAATTCTGTTATTTTTTCTATCCCGAATAAACAAAACAGGGAACATACGCATTAAACTTCAAGTTGTCATTTACAACACGCTATGAATCACACGCATCTTGAAGTGAGATTAGTATAAACACGTTATCAGCGGGATATCTCATACATCATAACAATGGTATGACTGGCTAGAGGTATCTGAAATTATGAGCAATTCGTGGTCTTACGATTATTTTGGATCTAAAAATACTGAATCAAAGCACACTGGTTCTCGAAGAGCAGAATCAAGATATTCCACTACAAACTGTTCAGATCCTAAATATGCGGTGACAAAAATTGGGGAGCATCTCAATTCGCCAAAACATTTACTTTTTTCATCCAACGATTTTGATGAAGTTAAATCTATGGTCGGACGGGTCATGCAGCCTCATCAACTCACTATACTGGGTAACAATCAAAAGCTGGACGCCAAAATGCACTATATTCCACTGGGGGATATTTCCATGAGCCGATTGCGTTACGGTACTAGCGTTGAAATCACGCCTGGAGAATTGGATACGTTCTTTCTCATCCAAATGCCGCTGGCGGGCTGTGCGGGTATTGAAAGCGGCAGCCAATATCTTGATTCCACGCCCAATCTGGCGTCCATTCTTAGCCCAAATCAGCACACCACCATGCGCTGGAATGCCGATAACGACCAGTTTATGGTCAGGATCTCCCGCTCCTTGCTGGAGAGAACGCTTGTCGGCCAATTAGGGCACCCACTGGATCAACCACTGGTATTTGAACTGGGGTTTGAATGGCAACGCTGTCAGGCATGGCGCTGTTTGATGCCTTATATTCTGGAATGTACTACCCAAGTCCCTGATATCTTGCAACACAAACTGATTACCAATCAAATAGAGCAATTGGTTTCCGTTACCCTGCTGTCCACCCATCAACATAACTACAGTGAAACGCCCACTGACCGCCGACGTTCTATTCGCCCGCGGCATGTACGGCGGGTACAAGAATATTTGCAGGCTCACGCCCACGAATCCATAACCGTAGAGCAGCTCGCTCAGGTGGCAGGAGTCAGCCTGCGTAGTCTCTATTCCGGCTTCAAGGAGTTTCTGAATATCAGCCCGATGCAGTATTTACGTGACTTGCGTATGGAACATGTACGCACGGAACTCCTGGCTGGAGAAGCCACCAGCGTCACAGGCGTCGCCCTGCGTTGGGGGTTCGCCCATATGGGACGCTTTAGTGCGGAATATAAAGCCCGTTATGGTGAAACACCAAGGGAAAGCCTGAAACGTGGATAGCCTGCAAAGCATCTTATTTTATTATTTCGTCATTTATCCCAGCATTTCATACAGCCTCTTAATTTCTTTTCTCCAGCTCTCTTGATTTTTGGGCTTCTGGTGTTTCGGTTTCCTTGCCAAATCCTGCGCCAGATTTTGTTCCAACACCACAATACGTTGCAGGATCTCTTCCTCGCCTGCTAATGTTTCCACCCCATCAAGGGCGTTTTCCTGCTCCTTAACCACAGCTTTTTGATAAGGGGTCACTTTTTCATTCAGGAACTGATAATACCCCTCACTGGATGTGACCTCTTCCAGTTTGCCATTTTTAATCAGCCAAAAACGATTAGCGACGTTATCGATAAACGCCCTATCATGCGAAGTAATTAATATTGTCATCTCGTTATTAATCAATTCATTTTCCAATTCCATTTTGCCAAAAATATCCAGATGGTTTGTTGGCTCATCAAGGATGAGGAAATTGTGTTTATTTAATTTCAAGATCAAAAACATTAATCTGGAACGTTCGCCGCCACTTAATCGCCCCACCCGTTGGTTAAAATCGGCATATTTAAAACCTGTTGCAATCAGTTGCTGTTTACAGGTGATATCATCAATATTGGGCGTGTTATTTCTGACTGCATCGAAGATCGATTCGTTCAACGAAATTTTTTCCAACTCCTGATCGAGATAGCCCATATTACACTGCGGGGAAAAAATATTTCTGGTCTGGTCATAAGCCTCAACAAGCGTATGAATAAAGGTGGATTTCCCCACACCATTATCACCTAACAAGGCGATTCTATCGCCCGGCCGGATATACAAGCCATTAATTGAAAATAAAGCATTAAACTGCCCATCCTGATGATAACCAATCCATGTTTCCCCAAGTTGCAGCATATTTTTCGATTTTATTGAATCAGCATCCAATGATAATCGGTAAGTTTCCCCTTCGGTGATTTTGGTTTTACTCTTGTCAAGTTTTTCTGCCCGTTTTTCCATCGACTTGGCTTTTCTGGAAAACTTTTCGTTATCGTAGATTTTTCCCCACAATGCCAAACGCTTGGCACTTTCCTGTATACGCTGAATGTTCTTTTCTTCTGCTTTCAAACGCAATGCATCCGCTTTATCTTTTTCTTGTAAGGCAGTAAATGCCTGGCTAAATGGTAAAGAAAATGCGGTCAATTGTCGGTCTCGCAAGAAAATCGTCTGGTTGGTGACGTTATCCAGAAAGTTTCGGTCGTGGGAAACGATAATAAACGCGCTCTTTAGGCTGTTATTAAAAAAATACTCGAAAAATTTCAGGGTATTGGCATCCAAATGGTTACTGGGTTCGTCAAATAAAATAATATCGGGTTCGACAATCGCACTCATGGCAAACATCAATTTTGTTTTTTGCCCACCACTGAGATCAGCAACTTTTGTCGTAAAATCAGCATCCTGAAAGCCAAAATCATAAAGCATGGATACCGCTTTGTAATCACCATATTCATCTATTTGTTTTACTTTCTGGGAAATAGATTCAAATAAAGTCATCTCAAGCAATGCGTCATCAATAAACTGAGAGACCATCTCCAATCTTAAACCATTAGCATATTCAATTACCCCATCATCCGGCTTTTCCATACCCGCTAATAGCTTAAGTAAATGGGTTTTTCCCGTGCCGTTATAACCAACTAAAGCAATTTTATCGTTTTCTTTAATAGTGATGGAGAGATTACTAAATAGTGGATTTGAATTAATGCTAAAATTAACTTTATTACAATGAATCAGCGTTGACATCTTTATGTCCCCATCGTAAGACCTTTTATTAATTTTAAGATATTGATTATTTTCAGCCAAAACTTATATATTCAAAGAAAAATCAGGTCAAGTTTTTATCCTAATAAATGAAGGAATAACCACGAAATCTTGTGTAACTTACCGTGATTTTTTAATTAACTTATAAAAATAAACGCCACTCATATTAATAAGCAGCGTTTATTTTTTATAATGCAGCTGGCAAATCAATGTGATTGTTTATATCTCCTCACGTAGCGGAGAGAGACAAAACGCATCTTGAAAGACGATTGGTATATATCATCCTCAAAATGGAATAGCGGCTTTTAAGAAAATTTGGGAACCTGATGGGCGATTACTGACGACAAAATCTTTTTGCCACTTCAAAGTCAGCAGCCAGCCTTTATCATTGGCATAGCGAATGGACGGGCCGAAACCCACCGCCCTCGCTTTACCTTGTGCAGAGTTTGAGCCACTATCATTCGTGATCTGCTGAAAAACATAACCGCCAACGCCTGCGACCAGACCGTTGCCAAATCCCCAACCCAACGCATAATCTGCATGTAGTGCCTGGCCGGAAGTTGTTTTAGTGTCCTTGTTGCGGAAGTTGACATCATACATCACTTTTAAATCCGCATTGATACCGTCAACAGGGAAATAACTGATCGCCCAGACGGGTTGCGCTGTCCAATAGTTTTTTCCCAGGCTGGAGAGATCGTTGCGATCATAGCGGCCGGTCGGTGCATTGACATTCAGGCCAATAACATAAGCCAAATCAGGCGCGGGATGGTAACCCAAGGCAGGACCAAAGGTGATATCCCCTATCCCTTTGCTGTTGTCATGTTTGCCAGCGGCGTCAGCGGTGACATCCAATAGTGGCACGATAGCATGATAAGCCAGCTGGCCACCAAAAACTTGCTTCTCGGTCACCCAAACCAATCGCGGGGCAAGGACATTCACGTTGACTTTAAAACCAGGAACAGGGATCACATTGCCGTGATTGCCCTTAAGCTTGGTATAGTGAATATTGCCACCATAAAACAGGGCATGAAGACCCGCAGGCGGTAAAGTACCAGATAAGTAATTATCCAGGCCATCAGGATAGGCACCGACACCACCTTCTGTTGCCATCGCGGAATGACTTACCATAGCCAAGAAACCTGGCAGTGATAAAACCGCTGCATAAAAGAGCCGTCTGAATTTGGACGTCATATAACCCTCCTCTCTGTAAGAGATGAATTGATAAAAAATGAAAATGACTGGCTACTTTGATCAGCGTCGCGCAAGTCGGCGGGCGACAAGATAGCCGGAAGTCCCACTTAATCCGGGACCTGGGTGGGTTGAAGCCCCAATGTGAAACACGTTACGGACTGGAGTTTGATGCACCTTGGCACCTTGAGCAGGGGCAAATGGGCGTAACCAGAAAAATTGATCAGGTGAGCAAATGCCTGAATAGGGATCTCCCCCTGACAAGTTACAGTTCAATGCTTGTAAGTCTGCTGGAGAATAGGTTTTGCGGCCAACAATCGAAGATGAAAAACCCGGCATCACGGTTTCCAAACGAGCCTGCACCCGATCCGCAACCGCTTCGCGAATAGCCTCATTCCAGCTGCCATCGGCAGAAATGGGAATTTCTCCCAAAGCATCACCTTTTAGCTGCGTGGGCAATTCCTGCATTTGAATCCACAAAATCCAACCGCCTTTTGGCGCACGGGAAGGATCAAGGGCTGTTGGCTGACCTATCGCCAGTGTCGGATGGCTGGGCAGATAACCATTATTAGCCTGTGTCACGGATAAACAGACTTGTTCCATACTCTCCGTTAAATGAACCAGTGGCACATGGCACAATTCAGGCTCACACCACGGCGGTGGGGCGTTCAAGGCAAAATGAACCTGCATTCCCCCGCGCCCATAACGATAGTTGCGTGCTTGTTGCAAGAGAGTATCGGGAACCCTATCCAGCAAGTGACCATAAAGCTGTTGGGGGGTTACATTGCAGACTATCGCCTCGCTGGCGTGATAAACCTGCCCCGCAACCATCACACCAGAAGCACGACGCTTTTTGCCCTGCCCTTGGGTGATGATACGGTCAACTTGAGCATGGGTAATAAGCTGGCCGCCGTGTTGTTCAATGATCCCTGTTAACGCTTCTACTATGCGCATACTGCCACCTTTTACCACCGGCATCCCACCGGCAACTACAGCAGTAAAGGTGAGCTTACCGATCAGAGCGGAGCTGGCATCATCCGGCCCTAACCCCGTATGCAATACCCACGGCGCCAGCAAAGCACGGCTGAAATCAGACTGTAACTCACGTTCAGCCCAACGCCGGAAAGTTTCCAGCGAACTGCCGGCAAACCTAGCCAATCCATCCAGGCCGCGTTTGCGCCATTCAGAGAACAATAATTTGAGTATCCCGCAACCATAGGGATTTTGCCCTAATAAACCAAAGATCAGCGCCGTATCATCATGGAAGATTTGTTGTGCCATGCGACGCAATGTCTCTCCATCACCTGCCGCGATTTCATCAAGCCGCAAAGCTGAAGCCAGAATATCGTGCTTTAAGGCAATTCCCTTGCCATTAGGTTGTACCCACCCCGTTGAATAATCGCTTTGCAGAAATTCCAAACCTGCCTTCTCCAATTCAGGCTTGAGTTCCTGATAGGCTGGGCTGCCTAAAAACAATGGATACCAGCAAGAGAGCACGTCATGGGTATAACCGGAAAAAAGTTCTTCCGTGCGAATACAACCGCCAAGTACTGCGTTACGTTCCAGTACCAAGACTGATTTACCCCATTTTGCCAACAAAGCGGCACATACCAACGAGTTGATGCCACTGCCGACAACGATCACTTGTGGCCTGGAATCTGTCATGGTATCGCTCCAGAGAAAGATTCAACCAATGCCAGAACACGCAACGGGCTTCCCGAACCACCGCCAATTTTGAGGGGCGCAGCAATAATGACCGCCCCTGTGGGAGGCAACAAATCGAGATTTTTCAGGCACTGCAAGCCATATTTATTCGCCCCGTGCATTAACGTGTGGCAGGGATATGCCACTGGCCAGGCATACGATTGCCCCGCATCCGTATTAATGGTTTCTACCCGAACCCTCGAATATCCCGCTCGTGGATCAACCATTCCACCGCTTCCTGGCTGGGTCCTGGTGTATGGGCACCATCATCATGCAGGTTGAGAAAACGTACCGGATCGTCTGCCCATTTCGACCAATCGGTCCTGAACAGCAACCATGCTCCGGCGGGAATATGACCATGCTGCTCTTCCCAGGACTGTAAAAACGCAACCGTCAATATCCAGTCTGGATCTTGTGCCACCTGCTGGCTGGCATCCACCACCACAGCAGGCGCAACAAAATTATGCAAGGGAATGGTATCGACACTGTTATCCGGCTGATCTTTACCGCTGATCCAATGTATTGGCGCATCAAAATGCGTGCCGGTATGCTCACCACAACTAAAATTGTTCCAATACCAACCTGGGCCATTCTCGTCATAGTGAGAAATGCGTTCCACATTGAAGGCCCAAACTTGTCCAAATTGTTCAGGCAACTGCAAGGCCGGAAAATCCGGCGTCAATGTTTGTGTAAGGTCGATGATTTTCACACTGCCTTGATTTAACGCCGTGACAAACGCATTTAACGGACTATTCATTAATCATGCTCTCCTGAATGTTTTCCAACAGAATCATTTTTTATATTCCGTGAATATCATGCAGACCGGTAAACATGCCGCCGTGAAAAACCAATGGCTTACCTTCGATACTGGCAATGCGTTTGACCTCACCGATGACCAGCAAATGATCACCAAGATGCGTTTGCTGGTGATTGGCACACACCAGTGTCACTATCGCTCCTCCAATCGAAGGGATACCTTCGGGTGTTTCCTGCACCGAAATCCCCTGAAATTTATTTTCTACCCGCGAACTGGCAAAACGCAGGGCCAATTCCTGATGATCACAACTCAGGATACTGATGGTGAAATATTCGCAATCACGGAACACGGACAGATTAGGTGAATGATTAACCAAACTCCAGAGCACCAAAGGCGGCTTCAGAGAAAGTGAAGCAAATGAATTGATGGTCAATCCCACATTACGTCCCTCAGCAGTGCGAGTCGCAACAATGGCAACCCCTGTCGGATACTTCCCAAAAAGCGTGCGCAAATCTCCCGTTTCAAATTCCGTTGCCCCCCATTCACTATCAAACAGCGGCATTTGGTTATTCAGGGTAGTTGTGCTCATATTTATTTCCCCCGTTTATGCCCGAATTTCTTCAATCAGTTGTGAATGGATATATTCTTCACAAGCATTGGCATCTTCCCACCATGGGAACAGTACCGGAGGATGGTTGAACGCATTGGCAATTGTGCTGGCAAGTGCCGGTAAACGTTGGGCTGCCCCTAATAATTCCAGAACGTGTGGCTTTGGTGGGATAAGAAGGCTGTTTGTCCATTCCACAACGTAATGACCATATTGCCAGAATTGTTCAAACGTGTTGTTCATCCATTCAGCCGTAAAAGGTTTGTCGCCATGGGCAAGAATGGCTTCGTAATAGACTTTGCAGGCTTTTGTTGCGTTATTCGAACCCTGCCCGGTCAGCGGATCATTGGTAACCACAGCATCCCCCAGTCCAAAAACCTGACGACCAGAAGGCAAAGTCAGCACGGGCTTACGCACTACTGGTGCAAAGCGTCCCGCCAGAATGCCATTTTCATCGGTCAGCTCGATATGCTCACAACGTTCAGATTCCCACGGCAGGAAAGTTTTGAGGATCTGCTTGCTATAGGCCAGATGTTCTTGCGGTGTTCTTGCCCCTTGCCAGCCATCCATTGCGCCACCCGGAATACCCTCGAACACCATGATGTCGCAGGGACCACTGAGTGTCAGGGCAGGAAAAACGAAATATTCCCCTACACCCGGGATCAGGTTAAAAGAGACACGGGAATATTGAGGTGTTGGCAGCATACCCTTCACATAGGTCAATGCCAGTGCACGCCGCGGTGTATCATATGGTGAACGTGAAGCATCGCGTTCTAACAATTTTACAATCTCTCCTTTGCCTCCCGCCAAAATGACCAGTTCATGGCTGGCCGTCAGGCGTTCCAGTTCGGCAACACCCACATCGCGAATTTCCAGATTACCGCCACGAGAAGCAAATAGTTCCAGCCAAAATGGCATCTTGATGCGTTGATCGACAGCCTGCGCATATTTGTCGAGCCGTGCACTCCATTCAATGGCCTTGTCATGGGGAATTTCGGGATGTGGCACGGTGAAACCAATCCCTTCAACGGGCGGGCATTGCGTTTCCCACTGATTCAATCCCAAATCACGTTCAAACTGCAAAGAAGCATCAAACATGCATTGACTCGACAGAACCCGACCATGACGAACATCATCAGGCGTGCGGTTGGTGACGACAGTGACTTGATAGCCCTTGTCAAGCAGACCAAGAGCCAGAGGCAGCCCGGCCTGTCCACCTCCGACGATAGCGATACGACGCATAGTATTTTCCTCTTTTGTTTTGGATGCCGGAACTGAACCTATTCCGCCAACCGTGGAATAGCAGGTTTTGCCTGTTCTGGTCCCATTACTGAATAACCACCATCAACGGCATAATCCGCACCGGTTACAAAACTCGCTAAATCTGATAGGAGAAATGCCACGACCTGCGCAATTTCTTCGGGATCGCCGACACGACCAAGCAGATGATAATCTGCGGCAACGTTATCGGCTTTCTGTCGCTTCCCCTGGGTTAACTCATCCATAACCCGTGACCAAGTCCACCCTGGTGAAACAGAATTAACGCGGATGTGGTCAGCGGCATAATCCATTGCCATGCTACGGGTGATTTGCAGTAACGCGGCTTTTGAAGCGGGGTATAACCAGCGGCCTGTCTGGGCAATTGAGGAAGAAATGCTGGTGAAGTTAACAATGGCGCCGCCTCCCGCCGCAGTGAGGTAAGGCCGGACAAATTGGGCTGTTCTGATGGCACTGATCACATTGATATTCAAGGCGGCCAACCATGTTTCACGGCTGGAAGCGGCTCCCTCATCCAGATAAGTCGCTGCAAGGTTGATGAGGTAGTCCAGACGGTGATAACAAGCAACAACCTCATGTATTCCCTGAGAAAGTTGATTGTCGTCAGTAATATCAACATGCCAGAAACGGATGGATTCCGGTTGCAGACTGGCCGCTTTCTCCCCGCCTGCCTGATCAATATCAAAAATTGCAACCTTCACCCCATATTCACTCAATACCCTGGCAACGGTTGCCCCAATTTTGGTAGCCCCACCAGTGACAATAGCGACTTTATTGTTTAAGCCCTGCATAAGGGTTCCCCTTTTGTCATATGCCCACCAGAGTGATTAATTATGAAGGGGTATCATTACGTGAAATAGGGAGATGCAAGTAGCCGCTATATGCAGAAAAGATCCATTCAGTGCAGATTTGACATCTTACCTGCCCAAAAGCGCAGGCAAGAGATGCGAAAAGGGGAACAAAAATGAGGAGATTATTGCAAGGAAAGCAGTTCTTCACGGCTCAAACCGGAGCTTTCCATCACCAGTTCAATACTGACACCGTTTTTTAACAGGTTACGTGCCATTTCCAGTCGCGCCTTACGCTGACCCTTTTCTTCTCCTTGTTGTACGCCTTGTTGCATACCTTGTTGAAGACCTTGTTGCATACCTTGTTGAAGGCCTTGTTGCATACCTCGTTGAAGACCTTGTTGAAGGCCTTGTTGAAGGCCTTCTTTCCGGCCTTTTTCGTGTAATCGTTGAGCAATAGTCATAATCACCTCCTGACGACTATCTGTCTGTTCAATCAGCTGCTGGATAATCTGTTCAAAATGCGGTGAATCCATCGTGTTAAACAGGTAATGAAGGATAGTGACCACATCATTGTCACTATTATAATTGTGCTTAAGGGCCTGTGCCAATAACGCGGTCACGGCCTTAAACCCCTCCCGCAAATTTTTATGCTTCATCGCCAGTTCCATCACGGCGATTTTGCGATGATTCACCAGTTCATTATCATCAATCACAGTGACATCGACTAACGGAAATGGATTAAAGTATATCTCTTTCGCCAATTCGGGCAACGGAAAGCATTGCGTCCAGGTTTGCTGGAAAGGATAAGGGCTGCGCTCACCGTGGTAAAACAAGACGGGTACAACCAGCGGCAGTGTCTTGTTTCCCTGTTGCAGATGCTGATTCATCGCCATAAAAGAATAATGCATCATTCGCCATGCCATTATTTTATCTGGGGTAGACTGGTGTTCAACCAGGACATAGATATAACCCTCCCCCTGTTGCGTTTGCACCGAATAGAGGACATCCGACATTCTCGAACGTAACTGTTGGTCGATGAATGACGAGTTGGTTAATGTTAATGTGCTAAGATCACATAGTTGCTTGATTTTTTCCGGTAGGTGGATGTCAAAAAAATCTTTAGCGTTTTCAATCTGAGTCATAAACCCTTTGAAAGCCGCATCATGGGGTGTGGGTGTAGTCTTATTATTTTTATTCATTATATCTACCGTCAATTAAAAAATTCCGTGAAAAATAATCAGTCTATTAATTAATGGTATTATTAAAAATAATCATTAAATGATAATTATTTTTATAAAATATACAATCAGTATCATAATAATATTACGTATTCAATCCGTTGATGACTTACTTTTTCATCGCATTAAAAACAAATAGAGAAAACTTTAATAAACACTCTTTATTACAGTAATAATATTTATATCCATCCAACTTCAAGATGCGTGTGATTTCATTTAGTGTTATAAATTGCAACTTTTCGTCATTATTTCGCGAGTACATTTTATAAAGAAACATCCTCCAAGACTTTAAATTAATTTTCAGTAGTAAAATTTAAATTTACAACTTAACTGATATCTACCACAGCAGATAAATAGACTTTATAACATAACGCCAGATTTTACTTCCGTATTTATTGTTTCCATATTTCATATTATTGAAATAAAAACGCCACTTAAGTAAGATAAACTAGCGGTTTAGCAGTAGGATGAAATTACCTTGAATTTTAACGAATAATTAAGTGAGGGATTTATGTCTGAACTCAGTAAACCAGAAAATATGAATGCCAGCCTTAAATGCCCATTCAATCCTGACCAATACAGGGATTACGGTGCAGATATCATTGTACCAGCCGGTTCTTTCGCATGGGCACTGAGCAAAGTGTATTTAGGAAAACAGCTATATCGTAATGGTTGGAATGCCCCTAAAGAACATATGCGCCTTGCTTATGAATCTGTGGCGAATAATAGTGAAGGCAATGGTGATGGGCCTGCTTATATAGAGAAGAGTGATCAAGATGGTTATTGGCTTCCCTGGAAACCAACTCAAGAAGATTTGATGGCTTGTGATTGGAAATTGCTGCAATTACCAGAATCAAATTGGATGTCTTTTGATCTTGAAGTAGGAATGGGTCTATTTGATGACGCTATCTATAATGGATATATCAGCGACGATATGCGTCCTCGGGGGACGAAAATAAGAAATAGGAGTAGTGGTACTTTATCTAATTTCCAGAATAATATAACTACGATTAGGGAAGTTGCAGGTTTTATCTGGGATTCTGATGAAGTTATTGTAGGCGTATCCTGCTATGAAGATGGATATCAGAAGGCGGCAGAATTACTAAAAAATAGTCTTTCTATAACGCTCAATGGTAAGACTTATAATTATGCCTTCAATAATGTATCAGTGCACGAAGCTATTATAATTGCCACATATAGTGGTAATACTTCTGAATTCAATAAAATAGCGGAAATAGGTAAGACTCAAAATTTCCATTTTAGCTGGTAATATAAATAAATTCCCCAAATCCCTATCCTAAATTTAAGGCTATGCGCCATCCTGCATGGTCTTTATATTTTGCCGCTATAATAACTCCCAATACCTCAATATTCCTTATTGCCATGATATCTTTATAACAGAAACAATAAACCACATCGATATTAAATCTATTGATACCATGACTTTTGTCACTATTTCGTGGATGCACCTTTATAATCAATATAAAGGCTGAACAAGAAGCTATATTTCAGTGAGGAATTTTTTAGCAGCAAACTTCAAATTTACCACCTAACAGATATTCATCACAGCAGATAATCAGATTTTATAATACAAATCCCTATTTTATTCCATATATATTGCTTTTATATCTAACATTATTGAAATAAAAACTTAACCTAAGTAATATTAGCTAGCGGTTTAACAGTAGGATGAAATTACCTTGAACTTTAACGAATAAGTAAGTGAGGGATTTATGTCTAAACTCAACAAACCAGAAAATATGGATGCCAGCCTTAAATGTCCTTTCAATCCTCATCAATATAAGTTTGAAGGTTTTTGTGGCGAAATAACTGTGCCAATCGGTTCTTTCGCATGGGCACTAAGTCAGGTATATATAGGAAAACAGCTATTATATCGTACTGGCTGGCATGTTCCTAAAGAACATATACGCCTTGCCCATCAATCGGTAGCGAATAGCGAAGGTGATGGGACTGCTTATATCGAGAAGAGTAATAAAGATGGCTATTGGCTTCCCTGGAAACCCACCCAAGAAGATTTAATGGCTTGTGATTGGAAAATACTGCTATTACCAGCACCATATTGGATGTCTTTTGATCTTAAAATAGGATTACCGCGTGCGCCTGATTATCATTATAGCGGATATACTACCGAAGAAACATGGGACGTAGTCCGCCATTTTGACTATAGTAGAGGAATACACGAATTTCATAATATCGGTACTCTATCTAACTTCCAGAATAAGACAACAATTAAGGAAATTGTAGGATTTGCTTGCGGACTAAGGATAGGTGGTTTAAGTAAGTTGTGGAATTTAACATTTATCGTATCTTGTAATGAAGATAATTGTCAAGAAACGGTAGAGTTACTTAGCAAAGATCTTTATATAACAATCGATGATAGAACCTATAAGCTTTTTCACTTTTCCGATGGTTATATACCCATTGATCCTTCGGACAAAATTACATCTAATCCTATGGTAATCGGAAATAAAGTCATTGTTTTTTATAATTGTTATGCTGATCAGAATTTTGATGTTATAAATATATGCTCCATAATGAATCAAGAACATAGTAAAGCTAAGCATTTCTACCTTAGTTGGTACGATAAATAAATTTTCCAAATCTCCATCCTAAATTCAAGGCTACGCTCCTGTAGCCTTTTATATTCGCCGCCGAAATTACCCCCTATTGCGGCAGCAGATATATTAAAAACGCTAACCGACACCGATATTAAATCCATCAATGCTGTATGCTGAGCCAATCATCAATAATCACCTTTTATATTTATTAAATGTTTTAACTATTTAAGGTATAGATAGTTCTTGTAAGGCAATCGGATAAAATGCAAAAAATGAGAGTAATATTGAATTATTGATTCAGAATCATTTTTTGATATCAACAAAGTCAAAACAAACGCGTTACTATTTTTAATTGTTAGTCTCAAACGTCAGTACCACTTCACTTAACTAAAGGAAATGGCAATGAAATTAGAAACTTTATCCATCCACGCAGGTTATTCACCCGATCCAACAACCAAAGCCGTTGCTGTCCCAATTTACCAGACTACTTCCTACGCTTTTGATGATTCCCAACATGGTGCTGATCTGTTTGATTTAAAAGTGGAAGGTAATATTTACTCCCGCATCATGAATCCAACCAATGATGTATTGGAAAAACGTGTCGCCGCTTTGGAAGGTGGTATCGGTGCACTTGCGGTCGCTTCGGGCATGGCGGCAATCACCTACGCTATACAAACCATCGCCACGGTGGGGGATAATATTGTCTCTGTCGCAAAATTATATGGCGGAACTTATAACCTGATGGCACACAGTTTCCCAACTATGGGGATTGAAACCCGTTTTGTTGATCATGACAATCTCGCTGTCATTGACACCCTGATCGATAAAAGAACCAAAGCCGTCTATTGCGAATCCATCACTAACCCAAGTGGGAATATCATTGATATCCAGGCTCTGGCAGATATTGCCCATCGACACGGCATTCCTCTTATTGTCGATAATACCGTCGCAACGCCCTATTTATGCCGCCCATTTGAACATGGCGCCGATATTATCATCCATTCCCTGACCAAATATATTGGCGGACATGGCACCTCAATTGGTGGGATGATCGTCGATTCAGGCAAATTCCCCTGGATGGCGCATCAGGATCGTTTTGCCATTTTAGGCACACCAGATCCTTCGTATCACGGCATAACCTATACCGAACATTTTGGTGCCGCTGCCTTTATCGCTCGCTGTCGTGTTGGGCCACTGCGTAGCACAGGCGCGGCCTTGTCGCCATTCAATGCCTTTTTGATGTTACAGGGGCTGGAAACATTGGCGTTACGGATGGAGCGCCATACTGAAAACGCCCTGAAAATCGCACAATATCTGGAAAAACATCCTCAGGTATCCTGGGTGAACTATGCGGGATTGCCTGCACATCCTGAACATGATTTGGCTATCCGTTATATGGGGGGCAAGCCAGCGTCTATTCTGTCTTTCGGCATTAAAGGCGGAGAAGAAGCAGGTGTACGCTTTATCGATGCCCTGCAATTGATTGTTCGTTTGGTTAATATTGGTGATGCTAAATCTCTGGCTTGTCATCCAGCCTCAACAACCCATCGTCAGCTAAATGATGAAGAAATGGTAAAAGCGGGCGTTTCACGTGATTTAATTCGCTTATCCATAGGTATCGAACATAGCGATGATATTATTGCCGACCTCGCGCAAGCGCTGGAGGCAGCAAAGACGCAGTAAAATCGTTGTTAAGAGCGATAATATCAAAATATTGCAAATGTAATAAAAATAAACACAGGCTCTAATTTTGAGCCTGTGTTTTAGATTAAACTACAAAGCCGTAGTGTGTACCGTCGGGTAACTCTACGTCGATACGTAACTTGCCACCGGATGCTTCCACGTAACGTTTGAGAGAAGATAGCTTCAAATCGCGGCCAGGTTTCTCCATATCGGAGACAGTCGGTTGCTTAATGCCGAGAGCCACAGCGATGTCGCCTTGAGTCAGATTCATGCGTTCGCGAAGTTCTGCCAGATGGATGTTAAGCAACATCTCAGTCGCTGCTTTTTGTGCGTTGGCAACAACTTCGGGCTTTTCACTCGCCAGTATTTGGTCAAGAGTTCTTGCCATAATTGTTTACTCCTTCTTCAATTTCTCCAGATGCGCCGTGAATTCGCGGTCAGCAATCGGGATCATAATTTCGTAAAACCTTTTCTCATTTCCGTTCTTGTTACCGGCACAAAGAAGAATTCCTTTGCGTTTAGGATCGAACGCAAAGAATGCTCGGATTGGTTCTCCTTTACTTTGAACCCGCAGCTCTTTCATGTTGCTGTAGAATGAACCCTTAACGGTGTCTGCGTATGGCCTGGGTAACATCGGACCTCGTTTTCGAAGCACCATCATTGAAGCCAGAACGTTGGCACGGTCGGTGTCATCTAGAGTATAGAACCACTCATCAAAGGTGTCCGTTGTCTCGATGGTCCACATGATTGCTCCTTACACAATATAGACGTAATACTATATAGATTAAAACCTATAATCAAGATCTTTATCTTGTTTCAGGAGTGTGACTTTGTGAAACTTATGATACAATCAATGTGTGAGATAAAGTTACATATTTATTGGAGGGTCATCATGGCAATAACGCGTTTACGTCAACAGGGTGGAGCTGTCGTTGTCACCATCCCTAGTGAAGTTGCAACAGTAATGGGATGGTCTGTCGGCATGACATTGGATATAACACCATCAGGAGACACAATAAGCATCAAACCAGCGGGTAGAATTGCCAGAGGCCGAAAGTCTCTTTCTGAGTTGCTGCAAGGAATTGATGAAACAGAGGTGCAAACTTTCAACGAAGCCACCGCCGACGAACTGAATTCTCACCCTGTTGGTCATGAGGTGATTTAATGGTGCGTAAAAGGAATGTCCCAGGCAAGGGTGAAATCTGGCACACTAACGGTGATCCTGTTAGCGGAAGAGAGTTTAAAGGAGCGCATTACTATCTGGTTATCTCTGAATTTGCACTGAATCAAAAGCTAGGTACTGCACTTTGCGTTCCAATTACCAGCGGAGGAGGGTTAGCACGCTCTGAAGCGGTCACGGTATATCTCGATGGCTCAAGTACCGATACCGGAAAAATTACCGGTGTTGTGCTTTGTTACCAAATTCGTTCACTTGATTTGAATGAAAGAAAAGCGACCTATTCAGCACAAGCTGAACCCAGCGTTGTTGATGAAATATTATCCAAAGTCATAGATATTTTAGATCCTCAATTACATTGATTTTGACATACTCTGAAAGCCGAAGTTTTACGGCGCACTGGAATAAAAAAACAAACCTCTCTATTTTAAATGGGTTTGTCAGCGATCTAAATAAACACAGACTCTAATTTTGAGCCTGTGTTTTTTATCACTTATCTTACTGGTCTACCATGGTTGACATACAAAGCAACCCAGGTCCTTTTGGTGAAAAGTCAAGTTGTTCTGGATTATTAACATTAATCCCAACAGGTCCCTGACCTCCGGTTCCAGAATTGTTTGCTATGAGGTCAAACACGTCGTTATACACAATTATATTAGGGACAGTACTTCTAAGAAGCCCCCAATCCATTATATTAGGAAACTCTTCAAGTAGCGTCGTGCCATCTCTTAATATAGTGACGTCCCTATACTTAGGATCACCTTTCGTGGATGCTGGATACACATCCGACAACTTCGCTCGCATGACCTGATTCTTACCAGTAATTCCATTCGCTGCAGCGATGCAATCAGTATACAGAGGGGGATACGAATAGTAACCGACAAAATAACGCCGTGGTTTTACTGTATAAGTATAGGTTTGTATTGCTCCTGTCCGTTTGTTAGTAGTAGTCAACTTGATCGTTGTCGCTGTCAGAGAACTCCAAGCATCGTCGCCGGCAAAATGGAATTTACCGGATAATTTAGAAGCTCCATCTGAAAGCAATGCGCTCCCTGTAACTATTTCAAAATAGCCTTCTTCATCGCCACCAGGCGTAAAAACAGGCGTATCTTGATCAAGTCGTAGCTCTGCTATTAACCCGTTGAAGACGTTATAAGGTCTATTCTCACCACTCTTGTAGAAGTGATTGGCAGATGGATTGTTATTTGCACTGTAAATATACAACCCAACAGGCTGATCTACCGATTTAAATTTCACGGTAGTGTTAGCAATCGATTCATGTTTTCCTTCTTTATTCATAAGCTCCAGCTTGACATTGACATTGTCAACACCGACAGAACTGGTCAACGTTGTCGTCAGGTATCCTTGATCATCCGTGGTGAGCTGTTTATTGCCGAACACCAGCTTACCTTCCTCTACTAGTTTATTGTGGTCAAACTTGTCATTAACCACGCTCCAAATCACCTTATCGTGATCAAAGGTCAGATTTGGTATAGCTAAATCAGTGGTAGCATCCTTAATTTTTGCTTTATACAAATAAGCCTTTTGTCCGTCACCATCGAGATCCTTATCCGGTGTCACTACGAAGTCACCAATCTTAATATCACCGACGAAAGCCACGGGTTTTTCAGCGAATGTCGTCGTTTTACCGTCATCAATTGATGCACCGACTTTAATATCTTTTACAGGTTTGGTACTGGTTAAGGTAGCAAACAATTTCCCTTCGGTATTTGTAGTGTTTTGTACTGACGACCACTTCATACCATCCGGTAATGTCTCAGGATACCACTTAACATCCACCTTCTGATTTTTCAGGGCAGTACCATTCTTATCTTTTACAACGGCTGTAAAGGTATAGCCATTATCTCCAACGAGCAGTGGCCCTGATACGAACGGAGTAACGGATTGAACCTTAAAGTCAGAAATCAGGCCACTAAAGCCAATATCACCAACATGGGTTTTTGGCATTCCAGGTATTTCCAGGAAGACTTTCACATCTTTCAGCGGCTGGGAGGTCGTTACCGTTGCCTGCAATTGTCCCTGAGAATTGGTTTTGCTGGGGTTTTCCCAATCCAGACTGACATCCTTACTTTGTGGCTCAATCGACCAGGTGACATTATCAATCACGCCATTGCGGATAATATCTTTATCGGTTGTACCATGAGCGATTGTTGCCAGTAATTTATAACCGCCCTTATCACCCGCAGCAGAATTTGTTAATTGTTCAGTCTTAAATTGTCTGACAACAAAAGGCTGGACTGTCACATTCAAAATAGCTGGCTTGCTGACCTCACCGTTATTTCCTTCCGCAAAGATATTGATCGTATGCGTATTCTGTCCATTAGGAATATATTTAGGCAATACAAGCGCAATTAACTCATTACCGCCACCCACTTTGGAAATACCGCCTCCATTTTTGGTAAATGCGTTATCTGCCTGAAATATTATATTCTTGACGTTTGATTTTATGTTAGCCGCTATCTGTATTGGCGCTGGCCATGCTTGCTGGCTATAACCAACGATGTTGTTTTGCGACAACGCTAATTGCAGTTCATCTGGCTTCTTCCTGTGATCAAGCACAATATGGTTGTTTCTTTCCACTAGGTCATAGCGGCTACCTGCCAATGTACGCATGGAAGCAACACTATCAGGCGAGAACTGTACTCCCCAAGGTACTCCAAAGCGATAATTCAGGTTGGCCTGGAACAAAGTTTCACTGTGCCCGCTGCCACCATATTTGTAGTCTACCCCCATTGTCACCAACGGAATCGGCGTATAGTTCAGGCCAACTCTACCCAGGCTGGGGTTTTTCTGTTTACTACCACGATTGAACAACTCAACGTTATCACCAAAGTATTGTTCAAAGCCTAACTTACCACCCAGGTTCGGGTAAGCAGGTAAATAGAATTCGCCTTGAAGATCAAAGCCGTTGGCCGCACGCTCTTCCCAATCCTGTTTTTCCAATGACTGACGCCAGTCAGTCAGACGCAAGTATGAGTTGACCGAAAATTTGATATAATCTGTCCAGGCTTCTGCACCTACACCGATGCGCTGATTTTTACCGGTGACATCATGGTCATAGAAAGTATTCAACCCGTACATCCAAGTAGGCGTAAAATAACGGCCACCCACACCGACATTCACGGTATGGCGGCTGTCTTTATTGCGATAACCAAATTGGGAGAAAACCAACCAATCGGCTTTATTGTCGTAGAGCGGCAGCAACAGATCCAGGGAGCCATTATCCAGTTTGCCTTTTCTATCAAGGGCAAAATTAATTCTGGCTGTCCCAAACTGGGATAACCATTTCTGGGTTTCACTGGATATTATCCCATTGACTTTTCCTAACGCGTAGGATTTAGCTTGTTCGGTAAGTTGGGAAGGTGAAGACGACAGAACCCGACTTACCGTCTGAATATTTTGCGCAATTAAACCGGCTGTAGTATCTTCCCTATTCTCTAACTGATTTTCATCTGCCACTTTCTGTGTTTGATGTTCAGTGTTTTTCTCACCTATAGCCAATGTATTCGTTGCGATAAATGGCAAAAACAAAGAACCTATATATAGCGAAGATCTAATGAACTTCTTACTAATATATGAGCTCATATATAGTACCTCATAGAATATTTGATGTCCCAACATTGAATAAGAATAAAAAATTAACCTTTTTGTGCACTTAAGATACATTAGGTGACTTATTACTAATCTGCTTAATGAAAAGTTTTTATTAGTTGATAATAAGAAGTTATCGCTTGCTATTTTGAATGGCCGGTTATTACATGAAATGCGAATTAGCATAAAAAATCAGGCTTGATATTCAATCAAATAGGGGATTTTAATGATGTGTTCTTAATATTTATTTTTCAGAGAAAAATTTATTTGGCGATAAATTTCAAGTTACCGTGTTATTGGCGGTAACTTGAAAATGGTTATGAAAAAACTGCCTATTTGATGGCAAGTACCAAAAATGCAGCCCGCTTAAACCAGGCAATCACAGAAGTGGAAGGTGGTAAAACCGTTGGAAAGGACTTATTGTTACGAGAAGGACGCTATCACCCAATCTTCAATTCTTAACCCCAAAACCCGTTCAAATTCACGGGTATTATTTGTCACAAGAACCATACCCAGTGAGCGGGCATGGCCTGCAATCATACTGTCATAGGGGCCAATAGGTTTTCCCTTTTTTGCTAATTCAGCACGTATTTGTCCTGTATGAGCAGCAGCATCAAAACCATAGTTCATGATTTCCAAACGTGCAGCGAATCCCTCAATAATATCCAGATTTTTTTTAGGATTTTCTGATCTTTCAGAACCATAAATTAACTCCATCAATGTTACAAAGCTGATGCAAAGCTGGCCATAATGTTGATAAAAAGCGTCTCTGACTTTCTGTGGTTTATTCTTGATAGTATAAATACAAATATTGGTATCAAGCATATATTTAATCATCAAAATTCTTCCCTGAGCTGTTCACTTGGCTGCTGCCTGTCAGTCATAAAATCAGGGGTAACATTTTCGCCATCAAACCAACTATCCCATCCCTCTCCTGCTGGAGTTATGATACGAGTTCGACCGATAGCAATAATATCAACATGTTTTACATCTTCCGGTAAAGCAACAGCTTTGGGCAAGCGTACAGCCTGACTACGGTTACTTTTAAAGACAGTTGTTTTTTCCATACTGACCTCCGAAATAAAATCTTCCAATTAAGTTCATTGAAAAGCATAGCCCTTTTCAGGGATATATCAACGGGATATACCTTACTTAATTTGTCTTAATTTAACCCAAACTGCGAGCAATTATTAATCGCCCGCAGCTCGCCCCCGATTATTCCTTCCTCTTATTGACACCCTCTGAAGGACGGGGTTTTACGGCGCACCTGATAATCCGGCGACGCTTATTAAACAGATCCGGCAGTATCACCTGCGATACGCACTGCCATTCAATTTTATCGATATCCACCCCTTGTTTGGCAAAATAGTCTGACAGCGCTGACTGGCAGTGCTGGAGGACTTCGATGCTACAATCCCCTTCCAGTTTCAGCGACAATCCCGCCTGGGTTAACCGATAATCGCTCGTTAACGGCAGAGTATTGGCAATGATCCGCGAACAAGGATCAGCGAAAATACTGACTGTTCCTCCTGTAAGTGCAGGTAAAATTAACTGATCATCATTACGCCCTTCGATGCGCTCTATCGCCAATGCAGGGTTACCGCACGCACAAGCTTTTTTTCTCACCACCAAAATATCATCAAGCTGATAACGTACAATAGGCTGCGTTTCACGGGTAAAATCAGTAATAATCGGGTTAAAACGCGATTCATCTATCCATTTCGGCTCAATATGCAAAAACTCTTCATTAAGGTGCAGCGTCCCATGCGAGCAAGTACACGCCAGAAAACCTTCCGTTGCCTGATAAATTTCTCCTACGTTCCTGAATACGGCCTGCAACAGTTGGCGATCTTGCGGTTCCAGCACTTCTGCCACCGAGATCACTTTAACCGGCGGTAATGATGTTTCACCTTGCTGGATCTTCAATGCCAATGCCCGCAACACCTGGGCGGGCGCGACAATAATAGTGGGTTGATACGCGACTAATGCTTGTACCTGCTGATTAAAGTCAGCAAACAAGTCAAAAAAACGGAAGGATATCCAACGGTTCTGGACACTCTCGTAGAGATTATTCCCCGCCCGTAAAAACAGCGCAACTCGCTCACCGTGAAATAAGCCGTTTGGTAGCATTTTGGCAAGCAGGGTTCCCGCCCAAATGCTCCGCTCTTTCGGGCTGGCAACGAAAAGACCTCGTTGTCCTGATGTCCCCGCTTTTCGCCAGAACCCTATGCCTGAATCGCGCCAATTCTCTCAATTGGTGTTGCTCAAGCTGCTGTCGGTTGGTGAATTTCCACCGTTTTTTGGCTCGCCAATAGTACCAAAATGTTTTAAATATCATTCCAAATCTCCCTCATGGCAGAGCTGGATAGGGATCTGTTTTTGGTCAATGTGATGCAGCTTATTCAGTGTTTCGTAATAGGCACGGCTGTCATCCATAATAAGATTCGCCAACTTTGCAGGCCCGCGCAGTTCACGGTAATTCGTTGGTGACCAGGCAGCTAACAATATCATCAAATAACTGCCCTAAGATCTTCGCCAATGGCTGTGGTTGTTGATTAGTAATGTTATATATCGCCCCACTTTGTATGCCTTCACGGTGAGTTGCCAATAACATGGCATGAACAACATTCATGACGTAAGTGAGATCCAGAGCATTCCTTCCCCCTGCTGGCAAAGCAACAACGCCTTTGCTGGCTTTAACCTGAGACAACAAACGCGGCAACAATACTCTGTCATGCGGGCCAAATAACCCACGGGGGCGCAGGATAATGTAAGTCGTGTCAGGATAGCGGGGGATCAATTGACGTATGCTCTCTTCCGCCAGAAACTTGGTTCGGGCATAATCATTGGCGAAACGCTGGCTGCGCTGATGTTCGGTAACATGCTGTTGGTGGGAAAAATTAAAATACACAGCTGGAGTAGAAATATGGACAAATCGCTGGATACCACATATGCCAGCCGCCTGTGCCAAAATCTGTGTCGCAGCCACATTGATACGTTCAAACTCATCAGGATCGCCCCAGGGAGAAGATTTGGCGGCGCAATGCCAGACTGCGTCACACTCTGACATCAGCCCGATGGCTTGCTCCTTCGTTAACGTCGCCAGCTCAGCACGGCGAAATTCCGCCCCCAATCGAGACAATTCCCTTCCCGCCTGCGGATCACGTCCGGTTGCCACCACCGCCTCGCCACGGGATAACAGGTAATCAACGGCATTACGACCTAAACCACTCGTGGCTCCGGTTACAAGAATTTTCATGGTATTAAAATCATCTCACTTAACGAAAGCCCAGCCGCTGTACCAAGCAACATCACATAATCACGGCCATAATAGCGATCTGTCATGATGGCTTCATGCAGTGCGCTTGGAATAGATGCCGCAACCTGATTACCACGATAACGATAGATATTCACAAATCTCTCATCTTTGATATTCAAGCGCTTGAGAATATGTTTCAATCCCAAATGGCTTGCCTGATGAGGTATCACAGTATCGATATCGGACATGGCAAGATTGGCACTCCCCAATACACGCGCTGTAAATTCTTCAATCAATGAGGCGGTTAGTTTAAACAGCGGCTTACCCTGCATCTGGAACAGGAAATCGCTATCTTCCATACCTGCACGCAGATTCTTGCGGGTTCCGCCAGCCCGGATCTCACATAATTCAAGGCCTTCTGGGTAGGTTTCATGTTTGTAGGTCACAATCCCACTTTTCCCATCCCCTTTTTCAACGATCACACAAGCCGCCCCATCACCAAAAATCAGTGAGGATTCTTGATGCGACCAGTCAATTCCACGGGAAGCCATCTCCGAAGAAACAATAGCAATCCGCCGATACTGCCGGGTTGCCAGCAATCCACTCGCAATATCCAGTGCAGAGATAAAACTCACGCAGCTTGCATTAATATCAAAACAGGCGGTTCCTGCCTTTAACCGACTCTCGTTTAAAATATGTGCCGCAGAATAAGGTAAGGCTTGAATCGGGATAGCCGAAGCTGAAATCAGTAAATCAATTGAATCTGGCGAGATTTGATGTGTATCTAACGTATTATGCAGTGCATCTGCGGCTAATTTAGCTGGAGATGCTTCATAATTCGAATGATAGCGATACTCTATTCCAGAATGTTTTTCGACAAAACCCTTCGGCTTATTAAGCCTTAAATCTAAATCGGATGAATACACTTTGTTTTCTGGTAAGGCAATACCAGACGCAATGATCTTCAATGGGATCAATTCATTTATATTTTTCATTTTTTATAACTTCCAAGTGTTAATTTTTTGTTTAAGTTATTTGCCAGAATATGAAGTGAATTCTGAGTAGGGTGAGAATAAATGAATATTTATCAGATAGCCGATTAAACAGGAAGTCTATATTTATGACACATCATATTACTAAATTGAAATATTCAATGCAGTTACTTGAAAAACAAAAAAAATTTCTCAGTTTATAATTTCAGTATCATAAAATTTTTTTAATACAAAAAACACATTATGAGATTTAATCATGGCGTTTGTTGTCTATATGTAAAATAAAGGTCAATGTTAATTGACAAATAAACTGACTTGATTTCATTAATAATGAATAGTCATTTATAGTTTTTGTTTCATTGGTTAATTAAAATTAAATAGCGTCAACATAAAATTTTAACAAGCATTAGTCCAATATTTTTATTGCTTTTTAAATTAAAGTAAAATATCAAATAACCAATATATATATTAAAAGTAAAAATAACGAGTTTATTATTCTGGATAAGAAGCATTCATTCAGAATGAATAATACTGCTAATTGAAATAACTAACTAAAGGTGTATATCAATATGTTTTTACTGTCTATACACCATTTTCAACGAGTCTTTATATAGCTACCATAAATTTCTTCCAAACCAAGATCTTGCCTCTCGTCACTTTTGCGAGCATGATCGCAATACCGTTACTCATTCTGCATTCGATATGGGTCATATAAGTGACTGCTCCCCGCCGTAAACGGCAAGGCTTCCCACTTCTCAGGCTACAACCGTTGGTGCAACGGATTTACGCAAGCCTCCGTGGGCAGAAACGACGTGTCCCGCCACCTGTAATGCCAGTATCCCTTTATGTCGGATATTGAGGGCTGCATTGATATCCCTGTCATGCGCCGTACCACATTCCGGGCATGACCATAAACGCTGGCGCAGCGGCATGTCCGGCATCTTGTAGCCACAACAATGGCAGAGTTTACTGCTGGCGAACCCCTGCCTCAGTCTGACCAGATGAACCCCCTTCTGCTCAGCTTTGTAAGCCAGCTTGTTGATAAAACTGTGCCAGCTTGCATCGCCTATAGCACGGGCGAGTGGGTGATTCTTCATCATATTTTTGATTTTCAGTGTCTCGACAATGATTGCTTGGTTTTCGTCAACCAGTGTACGGGAGAGTTTATGCTGAAAATCGGCGCGGGTATTAGCCACATGCTCATGGCACTTCGCTATCTGCAAGCGGGCTTTTGCCCGGTTCGCGCTCCCTTTCTGTTTCCGTGAAAGGGCTTTTTGTTTTCGCCGCAGATTGCGGCTGTTCCGGAGCAGGGGACGCGGGTTCGCGACTTTGTGACCATCTGATTGAATAGCAAAGTGGGATAACCCCATATCCAGTCCCGTGACAGTCGCTATCTTTGTCGGCTTTTCCGGCGCAGTCTCCGGCTTTTCACTCAGGATTGACGCATAATATTTGCCCGTAGCCGAGCGGATGATCGTAATATTTTTTATCGCGCCTGATATTTCCCGATGGATTTTGGCTTTTATCGCAGAAATTTTCGGAATTTTTATACTCTCCGCGGTCACTTTCAGACTGCTGCAATGGTAGCTGGACTGTTTGCCATGTTTACTTTTGAATCGAGGATAACGGGCGCGTTTCTGAAAATTACTGAATAGCACGATGGTTAGTCAGATACAGGATGCGTTTTTATCGGCTGCTGAACGGCTTGAAATTGATATCTTAGAAATGGATGGCGAGGCAGATCACGTTCACGTACTCGTCGCTTACCCGCCAAAACTTGCCGTCAGTGTGCTAGTGAATAATTTGAAATCGATCAGTAGTCGTTATGTTCGTCGATTGAATGCTCAATTACCACGTCAGTCCAAGTCTGGTGCGTTATGGTCGCGCTCTTATTTTGCATGTAGTACGGGGGGGTGTCACGATAGAGACATTGAAAAACTACGTCAGAGCGCAACAAACCCCGGACTAGCTCCCCCGTATATCCCCGCCCGCATTGGGCGAGGATATACGGGGAAATTGTTAAAAAGGGGAGCCAAAGCTCCCCAATAATTCGGTCATTGACCTGCTTTCAATTTTTGGAAGTACTCTTCGTACAGGATACTGGCATTGCCAACATCACTCTGCCATTCGCCTTTTTTTATCACCTCAGCGTCTGGATACAACGTCTTATCTTCTGTCATGGATTTCGGCAGTAATTTTTTCGCTTCCAGATTTGGAGTCGGGTAGCCAATTTTCTTAGCAACCTGTGCCGCAATTTCCGGGCGTAACAAGAAATCAATCAATTTCATCGCGCCATCAACATTCTTGGCATTCGCTGGAATAGCCAAGCTGTCCATCCAGAAAATCCCGCCCTCTTTCGGCCAAATAATTTCAACCGGTGTACCAGCCTGACGCGCAACATAGGCAGAGCCGTTCCACATCATACCGATATCCGCCTCGCCTTCCATAAATGGGTTGGCAGGGTTGTCAGAATTAAATGCCAGTACATTTGGCATCAGTTTTCTCAGTTCCTGATAAGCAGCTTCAATCTCTTTCGGATCAGAGGTATTGCCGGAATATCCCAATTTCAGCAATGCCATCTGGAAAACTTCACGCGCATCGTCAGTCAGTACTAAACTGTTTTTGTACTCTGGTTTCCAAAGATCAGCCCAGGAAGAGAAGGATTTAGGATCAATATTATCGCCATTGACGCCAATTGCCGTTGCACCCCAAATATAAGGGATAGAGTACTCGTTATTCGGGTCAAAAGACTTATGGAGCAGGTTGGGATCAAGGTTATGGAAGTTGCTCAATTTACTGGTATCGATTTTTTGCAACATCCCTTCTTTACTCATCTTTGAGATAAAGTAAGTGGATGGAACCACTAAATCATAAGCGCCGTCTTTATAAGTTTTCAGCTTGGTGTACATGCTCTCATTGGATTCATAGGTGGAATAAATCACCTTAATCCCAGTCTCTTTGGTGAACTGGTTGAGCAAACCAGGCGGAACATATTCAGTCCAGTTGTAGAAATACAGCGTCTTGCCATCATCAGCGGCAGCGGCATTCACCGAACCAATGCTTAATGCCATCATCCCAGCGGCTAACAGACAGAACCACTTTCTCATGTTGTTTTTCATGTCGTGTTTCCCCTCGCAGTTGGTGCGTTAGTATCATATATAGGTTCGGCGTGAACCTATCCCCGAAAAAGGGGCTATTATAAAAGTGACATTTAATGCGGTAAAGTGACTTAATTCTTGCTAATAAAAGCGTGGTCAACCCGCAACCACGCTTAAAAGAAGGTTAAGACTTTTCTGTGCGATCACGCATCACAAATTGGCTAATCAGCACCAAAACCAACGACATAAGTAATAAAATCGTTGCCAATGCGTTCACTTCTGGCGAAATTCCCACTTTTACCATTGAATAGATCTTAAGTGGCAAAATCTCGTAGCTTGGCCCCGTCACAAATGAAGAAACAACCACATCATCCATCGATAGGGTAAAGCTCAGTAGCCAACCCGCCATAACCGCCGGCATCGCCAGCGGCAGGATGATTTTTCGCAGGATAGTCAATTCACCCGCGCCCAAATCACGCGCCGCTTCCAGCATTTTGACATCGAAATCTTTCAGGCGGGAGTACACCGTTATCACCACAAACGGCAAGCAGAAAGTGATATGTGAAAACAGCAGTGACCAGAATCCCAGTGAAACGCC
Organism: Xenorhabdus thailandensis; assembly: GCF_037996785.1. Taxonomy (NCBI): domain Bacteria; kingdom Pseudomonadati; phylum Pseudomonadota; class Gammaproteobacteria; order Enterobacterales; family Morganellaceae; genus Xenorhabdus; species Xenorhabdus thailandensis. The sequence goes on from NZ_JBBMXF010000007.1 coordinate 54,235, forward strand.
GAGTAGCATAAACAGCACCAGCAGTGAAATCGCCATCACGATATCCGGCGACATCATCACGACAAACAGCATACCGCCAACAAACTTTTTGCCCCGGAAGGAATAACGATACAAGGCAACCGCAGTCAGGGAACCAATCAAGGTAGCAAACGTGGCGGATGTGACCGCCATCGTCAGGGAATGGCCTGCCGCTTGAAGCAAACTGTCATTCGCGAATAGCAGGCTATACCATTCAGTGGTAAAACCCTGCCAATGAATGCCAAAGCGTGATTGGTTAAACGAGCTTACCAACAGGATAATAATCGGGATATACAGGTAAGCATAAACGATGGTCATGAAGCCACCGCGCAACAGGCGTCCGATCATTCCAGTTCCACCTTCTTGTTCAGCAGCTTAGCCGCACGATAATAAACCAATAACATCAATCCCATTACCAACGTCAAACAGATGCTGGTCGCCGCCCCAAATGGCCAGTCACGGATATTGAGAAATTGGCTCTTAATCACGTTCCCGATCAGCAGGTTCTTCGCCCCACCCATCAAGTCAGCCACATAGAACAGCCCCATCGCCGGTAGCAATACCAGCAAACAACCCGCGATAATGCCCGGCATGGTCAATGGCACAATGATGCGGATAAAAGTCTGCAATTTCCCCGCCCCCAAATCGCGTGCCGCTTCCAGACAGGATTTATCCAGCTTCTCAATGCTGGAATAAAGCGGCATCACCATAAACGGCAGCAGGATGTAAACCAACCCCAACACAACCGCTTCGGGGGTATACATGATGCGAAAAGGCTTATCGATAATTCCCACCCACATCAGAAAATCATTCAAGTACCCGCGGGTACTGAGGAACATCTTCAAGCCATAAATACGGATTAACGAGTTCGTCCAGAACGGCACGATCAACAGGAATAGCATCAGGGAACGCAGTTTCTTTGGCATACGAGCCAGGAAAAAAGCGAACGGATAGCCAATCACCAGACAGCATAGCGTCGCTATAATCGCCATATTCAGCGAATGCAGCAGCACCTCGGCATACAGCGGATCAAACAATCGGCTATAGTTATCCAGCGAGAATATCATCTGCACTAAATTGGCGTCATCACGGGTCAGGAAGCTGGTTCCGATGATCATCAGGTTCGGCAAAAAGACGAACAGCATCAGCCAGGATACGATGCCCGTAATGACGATATTCTGGAATAGTTTACGCGTCTTCTTCATCGACCAGCACAACCTCCCAGCTTTCTACCCAAGTGACCGCAATCTTCTGGTTCAGAGAATGGTCAACATCAGGATCGTCTTCGTTGAAGAATTCGCTCACCATGACCATCTTGCCATTTTCCATTTCGACCACGGAGTCCAGCGTCATGCCCTTGTAGTTACGCTCACGGACGTAACCAATCAGTCCCGATACCTGCTCACCGTTATTGATCTCTTCCACGCGCAGGTCTTCCGGGCGTAGCAAGACTTTCAACGTTTGCCCAACGGTCACTGGCAGCGAGGTGAAAATATCACACTCATGGCCTTCGACATTGGCGCGTATCCGTTGATCATCAATACGATGCAGCACTTTAGCATCAAAGATATTGATTTCGCCGATAAAACGGGCAACAAACAGGTTTTTCGGCTCTTCGTAAATCTCACGCGGAGAGCCATCCTGTTCAATACGCCCGTTACGCATAACCACGATACGGTCTGACATAACCAGAGCCTCTTCCTGATCGTGGGTCACAAAGATAAAAGTAATGCCAAGCTTACGCTGGAGCGCCTTTAGCTCATTTTGCATCTGCTTGCGCAACTTGTAATCGAGCGCGGACAGCGATTCATCCAACAGCAAAACTTTCGGTTTATTGACAACCGCACGGGCAATCGCCACACGTTGCTGTTGGCCGCCGGAAAGCTGGGCAGGTTTACGCAGGGCAAACTCTTCAAGCTGAACCATGCGTAATGCTTCCTCAACACGCGGAGCAATCTCTTTTTCCGGTGTTTTCTGCATCCGAAGTCCAAAAGCGACATTTTCAAATACGGTCATGTGGGGGAACAGGGCATAACTTTGGAAAACCGTATTAACGCAACGGTGCTCGGCAGGAATATCCGTAATATCCTGCCCTTCCAGCAAAATTTTGCCGCGGTCTGCATCTTCTAGCCCGGCAATCAGGCGAAGTACTGTAGTTTTGCCACAACCGGATGGCCCAAGAATGGTCAGAAACTCGCCATCATTGATTGTCAGATCGAGCTGTGAAATAACTTGTTTACCGTCGAAGCCCTTACTCAAGGCTTTCAATTCAACGAGTGGTGTCAGAGAGGTGTTCTCAGTCATTTATGCTATCATCTATCCCTTGGAATAATGCAGATAGAACCGCCACGGGAAAAGACTGTGTTAGCTAGCAGGAGACATCATTTCTCCGCTAAAGCTCAAAGCCAGTGGCGCCGGTTGAAATTACGAAGCGCGCATCATAAACGCAGTACGCCCAAATTGAAAGCCGAAACAATGACAATATGTCATTTTTTATTACTATTTTATGAATAGTAACAACGCACCCTATTTTGCGCTGAATTTTACCGGATAGAAATAGTTTCATATCGGATGCATTCAAACATTTTTAATCTATCTGATTTTTAATGGAATTTAACTCGACTGAAAGGTTGTTTCTGACCGCCTACGAGTGCCTATCACCACTGAGTGTTTTTCACTAAAAAATTAGTAATGTCATACAACTACATAAGAAAAGCAGCTATTTGATATATCTCCACAAGCTACTTATCACATTGAGAAGCAATACTCATGACCTGATGATTCTACAGCTATAGCAGAATCATATTAATATGACATAATATCTAGATTCACATAACAAAGGATAAAGTGCGATGGGCTACAGTCTGGATTTTCGAAAGCGAGTATTGGCATACAAAGAAAAGTATTCGTTGACATTCGAACAAACGAGTCACCATTTTGATCTTTCTATGCGGACCTTATTTCGGTGGCATCACAAAATAGAGCCCTGTGTGACACGGAATAAGCCGCCCACGAAAATCAGTGATGAAGCGCTTCTCACCGATATCCAAAATTATCCCGATGACTATCAATGGGAAAGAGCAAAACGCCTGGGGGGCACGCAGTCTGCTATCCACTACGCCTTGAAACGGCTGAAAATAACGGTCAAAAAAAACGCTAAGGCACCCCAACGCTGACGCTCAGGCTCGTCAGGCTTTTATCGAACGCATCGGCCACTATGAGCAAGCGGGGAAACCGATTGTTTATCTGGATGAAAGCGGTTTTGCCCAGTCTATGCCCCGTACACACGGCTATTCGGCGAAAGGGCGGCGCTGCTTCGGGACACACGATTGGCAGGCCAAAGGCCGCATAAATGTCATTGGCGCGCTCCTCAAAAAAACCTTCGTGACCTTAAGCTTATTTTCGGGAAGCATTAATGCGGATGTCTTTCATGCCTGGATGACACAAGATTTGCTGCCCAAGCTCCCCAGCGGGGCCGTGATTGTCATGGATAATGCCTCATTCCATAAACGGCATGACACGATAAAAGCGGTAGCAGACCACGGTTGCCTGTTGGAATGGTTACCCCCTTACAGCCCGGATTTGAATCCCATCGAACCGAAATGGGCTGAAATCAAAGCGATAAGAAGACGCGAGAAAGGTGTTCAATTGACGAGCTGTTTATGACGTATGTGAGATATGTCTAATTATTTTGATTCAGCTATATAAGAACATCATTTAACCGCAACAAACTCATTGATGAACGCTATTACTGGATTATCCCTATATGCATGGGTTGGCTCAATAACCACAGGATATTCATATATAGAAAGTTAAAATTACTGCCAACAGAAGACAGAATCGAGTCAATTTATTTCAATGCGAGTCCGTTCACTCCTGTTTCCAATTTTAGCTCCATATATATGGGGAACAGTACCTCTGGATTCTGTAAAGCTTGTGCCTTTACGGTTTATCCCCATACACATGGGGAACAGTCCGCTTTAGCACCCCATTTATCGGTTGCTACCGGTTTATCCCCATACACATGGGGAACAGTCCGCTTTAGCACCCCATTTATCGGTTGCTACCGGTTTATCCCCATACACATGGGGAACAGATACGCACCGGAATATCGGGTGCGGCGACGGACGGTTTATCCCCATACACATGGGGAACAGCTGTCCCACCACGATTTAACGTCCTGAATCCACGGTTTATCCCCATACACATGGGGAACAGCAGCACCGGCACCGGATCGCCGAAGGTGAAAGCGGTTTATCCCCATACACATGGGGAACAGACACGCTCATCAGTGCGTAAGCCTTTCCACGTCGGTTTATCCCCATACACATGGGGAACAGCATGGCAGCCGTAGATCTTCATGGTGAATTTGCGGTTTATCCCCATACACATGGGGAACAGTATCATGAGGTTATTATATAGGTTTGCTATATCGGTTTATCCCCATACACATGGGGAACAGTTGCCGTCTGCATTGCTCAATGAGTCGGCGACCGGTTTATCCCCATACACATGGGGAACAGACCAGAAAGCAGAAGTACTTCAAGATAGTGGCCGGTTTATCCCCATACACATGGGGAACAGACCAGAAAGCAGAAGTACTTCAAGATAGTGGCCGGTTTATCCCCATACACATGGGGAACAGACGCGGTGGCATAGTAAGATGCCCTGCCCCGGCGGTTTCTGCCAGTACACATGGGGAACAGTTGGTGAGACCCACGGACAAGCCACAGAAGGGCGGTTTATCCCCATACACATGGGGAACAGTCCATACGCCCGGTGGATTTGTCTTTCGCGAGCGGTTTATCCCCATACACATGGGGAACAGCCGGCAACACGGTTAATTCGGAAGATTTCGGACGGTTTATCCCCATACACATGGGGAACAGGTTTGTTAGTGCACGTAACATGCAGCGTACCGCCGGTTTATCCCCATACACATGGGGAACAGGGAATATCATTGTATTCAAAATGTAAGTATTCCCCGGTTTATCCCCATACACATGGGGAACAGTTCACTGCCGAATAACGCCCGCCAACGACATACGGTTTATCCCCATACACATGGGGAACAGAAAATCTAGGTTAATTTCCGCCGAGGTATAGACGGTTTATCCCCATACACATGGGGAACAGTAAGCCGAAGAAGCCGACGCAAAAGACATATTCGGTTTATCCCCATACACATGGGGAACAGTTTCTTATCCAGATCATCCAGAGCTTTAATCGCGGTTTATCCCCATACACATGGGGAACAGGAGTCTGAGGTGATGAATGTTTGGGAAGATTGCGGTTTATCCCCATACACATGGGGAACAGTTAAAAAGATACAAACACCCGGCGGAATAGTGACGGTTTATCCCCATACACATGGGGAACAGACCAACTCTATTATTATGTTTTTAAAGAACTTTTTTAACAGAAAAAATTCCACCACGTTTTTTACCTAAAAACTTCATTTTATCAAATATAAAAACACTGATTTTTCATAATGTTAAAAAAACAACACTAAAACCCATGCCAATCTACCAAAATTTCCAATACGAAATATTTTTATCTCCAACGCTCAGCAGCTATGTTACTAAAAGAATTTCCCAATCCCAAAAGGCTAGTCATCAACAATAAAATTCTAACCAAGCGCCAAAGAGAGTAAACCACATCCCATGGCTTTAGCCGGCCCAATTCCTTGACGCAAAAGAGAGGCAAAAACATCACCTTCCTGTACAATGAGTTGTCCTTCAAAACTTATTGGCTGAATTTTCCCCTTAATATCATCTTTGCAAAAATAGATTGGGGACTCCGGTGTCACCCATACCGTCGATAACAGCGCAGCTCCTGCCAATTTGCGTGATAACCACTGCAACTGCTCCTCCTCATGGATAAGCGGCACTCGGCAACATTTGACCCTTCCATTACGATCACGGCGCTGTTCCCCGTCTTTGATAGTCTTAATCGGATTAGCCCGTAGCTTAAAGCGTAACTTGGCACCATTGGGAATACTCCACTGAATAGGTTTATTCACGATAACCTGAGCCGCTTGTACCGACGAAGGTGCCTGTGCTGATTGTAATAAAGCTTCCGCACCACGACCAAAGTGCTGTGCCTCAATCCGAAAGAGAAAATCACGTGTATCATTAGGACGATTGGGGAAAAGCTGCCACAAAGCCCGATGCAATTGATAGGGATCTTTCGCCCATCGCCAGTCGATCCAAACTTTGCTTAAGAACATGATGAGTCTCCCTGAACCACAAACCAATCATGCGCTGAAAATTGACGAGGCAAGGCAACGATAGGCTCATCCCGTACGCGTAAAGGATATCCTTTTGAATCGATAGCCTCTTCACTATAAATAGTTCCTCCATCACCAAATTGATTTAACGCTAATCGAGAATTGTCTGCCTCACACTGCCCCAAATAGAGTGGATGACTCAATGGACAACTACGTCTCCCCAAATAAGGAGTAAACCAAGGCTTTTGGACAGCAGTAACTAAACTTGCTAATTTGTAATGACTATCAGGTAAACACCAAACAGCGACAGTAAAGTGCGCATCACAGAGATATTCACGCCAGGTTTGAATGATGTCATGGCTTTTCAGACTAACGTAATCCACTCTGGCATCTTTGATGGTGTGATAATCCGTAATTTTGCTAACCTTCACAGACTTATTCTTCACAGAATCATCATCCAATTTATGTTCATCACAGCGCACTGCGAAACGAACACTGTCAGATAAAGCCTGAAGCGCAGTTTTATCATTTCGGCGTATCCCCAGACATGCTCCAAGCAACCCTAGTAAACCACTACGAGTGGGGAAATTAGCAGTAGGACGCATACCTTCAAATGTGGGTTGCCCCCAAAACTGCATAGGTCCAGAAAGGCGTAATATGAGATAAGAAACCATATTTAACCCTCACCGTTATTACGGATCCAAGTTTTCAGCTCTTCTAACCCTGATTTGGATACAACACCGTTTGCAAGTTCCGTATCCAGCAAAGAGAATTGTGCGGCTGGTCCAGTTAGTCCATAGACTTTAGCAACACGGTTCCAGTAATCGGTAAACGCTTTAATCGAAGGTTTGAGATAACCCTCTTGCTCTGCTCTGACAGGTGATTCAAAAGCATTAGCCATAGATATTGGCACATCGGAAAAGTTGACTATCACCAGATCCGCTGGGTTAAACGCTGCAAATGTACGCTGTTTAGCATTCGGGGTTTCCGTCGCCAGCATATGCGCCAGATGTGCAGCAATATCTAACGCCTTGCTGCGTTCAATACCGCCGAGATTTTCCTGTAATTGTGCAAAATTCAGGCTGGCATAACGGTAGAACACACCAGCAGAGAACTCCTGCGTCCCCAAATGAGCAGATCCTAAATCTTTTAAGTCATCAACGGCAGCAAACCAGTCAATATCCGATGCCACAGTATGGGTAGTGATGGCGTGTGCAATAGACATCGCCCCATCCACTTTACCCAATTCCTTCATCATACCGCTAGTCGCCATACGGCCACTTAACGCCAGATCAACGCCATTTTGTAAATTAGCGCGCATAGCCGCAATGTTTGATTTCAGTTGTTTTGTCAGTTTCTTGTCATCGACCCCTTCAGCATCTGCCTGAGCAACCTGTTCACAGAACCAGGCGACTTCGCCTACAACCCAAGGAGATATGGCACCCCCAAGAATTTTCTCCGAATCATCAATTGGTTCTTCAGTCAGTAGTGTCAGTGAACGATCAATCAATGCTGTTTCAAAGCGTGTTCCTAAACGTTCATGTAAAACATTCCTTAGTTCAGCCAGTTGGATAGTTCGAATACTCGACTCACCCAGATGCCGCATATAGTAGTCACTCTTACGCATCGTACGTTTAAGGCTTTGGCTGGAAATACGAACTCGACGCCTGCCACCAAAGATGGCATCTTTTTGCATATTCATATCATCACGGTTCAGGCAGGCCGGACTATGGGAGATTAATACGTGGAAGTTAATAAAATTGTTCATTATGTTACATCCTTATGCTTTTTTCTTTTGAGGGAGGGCAAGTATGAAATCTTCTAATATCTGACGGCGTGCATGTTGATTCCACCGTATTAATTGCTTGGCCAGCGTTGGTCAGTAAAGCTTAGGTTCAGCATGGATGAGTAAACGACGCAACTGCACCATATCGTTAGGCCAATCCGCACGCAACATTTGGTACAGCCGGCGTTCACTGATACGCTCACTATCTGCCAGCGCCTTACCCAGACTAATACCTTTGGGATTTTTTTCATCCGGTTCAGTATGTTCAATAACCTCTTTCCCTGCGCTCAGACAAAACACCATACGGAGCAACGGCAATTGATTCTTGGGAGCATGCCAGCCAAGATCTCTCACCAGATAGTAAAAAGCGGGAATATCTTTCAATTCTCCAGGTTCCGTCACACGCCTAAGTTGGGCACAAGCACCATTATCCAGTTCATTCCAAGCTTTATAGAGCACAAGTGGATCAAAATCAGCATCAAACGACATATTTTTATTCTCCTTGAGGCTAACTCAAAGCAGCGAGTTGTTTGTATAGGCTACGGCGGGCAACAGCTAATGCCTTGACCAGCTTGGGGTGATGGCAATAAGGGGCGGTTATTTGTTTAAAAAGATTAATACACAAATTATTTAGACTTTTCTTCAATTGCTCTAAACGCTCATCTGCCTGTGTAAAATCGATAGATACTAGCAAATTAGGGATCAGCAAATCACTCTGCCGGTAATATTCTCTCTCTCCCTTTTCATGCACGGCTATTCCAGATCCTTTGATATCATGCTCTTTGATACCTTCAGCAAAGATGTAAAGCGCTTTACGCAAAGCTGTCTTGTGCTCAAGACCTATTTTGACAATTTCATTGATGACTTCAGGATGGTTTTGCCAGCCTTGATTAACAACCATCACATCATGCCGGCGCTCCAAAATGGACGCCTGATTATTACGATAACCACCGACAATCAATTGCAATTGCGCATCGGGAAATAAGACGCTGCTTTGATCCACCACAGTGGCAGGAAGATGTCCTCCCGCATTTTTTTTCCTTTTTTCATCTTCCTCCTCCTCCAGCTGAACCTTGACCAGCAAACGGCTAAGATGGGTCCACGATGGAGCAGAGGTTGTAAAAGCCAGGAATTTCTCTTCCGCTGCCCCTTGTTTTACCTGTAATACACTGGGAGAGTGAGGATGCGGCCACACGCCCTCTACCGTGAAAAAAAACTTTTCTTTCAGGAAGCCGGTATAGCGTTGTGCAACGTGTTGTCCGCAACCACTGCATTGACCAGCCCCTATTGGCGGACATAATTCAATATGATTGGGTTGCCAGAACAGCCCTCTGAGTAAACCAATACGAGCAGCAGGAATGGTTTCCCCTGCCTGAATCGGCTCCTGCCATACTGGCAATGGGTTAGTTTGCACATCCTCGCTAAACCATTTTTGCAGAGAAGGTTTAATCAATACATTCAACCAGACAGTTGTACGTAGATCCGCCCTGCGGTTATCTACTGCCTGTATCAGCGTGGTAACAGGAGCACCTCCACGTAAACCACTTTTAAACCCGCCACCAAAACTGGGGGCATTATTTGCCTTGTTAAACAAGGCAACAGCGGTACAGCCACCGCATAATGCATTCCCTTGTCCCGGTTCATTAATAAAGGTACAGTTGGTGGCGCCTGTCAATCCGGCCAACAGCGTATCCATACCGGTTGCCTCCTTGGCTGACACACCTTTAAACTGCATAAATGGCTTTTCAGGATGATCAAGCTGAAAAGTATCACCCCAAGCAGAAACTCCCTGAACGAAATCATCTGGTGTTAGCGGCTGCTTAAGACGCAGGCGCAAAGTCTGCTCATCTTGCGGTGTCCAAATTACCTGAGTAAGGCAAATCAGCAACTGGAGCGCAGCCAGCTCCATATCGTCTCTGGGTAAACATAACATCCATTGTTCGTCCGAACACAATAATGTTTGCAGAGAAATTGTGGTGGGTGTTCCCCCTGCCATCGGACGGACAGGGATCCAATTATGAACCAGTAAATCCATCAACTTTCCTCCCTTAACCAAAAATTTTCGCTATTTCAACAACAACGCCAATGCCACCACCGAAAGGGATGCAATCACAATTCCCATCGGAGTAACGGAATTAATGGCGTTGATTAATAACCTAATATTTTTGACAAATTCTCTCATTCCTATATCCCTCACAAAAGTTAAAGTATTAAAGATACAGGTAAATAATATGAATCGCAAAAAAATACAAGTTATTATGTATATATATGTATGCGTTTATTTTTTGAACGCTCAAATTTATTGTTTGTTACAATCCGTAAGGTATACTGCCTTAGCGTTCCCTACAGTTGCCAGGGATAAACCGTTATTTTGTATATAAATAACATTTCAAGTTCCCAAACCCTTTTGGGATTTATCAGAGGGGATGGTTTACTACCAATACCATCCCCTGTTCATGGCTGTAACACAATCTGCCATCCTGACTACGCCAATCCCAATCGGTAATATTGTTGTTCCCTTCCAGCCAAACTCGGTTCCATTTATCCTGAACTAAACCCAATTTTTGTTTCCAGCCCACAGGAATATTCACCTGATTACGGGTTAATGCCTCCTGCTGATGAAATTCCCCCAGTTGTTCATAAATACTGCCATCTAACAACTGTCGACCAGCTTCGGTTGAAATAAAAGGCACCAAAGGAATACTCATAGCACCATCACGGGTGACCGCTCTTTCATTACCTTCAACGTCCCCCAACCCAACGACTTCAGCCCAATCCATTATTCGCTGTGCTTTCATACGCTGAGTAAAATTATTTTCTTCAAAGAGTTTCATACCTTCTGTCACCCATTGCGGCTCAGGTTCAGAAATCTCTTCCCGATAGATAGGTTCAATCCATTTACGGTAGGCATCAGGAAAGGTAAGTGGTTTACCTTGCAGAGCTTCGATCCACTTTTGGGTACGCCACATCACACGGGTATGACTATAAATTTTGCCATGTAGCCCATAACTGCCAGAAGCAGGGAAGAGCACCGTCGCTATGGGATCCTCAAAACCATAAGGACGCACTAGCCAGCAATGACGATGCAATCTGCCCAGACGCTGGAATAAAAGATCCACCGGACAGTGTTGAGTAATCAACCAATCAAAATCGACATCCAACGATTGTTCTATGACCTGAGTAGCCACCAGAATACGTCCATCACAACGGTCTCCTCCTTTACCAAAGTAACTCAGTACAGCGTTCTCTTTTTCTTGCCGGTCCACCAGACTAAAACGCGCATGAAACAACATAACGTCAACACTGCCTGCTGCCAGCTTTTTAAGTCGCCGCCAGGTCTGTTGAGCTACATCAACCAAATTACAGATCAGACAGACCTGAGCCCCCTTACGGGCAGCATCAACCATACGTTCCAGTAAAGCATCATCTGGTACAGCATCTTCAGTGTAATAAGGTTCAAGCTGGAGAGAGAATGAAGCAGGGTATTGTTCGGGTTGATTTTGCAAGTTAAAAAACTGCATTCCTTCATTACCAACCCAGCTAATCAGAGGATAAGGAACATCTTCTGCTGCCACTGTTTGTTTATTGCTATCATCATTTGGCTGGGGAGCATAACTGCTTAGTAGTTGCTGTTTCTGCCATTGCGGTAACGTAGCCGACAGTAATATTGCCGAGCTTCCGGCGCTCAACTGATTGTGCAAAACCGCATCCAGCAAGCCATACATGTATTGATCATAAGCATGTATCTCATCAACAATTAGCACACTACGGCCAACACCAAAGCCACGGATAAAACGATGACGGATCGGCAATACAGAAACTAGCACCTGATCGATAGTACAAACCCCTATTTGCCCTAAAAAAACCCGTTTTCGTCCCTGCGATAACCATTCACAGCACTGGCTCCAGGCATCTTCTTCTTGAAGATTAATCCCTCGCTGTTTGATCGCTTGAAAAGTCGTATTAAGATGCGCATTACCATGAGCAAGAATCAAGTTCGGAGCCGTGAAGAGTTTTTCCGCCAACTTGTCCATACGATCCAACATCGCGTTAGCCGTAGCCTGGGTCGGTAATGCAAAGATAATGCTATCGGCCAGATTATGCTCCAGCAATCGCCAGGCATAAGCGAGGGCAGCTTCTGTCTTACCGGAGCCTGTGGATGCTTCGATCAATGTTAGCCCAGGAGCAACAGGAAGATTATCAACCAGAGTCTGTACTTGCCGAGGCTGATAACCAGAATCAAGCAATGCCTGTACTGAAGCCTCCTGTTTTACCTGACCTATTAAGCCACTATGTGTCACTACACGCATGGCATCTTCTTGGTAACGTTGCTCGAAGTAAGCCCGTAACTCTGCCACGTCAGAAACAGCCGCCGCACGGTAGTTAAAAGTATCTTCGGTTGACCAAGAGCCTAGCCAGTCCGCTATAGAACAAAATCCAGCCATCAAAACGGAACAGTCAGGTGGCGTATCTTGTAATGAAAGTCCAACGGGCGCTAAAAACAATTCCGCTGCAATATCCAACCAAGCGAGCCGAGCTTGTTTATCACGATCTGCATGGTGACGTAATGAAAATAATAATGAGTAGACATCATCACGTTGGGTCACACTCTTTTTCTGTTTGATAGTACCATGATGACCAAACACGGCTTCTACCCAGGGGAGCCAATCTTGGTAAAGCTGTGTTTCTGTTGCAGGCTCAGAAAACCCATCGTCATCTTCAGATGATTCTGGCTGATGATCCTTAATAAACCAGTAAAGCCCAGAAGCACCATGATCGTAACTTTTACAATCATTGATTGAAGGCAGGCGGGATTGCTTATCTTCTGGGTTTAAAAACAGCCAAACTTGTGATGACTTACATTGAAAGCGGATTTCAAATTTACCCAGATCATGCAGTGCAACAAAAAAGAGCACCCACGCTCTTATTTCTCGCTCACTTCTGTCTTGATGGATACAAAACAGGCGCCTTAACCCTGGGCTATGATCCCACCAGTACGCAGCTACACTGACCACATCCAGACTGTGGAAAGGTAACAGATGATATTCAACACCTTCTGTATCTTTTAGCTTCCGTGCTTTTCCCCAATATCGAAGTATTATCGTAATATTCATATTTATTTAAATGTTATTAAACCACCATTTAAAGATTAAATGATTATCTTTAATGCGCTAATAAAATTAAAAAATAATTGAATATTATTATGTTAAAAGTTGTCCATTGTCATAAAAATCCAAGAAATCGTGATATTAATCACAAAGCAGATAATGATGTGGTTCATTTCGATGACTAACATATTAAGTCATAGAAAGTTATCTATTGTGAAATAGATATTCCCTCATCCAGCATTAACCAACCCCACCGCTTCCCTCACCAATCTACCAACCTCCTTCCAGTCCTTATCCCGAATCAACTGTGGGCTGACCATCCATGATCCACCACATGCCACAATTTGTGGGATAGCAAGATAATCGCGAATGTTCTTCACGTTGATCCCACCGGTTGGCATGACTTGCAACTGTGGGTACGGTGCAAGTAGTGCTTTAATCATCGCAATGCCACCTGAAGGCTCAGCCGGGAAGAATTTGACAAAATCGATGCCTAATTCCAGCGCTTGTTCAATAGTACTGGGGTTATTCACGCCAGGAATGATAGGAATACCAATTTGCTGGCATGCTTGTACAGTGTTTGGATTAAGCCCTGGTGAGACGACAAACTCTGCCCCCGCGGCTTTTGCCTGACGAACATGTTCACGATGAAGCACGGTTCCTGCACCGATCAACATATCTGGCCGCTCAGCCTTCAATAGACTGATCGCTTCGGCAGCACTCTCGGTACGGAACGTAATTTCAGCCACAGGCAGGCCGTTGTCTGCTAATGCATGACCAAGGGGAATGATATCTCTGGCCTCTTCAATAGCTATTACAGGCACAATTTTAATCTGACGCAAACGCGCCATCATCTCTTGCATTACCATTCTCTCCGATTTTGTTCGAATTAAAAAAAACGGGCAGTAATCCCTTGTGTCACTGTCTGCGGAATAATCGCACCTTTATGCTGGATCACAACCCCGGCGAGCTGATGCCCCATTAATGCTGAATCATAAATGGATTTCCCATTTAACAGCCCCGCGATAAAACCCGCATTAAACGCATCACCTGCTGAAGTGGTATCAACGATAGACTTAACAGGTTGAGTTTCAATATGTTGTGTGGCATCGCAGCCGCTTAAGTCACGATAAAAACAGCCCCGCTTACCCGCTTTGATGATGGCTTGTTTGACCCCCATGCTTTGCAGGCGATTAAAACTTGCCTCCGTTGACGTATCTCCCCAGAGATCCGCTTCATCATCGTCAGTGACTAACGCGATATCCGTGATGGCATACATTTGCTGATAACACTCACGGGCTTGTTTTTCGTTTTCCCATAAAGCGGGACGATAATTACTGTCAAAGAAAATCAATTTCCCTTCAGCAGCCAACTGGTTCAAATCAATGAGCAGCAATTGGCGATCATGCTCAGGCAAAATCGCCAGGCTGATCCCACTGAGATAAATCACATCCATATTCTGCAATTGCTGGCGCAAGAAAGGATAATCAGGATGGCGCAAGAGATAACGCGCCGCCGAGTTATTGCGCCAGTAAAGAAACGTACGCTCACCTTTTTCATCAAGTTGGATTAGGTATAAACCAGGCTGATGGGTGTTATCACTTAACACGAGCGAAGTATTAATGCCCTCTTGCTGCCAGCGTGAGATCATGCCTTCGCTCAAAGGATCCGTACCCATCGCTGTGACAAAATGGACATCAAGTATATCGCCGCCAGCGCGAGCCAGATAAACTGCACTATTTAGCACATCACCGCCATAACTTTGTGTCATAGCACCAAATGGAATGCCATTTAGCTCAACCATGCATTCGCCAATCAGGGCAATTTTCCGCATCTGCATTCTTTAATCCTTTATAGCCTGAAAATAACGTTCAGCATTATTAAAGCAGATGTCCTGGACTATCTGCCCCAGCATCTTCTCATCATGGGGGATTTCACCATTTTCGACCCAATTTCCCAGCATATTGCAGAGAATTCGCCGAAAATATTCATGACGGGTATAAGATAAAAAGCTACGTGAATCTGTCAGCATACCGACAAACTGACTCAATAAACCTAATTGGGAAAGTTGCTCCAATTGACGCTGCATACCGTCTTTTTGATCGTTGAACCACCAGCCCGATCCAAACTGGATTTTCCCCCGAATACTTTTATCACCCTGATCCCCGCCCTGAAAATTGCCAGTCATAGTTGCGATCACTTCGTTATCACGGGGATTTAAACAATAGAGAATGGTCTTCGGTAATTCATCGGTTTTATCCATTTCATCCAACAAGCGAGATAATGGGTAAGCGATAGGATTATCCCCAATGGAATCAAAGCCGCTGTCTGGCCCTAACCGCTTAAACATACGCGTGTTGGTATTGCGTAAGGCGCCAATATGCAGTTGCATGACCCAGCCACGTTTTGCGTACTGTTTACCTAACCAAACCAGTAGCGCTGTCGTAAATTGTGCTATTTCTAATTCACTGAGTAATTGCCCTTGTCTGCGCTTTTGCAAAATGATGTCTAACACTTTTTCGTCAGGTATCGGCGCATAACGCAACTGTTCAATACCATGATCCGATGCCACACAACCGTGCTCTTGAAAGTGTTCAAGTCGGCGCTCTAATGCCTGCAATAAATCAGCAAAACACCCGATCGCGACATCTGCGACTTCTCCTAATCGTTCGAGATAGTCACAAAAACCCGATAGCTCAATTTTGCAGACTTTGTCTGGGCGCCAGCTTGGTAATACTTCGATGGTAAAATCTTTATCTTTGGCAATCTGTTGATGATATTCGAGAGAATCGATGGGATCATCCGTTGTTCCTGCCATGCGTACCTGCATTTGCTGCATAATGCCACGGGCAGAAAATTCATCTTGTGAGAGTTTCTCGTTCGCTTCATGCCAAATAGCCTTTGCAGTATCAGGCGCAAATAGTTTTCCGCTAATGCCAAAGGGACGCCGCAATTCCAGATGAGTCCAGTGATAAAGTGGATTGCCAATCGTCAGAGGAACCGTTTCCGCCCATGCGAGGTATTTTTCATAATCACTGCTTTCAGCACCGGTAATTCGTGCCTCTTCAACCCCTGCCGCACGCATCGCGCGCCATTTATAATGATCGCCCTCCAGCCAGATTTGACCAAGATTGTGGAAACGCCGGTTTTGCGCAATTTCTTTGGGATTGAGATGACAGTGATAGTCATAAATAGGCATCAATGCCGCGTAATCATGATAAAGACGGCGGGCAACGTTATTATTTAACAGGAAATCTTCACACATAAAGGTTTTCATGGGATTTTCCTCTATGGTCAAAGAGCCGCAACCGCTTGGCGGGCGCCAACATTGAGTAAGTTTTGGTAGGCTTTGGTGACGTTATCGACAAATTCACGGTTTTTTGCGAGTTTCTTGCCGAAGATCGATTCAATTGCCAGTAATTCTTTCACCACCTCGACCGACTGACCATATTTGGCAAAAATCGCCACAAAGGTTTCTTTTAATGGATCACGCACATCAATGGGTTGGCCTTGTTCATCCACGCCGCTGATATAACGCATCCAACCCGCTACACCAAGCGCTAAATGGCGATAATCACTTCCCCGCAAAAGATGCCATTCAATGGAATCAATCATGCGCTGCGGCAATTTCTGGCTGCCATCCATCGCAATTTGCCAGGTCTGGTGTTTTAACGCTGGGTTAGTGAATCGTTCGAGCAATTTATCCGCATAGGCCATCAGGTCGATCTCTTCTGGCATTGATAGCGTTGGAGCTTGTTCATTTAGCATCAGTGCATACACCGCCCGACGATAATCGGCATTTGTCATGGTATCGGAGATATGCGCATATCCCCCTAAATACCCCAGATAGGCCAGAAATGAATGAGCGCCATTTAACATTCGCAATTTCATCATTTCAAATGGCACCACATCGTCCACAAATTGCGCACCGGCCAGATCCCAATTTGGGCGCCCATTGACAAAGTTATCTTCAATCACCCATTGACGGAAAGGTTCACAGGCAATGGCACAAGGATCGGCAACGCCCAGCTGTTGGGCAATTTCAGTTAACGTTTCTGGCGTCGCTGCCGGCACAATGCGATCCACCATCGTGCAGGGAAATGTCACCTGACTTTCTATCCATTGTGCCAATTTTCTGTCCTGCAAACGCGCCAGACCTAATACGGCATCACGGGCAACATGTCCATTTTCCCGCACGTTATCACACGACAAAATCGTCACAGCGGGTAGGTGTCGTTCAAAACGCAATCTTAGCGCCGCCGTGATATAGCCGATAGCTGATCTTGGCACCGCGGGATTAGCAATATCTTTAATAATCAACTCATTATTTGGATCTAACCGCCCTGTCACGGCATCGGTACAATAACCTTTTTCCGTGATTGTCAAAGAGATGATGGCAACATCAGGATCAGCCATTTTTTCGATAATCGCCTGAACGCCATCAATTAATGGGTGCATACCTTCTTTCATCGAACCAATAATTTTTAATCTGATTTCTTCCTGCCCTTTTTCTGCAACGGTATAGCGCATAGATTGTTTTTTCAGATTTTCAATCAGTGAAGCATCATTTAGCATCAAATTAACTTCACAAAATCCCCAATCACTGTCTGTCTGTTCTAATACATAATGTGTATAAAGCGCCTGATGCGCCCGATGAAATGCACCGCAGCCTAAATGCACCATACGGGAAGTCAGACGTTCAGTTGTCCAACCAGGGTATGGGACAGAAGTTATCGCATTGACAAGATTTTTTTCCATAATGGACTCACCAATAAGCGGTAGTGGGTGATATTCATCCACCACCATGTAGGGTTAGCTCAGAAATTATTTTTGGTAAAATGCGCGATGAATACCCAACTCAAGGCCACGAATTTCAGCCAGCCCTTTCAGGCGGCCGATTGCCGAATAGCCAGGGTTCGTTTTCTTTTTCAAATCATCAAGTATTTGATGACCATGATCAGGCCGCATGGGAATCAGGTGATTTTCACCCGCCGCCAACCGACGGTGTTCTTCTTCCGCAACCGCTTTGATCACTTCATACATATCCACATCACCCGCAAGATGTGCCGCTTCATGGAACGTGGATGGGTTTTCTTCACGCACGGTTGAGCGCAAGTGGAGAAAATAGATACGGGAACCAAATAATTTGATCATCTTTACCAAATCATTATCCGCCCGCACGCCATAAGATCCGGTGCACATCGTATAGCCATTGGCATTGCTGTCTACCGTTTCAGCTATCCAACGCATATCTTCTAGTGTAGAAACAATGCGTGGTAGGCCTAAGATCTCACGCGGTGGATCATCAGGATGAACCGCCATGTTGATACCGTGCTCTTCCGCTACCGGAATGATCTTTTGCAGGAAATAAGCAAAGTGCTCACGTAATTTTTCCTTATCAATTCCTGTATAACGTTTCAGGTGTTGGCGAAATTGTTCCAAGCTATAACCTTCCTCAGCGCCAGGAAGGCCAGCAATAATCGTATCTGTCAGTTGTTGTTTTTCTTCTTCTGTCATTGCAGCGAAGCGTGATTGTGCTTGCACAATTTCATCTGCGGAATAATCTTTTTCTGCACCACAACGTTGCAAGATGTGGATATCAAAAACAGCAAATTCGATTTGATCAAAGCGTAGCGCTTTTGATCCATCAGGCAATTCATACGCGAGATCTGTCCGTGTCCAATCCAGAACCGGCATAAAGTTGTAGCATACTGTTTTAATCCCGCAGACAGCGAGGTTACGCAAGGTTTGTTGATAGTTTTCGATCCACCGATCGTATTCCCCAGTATGCGTTTTGATATCTTCATGAATGGGAACACTTTCTACCACTGTCCACTCAAGTTGATTAGCTTCAATCAGTGCCTTACGTTGCGCTATCTCTTCGACAGGCCAGATTTCGCCGTTGGGAATGTGGTGCAACGCCGTCACAATCCCAGTTGCTCCCGCCTGACGGATATCCGCTAATGAAACAGGATCTTCCGGCCCATACCAACGCCAGGTTTGTTTCATAACTCCCCCTATAACTTATTCAAGACTAATTCAGGTAACCACAAACTTAGTTGCGGCAGGTATGTCACCAGCGCTAACGCCGAAATCAGCGCAATGTACATCGGCAACAGCGGTTTCAGTACCTTATCGATACTCACCTCCCCCACAGAACACCCCACAAATAACGCGCTGCCTACGGGAGGAGTACAAATCCCAATCGCCAGATTAAATGTCATGATGATGCCAAAATGCACAGGATCGATACCCATGCTCGTCGCAACGGGTAAGAAAATCGGCGTGAAGATCAAAACGGCAGGTGTCATATCCATAAAGATCCCCACTATCAGCAGGATGATATTGATGACTAGCAAGATGGTCAGTGGATTATCAGAAACCGCCATCAACGCATCGGCAATTAGATAGGGTAGATCAGCATTGGCCATCGCCCAGGACATACCCATTGATACGCCAATCAGTAGCAAAACAATAGATGTGGTAATAGCTGAATCAAGAATAATTTTGGGTAGTTGTTTGAGACTCACTTCACGATAAATCACCACTGCGAGAATAAAACTGTAGAGAACAGCAATGGCTGAGGCTTCTGTCGCCGTGAAGATCCCCGCAATAATACCGCCCATAATGACCACAATGAGCATTAATGACGGTATCGCTTGCCACGCTGTAACAAAAAATGCGCGCCACGTTGGCCGAGGTGCAACAGGATAGCGCTTCCTCTTGGCAATAATGGCAGACACAAACATGAGTGAAATACCCATAATAATGCCTGGGATATAACCCGCTAAGAACAAGGCAGCAATAGATGTTCCCCCTGAAACCAACGAATACACAATCAAGGTATTACTGGGTGGGATCAGCAAACCAGAAGGACAAGAAGCGATGTTCACAGCAGCAGATAAGTTAGGATCATATCCTTCTTTTCGCTGCATCGGTGCCATTGTTCCCCCAACCGCAGCAGCGGATGCCACTGCCGAACCTGAAATTGCCCCAAACAGCATGTTCGCCATGATATTGACGTGCATTAATGATCCCGGCAAACGGCCGCCAATCATTTTGGCCAGATTGATCAAACGGGCAGCTATCCCACCTTGGTTCATAATATTTCCGGCCAGAATAAAGAACGGGATCGCCAATAGAGAGAAGTTATCGACTCCCGCAGCCATACGTTGTGCAACAACCGTGATCGCGGATTCCAGCGGCAATGTCATCGTAATAGCAACTAACGAAGATAAGCCGATTGCAAAAGAAACGGGAACACTCAATGCCAGCAATATTGCAAATGTGCCAAAGAGTGCGGCAATGATATACCAATCCATACTCTAACCCCTTATCTCCACAAGTTAATGATCCTCAGACACAACGGATGGTTGACCAGAAAAATGTTGAATAATCGAGATAACATCAACGGACGCATAGAAAATCATCAATATTCCGCTAATCGGCAGACACAAATAGATGTACCCCATTTTCCAGCCTAATACGGGGGTGATTTGACCATTTTCCAAGGTCGATGAAACCAGCAGGCCGCCACCATAAAGCAGCACAATGGCAGAAAATAAAATAATGGCTGCCTGAATAATCAGGTTGATAACGCTTTTCTTGACTCCGGTTAATTTCATCATCAGCAGATCGATAGCAAGATGCCGATGCTGTCCGGTTGTG
The DNA here is from genome assembly GCF_037996785.1 of Xenorhabdus thailandensis. Taxonomy (NCBI): domain Bacteria; kingdom Pseudomonadati; phylum Pseudomonadota; class Gammaproteobacteria; order Enterobacterales; family Morganellaceae; genus Xenorhabdus; species Xenorhabdus thailandensis. The sequence continues at coordinate 75,044 of NZ_JBBMXF010000007.1, forward strand.
TAGGCAGCACCAATCAAGGCGACCCACATAAACAGATAACGTGCTAATTCATCTGTTTCTGTGCTTGGTGTACCTAAGACATAACGTGAAATGACTTGCCATGACACGCATAAAACCAGAAAGGCCAGCAGGCAGATGGTAAAAAATGCCAAACTTTTATTGGTCATCGCCAGAAGGTTTTTCATTTATCCGATCCCCATCATTTTGGTTTACCAATTAAAGCCCGTCCAAAAATGAGAATCTATACTGATCGTACTAAAAACCCTGAAATAACTTCCGAAAGAGAGTGAGGCAGATCACAAACCCAAAAGGTCAACCAATATCGACGTTTTTTGCGAGTAAGATCGACCAATTGAATTTTGCCCTTTGCCCAGTCAATAAAATCTGATTATGGTTTGCCCACAAGAAAATAACAAAAACCGACCCTCACCTCTGGAGAACCAAACATGCAGAACAATAAACGACAGGTTTCAGGCATAGCGGCTGGCATCATATTGATGATAGGGGCATCTCAGGCTTTCGCCGTGACAACGCTGAAACTTAGCCATAACCAGAACCGGGCTCATGCAGTCCATCAGGCCATGACCCAGTTTGCTAACGAAGTGAAAGAAAAAACCAATGGGGAAATTCGTATCCGCATCTATTCTGATTCTCAATTGGGCAACCAACGTGAATCCATCGAATTGATGCAAAATGGCGCCTTGGATATTGCTAAATCCAATGCAGCAGAATTAGAAGCCTTTTCTCCCGCGTATTCCATTTTTAACCTGCCCTATTTGTTCCGCGATAAAGAGCACTACCAACAAGTCATCGATAGCGATATCGGCAAAGAAATCCTCGCTTCAAGTCAAAACATGGGATTTATTGGTCTCACTTACTATGATGCGGGGGCACGCAGTTTTTATGCGAAAAAACCGATTAGAACGCCTGAAGATCTAAAAGGCTTGAAAATTCGCGTACAACCCAGCCCAACCGCTATTGCCTTGGTGAAAGGGTTGAAAGGAAATCCAACACCACTCGCTTATGGTGAACTTTATACCGCCTTGCAACAAGGGGTTGTGGATGCGGCTGAAAACAACATCACCTCTTTTACGCTAAGCCGCCACAATGAAGTGACAAAATTCTTTTCCCTGGATGAGCACACGATGATCCCTGATGTCCTGTTAATATCGAACAAGTCGTTGAATAAATTAACCACTGAACAGCAAGAAATTGTGAAAAAAGCGGCGCTGAATTCTTCAAATTACATGATTCAACTGTGGGAACAATCAGAAAAGGAAGAGCGTGCTAAAGCAGAAAAACACGGGGTTGAATTTATTGTCGTGGATAAAACTCTCTTTCAAGGCGCGGTCAGCCCCATGTATGACAATATTGCTAAGACCCAACCGGAATTATTCGAAATGGTAAATCGAGTACGTAAAATAGAATAATTTCCTCTCAACACCACCTATTGTAACAAGAATAGGTGGTTATATTTCTGGCATTGATGCCTTAGAATAACATCATTTTTAGTCGATCCATTTAAGTATATGACCTTACGGCGGCATTAAATGATGAATTTTGCAGACTCCAGGCGTCCCTATCACGAAGTAGCCCAATCATTACGTCAGATGATTATAGAGATGGATTATTCTCCCGGTGATCGTCTACCGACAGAACGTGAAATTGCAGAAAAATTCAGCGTTTCGCGCACGCTTGTTCGTGAAGCGTTGATTGTACTGGAATTGGAAAACCTCATTGAAGTACGCAAAAGCTCAGGCATTTACCTCATCCAATTGCCACGCTCCTATTCAAGTGATACGACCATTAATGCCGCAGGGCCTTTTGAACTGTTACAGGCACGCCAATTATTGGAAAGTAATATCGCTGAGTTTGCAGCGCTCCAGGTGACTCCAGCCGATATTGCTAATATGCGCAAAGCATTGGAAAAAGAGAAAAAGGATCTGATTTCGGGGGAAAGTGAATCCGGTGACAGGGAATTTCATTTAGCCATCGCACAGGCCACGCATAACAGTATGTTAGTTGAATTGCTTAAACAGTCCTGGACGTGGCGTGAAAATAATCCCATGTGGATGAAACTGCATAGCCGAATTACTAATACTGATTACCGTAAAGAGTGGCTGAATGATCATCAGGCAATTTTGGCAGCGATGATAAAAAAAGATCCCGCAGCAGCGAAGCAAACAATGTGGCAACATTTAGAAAATGTGAAACAGAGTTTATTGGAATTATCCGATGTAGATGACCCTAATTTTGATGGGTATTTGTTTGAGTCGTATCCGGTTGGGATTGGGAAGTGAGTTTTGGGGATTGGGGAGTTGCGACTATTTGCAGCTCCCAAAAACTCACTCATCAGGCCGATCTCGCCTTTCATGACATAAACAAAAACCAAGAATAAATAAAAACACTGGCTAATGACTTTCAGTATTATACCAATCGCCTTTCAATATGCGTCTTATATCTTCCCGCATAGCGGGAAGATATAAATAATCACATTGATTTACAAGCTGCAATTTGAGGTTGGATTGGTATATAAGGAAGGAAAAAACTTATCCATTATCTTTCATTAAAATCCCATCTCACTAATATTATTTTTATCATTAATAACGATTCATTTAAATTAATCAAGATCACCATCACCATTTCATAAAATGACCTAAAACTTCCCTTTACATTCTAACTCTTTGACGATACATTCCCAATAATATATACCAATCCAACTTCAAGATGCATGTGATTTCTCCCCGCCTCGCGGGGAGAAATCAGGTTTCATAGAATTTTGTAAATTGTAACTTGAAGTTTAATGCGAATAGATAATTGACATTATCTATCCACATCACAAAAAAATAATTAGTAGCTATAAAACAAGCTAGAAATAAAAATCATATTAATTCGCTTTATTATTAAGATTAAATTATTTCGGTTAAATTCTATTTAAAAAAACAAATTACTTGGTTCATTAAATAATAAAAATAACATGAATTCATTTAGATTTATTTTTTACTTAAAAAGCTGAATCGTTTCAATAAATTATAGAGAGGCAAACATCAATGTTTCATCTACTGTTACAAGATATCCATCTGGCAGCATATGCTACCAATAAAGAAAGGGCTATTCGCCAAGTCGCCACAGCTCTCACTGCGGCAGGATATGCCAGTAAAGAGTACGTCGAAGGAATGCTGGAACGTGAAACACTCTCTTCAACCTATCTGGGTAATGGTATTGCCATCCCACATGGCACCCATACAACCCGCACTAACGTACTGAAAACCGGCGTACAAGTGATGCAATTTCCGAGCGGAATCGACTGGGGCGATAACCAAACCGTCCATCTTGTTATCGGCATTGCGGCAAAATCCGACGAACACCTTAATCTGCTGCATCAGTTGATCCCGATCATTCGTGATGAAAGCCGCGCCAGCCGGATGGCAAAAACCACCGATGTAAATGAACTCTATCATTTATTAATGAACACCAAATCCGCCTATCTGCTGGATAACTCTACGCTCACATTGGATATTGACGTACACGATCTGACAACCTTGCAGGCAATAAACATTTCTCGGCTACAACAAGCCAACGCAGTGAATGCAAAATTTATTGCCGATGTCTTTACCAAGCCACCAATACATCTTGGCCAAGGTATCTGGCTCAGTGACAGTTCGCAGGGCAATTTGCACAATGCAATTGCCATCTCCCGCCCCAAAACACCTTTTACTGTTGATAAACAACCCGTTGGGTTGTTATTAACCATCGCTTGCGCAGACGATCAACTGCACGGTTTTCTAGATAATCTCAGCACTCTGCTGCAACAAGATAAAGGTGAATACCTGTTACGCGCCAAAAACAGCACAGCCATCGTAGACCTACTGACAATGGATGTAGCACAAGAAACGATATTGTCTCAAAAAAACGCACTGATTGCGGATTTTGTCCTACCCAATAAACATGGCCTTCATACCCGCCCCAGTGCACTTCTGGTTAACACCATCAAACAATTCCAAAGCCAAATTTCCATCACCTATCTTGATGGAAATAGCATTCCTGTCGATGGGAGTAAGCTGATGCAAGTTGCAGGTTTGGGCGTTAAACAAGGCGAACGAATTCGCTTTACCGCGACCGGCTCCGATGCCAAAGACGCCTTGCTCGCTATTGAATCCCTTATTAACAAAAACATGGGCGAGGAAATGGTATGAACAAAAAAGTCGCGACGATCACTCTGAATCCTGCTTATGACCTGATTGGACGGGTTGAAAACTTCAAAGCCGGTGAAGTCAATCTCATCCAAACCCTGGGACTATATCCGGCAGGCAAAGGCATCAACGTTGGCAAGATCCTCAAAACACTCGGTATCAACGTCACTGTAGGTGGTTTTTTGGGTAGAGAAAACCAAAGTACCTTTCAAAAAAACTTTGCAGAACTAGGCATCGTCAATCGATTTCAGATTGTAGAGGGACGAACACGCACCAATGTCAAACTGACTGAGCAGAATGGCTTGGTTACTGATTTCAACTTTTCAGGATTCAGTGTCAGCAAAGAAGAGTGGCAACGCTTCGCCGAAGATTCCATCGAGTGGCTGAGTGAATTTAATATGGTGTGCGTAAGCGGCAGCCTGCCAACAGGTGTAGAGCTGGATGACTTCACTGAATGGATGCAACGCCTACGCGAAACCTGTATGTGCGTGGTATTTGATAGCAGTCGAGAAGCTCTGACTGCCGGACTCAAGGCTTTACCGTGGATGGTCAAACCCAACCGCCGCGAGCTAGAGATCTGGGCGGGGCGACCTTTACCAACATTCGAAGATATCATCACTGCCGCCCATCAACTGCATGCCACGGAGATCTCGCACGTTGTCGTTTCACTGGGTGAAGAAGGCGCGGTTCTGGTCAATTCAACGGGAACATGGCTCGCTAAACCACCGCATTGCGAAATCGTCAGCACCGTTGGCGCAGGTGATGCAATGGTCGGCGGACTGATTTACGGTCTGATGATGGGACAAAACAGTGAGCACACACTACGCCTTGCTACCGCCATCTCCGCTATGACTGTCGGCCAAAGCAACATTGGCAACATAGACCGCCAACAACTCGCCCGACTAATGGCAAAAATCGAACTGACTGCGTTAACCCCTTATCCAAAACAACAATAAGAAGAGAACATCATGAAGACACTGATTATCAGCAACAATAAACAGGGACAGGCTCGCGCTTACCTCGCTAAACATATATTGGCAAATACAGCCGTCAGGCATGGCCTTTCTCTTGTTGCCAACGTGGACAATGCTGAACTGGTGATCATTATCGGTGAATCTTCACCAGCCTCACTTAACCTACATGGCAAAAAAACCTTCACAGGCTCTACCGAACAAGCGATCCGTGAACCGGAAACATTCCTCCACCATGCCAAAACAAAAGCCAATATTTACCAACCGCAAAATATCGTTAGCACGGATCAACAAAACCCCGTCAATATTGTCGCTATCACCGCCTGCCCGACAGGTGTTGCCCATACATTTATGGCGGCCAAAGCACTGGAGACCGAAGCCCAAAAACGCGGCTGGCAGATCAAAGTAGAAACCCGTGGCTCCGTGGGAACCAATAACGCCATTACCGACGTAGAAATTGCAGCAGCAGATTTGGTGATTGTAGCGGCAGATATTGATGTAGATCTCTCGTCATTCTCCGGTAAACGCCTCTATCGTACTTCCACAGGCGCGGCCTTGAAAAGAACCGCTCAAGAACTCGATAACGCATTGACCGAAGCAGGAATTTACACAGCCACAGGCAGTATTACCGCCTCTAACGCGTTCAATCCATCCACCAATAAAAAACAGGAAAGCACCAGCATTTATCAACACTTGATGACTGGCGTATCCTACATGCTGCCGATGGTTGTCGCAGGCGGATTGTGCATCGCATTGTCATTTGTATTCGGTATCGAAGCCTTCAAAGAGCCCGACACATTGGCATCAGCACTCATGCAAATCGGTGGCGGTTCCGCACTTGCTTTAATGGTGCCCGTACTTGCAGGTTATATCGCCTATTCCATCACCGGACGCACCGGATTAGCGCCCGGACTTATTGGTGGTATGCTTGCTGTTAGCACTGGAGCTGGATTTCTCGGTGGTATTATCGCAGGCTTCCTTGCGGGCTACGTTGTCAAACTTCTGACAACCAAACTGCCTCTACCGCAAAACATGGAGGCGTTAAAACCGATTTTAATCATCCCATTGGTCGCAACGTTAGTGACCGGATTAATCATGATTTATGTCGTGGGTAAACCCGTAGCAACAATTATGGAGTGGTTGACCCACTGGCTGAAATCAATGGGAACCACCAACGCGGTGATCCTTGGCATGACTCTTGGCGGCATGATGTGTACAGATATGGGCGGTCCAGTTAACAAAACGGCCTATGCGTTTGGTGTCGGGTTGTTAAGTGCACAAACCTATGGACCAATGGCGGCAATTATGGCCGCTGGGATGGTTCCACCATTAGCAATGTGGCTGGCAACCACGATTGCACGGAATAAGTTTGAGCAAAGTGAGCGCGAAAGTGGAAAAGCGGCACTGGTATTGGGGCTGTGTTTTATTACCGAAGGGGCGATTCCATTTGCGGCGAAAGATCCAGTTAGGGTACTGCCAAGTTGTATTCTAGGTGGTGCAGTGACGGGAGCACTTTCGATGTACTTTGGTGTGCAACTCATGGCACCACATGGTGGGTTGTTTGTATTATTAATTCCAGGGGCGATTACGCCTGTATTGACTTATTTGGGCGCTATTTTGGTTGGTGCAATACTAGCAGGTGGCGTTTATGGAGTGGTAAAGAGAAAGGAGATTGGGGTATAACCATCGCTTAAAAAAAGAAATCTGTAATACCGTCGTCTCAGAGCTTCTGGAGAACTTATCACAAGTTTCATTCAATTGGGCGCTTTGAAGTGATCACATTGGATGGATGTAATACTGATTATTTTGAACTGTAATCCCTCTAAGAGCCCCAAGAAGTATTGAAGACGGCGTTTAACATATTTTGTTAGTATACTTGCCGTCATAGTAATACGAATTTGAGATCAACATGGCTAAAGCAGCAACTAAGAAAACCAAAGCAAAAAAAGGATTTGAAGAAACGTTATGGGATACCGCTAACCAACTCAGAGGCAGTGTCGAATCCTCCGAATACAAGCATGTCGTACTGAGTCTCGTTTTTTTAAAGTTTATCAGTGATAAGTTTGAGCAACGTCGTAAAAAAATGAAAGACGAAGGCCAACAAGCCTTTATCGATATGGAAATCTTCTACCAGCAAGATAATATCTTTTATCTGCCCGAAGAGGCGCGCTGGACATTTATCCAAGAACGTACCAAACAGGATGATATTGCAGTACTTATTGATACAGCGCTCTCCACAATAGAAAAACGTAATCCTGCTTTAAAGGGCGCATTACCAGATAATTACTTCAGCCGCCAAAATCTGGAACCTAAAAAACTAGCATCGTTGATCGACTCCATCAATAACATCGAAACCACTGCTCGTGAAACCGGTGTTAAAGAGCTTTCCAAAGAAGATTTGATCGGCAGAGTCTATGAATATTTCCTTGGAAAATTTGCCGCGACCGAAGGTAAAGGCGGTGGCGAATTCTATACTCCAAAATGTGTGGTAACTTTGCTGACCGAAATGTTGGAGCCTTTTCAGGGTAAGATCTATGACCCATGCTGTGGTTCCGGTGGTATGTTTGTCCAATCTGTGAAATTTGTAGAAAGCCATCAGGGTAAAAGCCGCGATATTGCCATTTATGGACAAGAGCTTACTGCAACGACCTATAAACTGGCAAAAATGAACCTTGCCATTCGTGGATTATCCGGCAACTTAGGTGAGAAACCCGCAGATACTTTCTTTAACGATCAACATCCTGATCTCAAAGCTGACTATATTCTCTCTAATCCACCCTTTAATCTGAAAGGATGGCGTAACGAAAAAGAATTAACTGATGATCGACGCTTTGCTGGCTATCGTACTCCCCCGACAGGAAGTGCCAACTACGGTTGGATCTTACATATACTCTCCAAACTGAGCTCAACTGGTACTGCGGGTTTTGTGTTGGCAAATGGTTCCATGAGTTCCAATACCAGTGGTGAAGGGGAAATTCGCGCACAAATGATCGAAAATGATCTGGTAGAGTGCATGATCGCCCTTCCCAGCCAGCTTTTTTATACCACTCAGATCCCAGCTTGTTTGTGGTTTCTCACCAAAAATAAAGATGTGGATGTTGCCAAAGGCTATCGTAATCGCCAGGGTGAAACGTTATTTATTGATGCTCGTAATATTGGTTCAATGGTTAGCCGCACTAATAAAGAACTGACAGCAGACGATATCGCAACCATTGCCGATACTTACCACGCTTGGCGTAGTACACCGAAAGAGTTGGCGGAGCGTATTAAACGTGGCGATGGAAAACTGGAAAAATACGAAGATATTGCTGGTTTCTGCAAAGTAGCAACCATTGAGGAAATTAAAGCTAACGATTATGTGCTGACTCCGGGACGCTATGTTGGTGCAGCAGAACAGGAAGATGATGGTATTGCTTTTGAGACTAAAATGCGTGATCTGTCAAAAACATTGTTCCAACAAATGAAACAAGCCGAAGAACTGGACAAAGTAATTCGCCAGAATTTAGAGGAGTTGGGTTATGGCGAATAATTGGCCATTAGTGAGAATTGAAGAATTACAAGCCTCAGAGAAAGGAGCCATTGCAATTGGGCCTTTCGGTTCCCGAATAAAGAGCGACTGTTATATTGAGCAAGGTATTCCTGTAATACGGGGCACTAATATTTCTAATGGTCCCAATTTTGAAGGTGAATTTGTCTTTATTTCAGAAAATAAAGCTGATACGCTAGGTTCAAGTAATGTATATTAAAATGATCTTGTTTTCCCACATCGTGGTTCTATAGGTGAAGTCGGTATTGTCACAGAAAATAAACGGTATGTATTATCGTCCAGTTTAATGAAATTGACTTGTAATAAGAAAAAGGTTAACCCAAAATTCCTTTATTATTATTTCAAAACATCAAAAGGGAAAAATGAATTACTCAAAAACTCATCCCAAGTTGGAACACCTGGTATTGGGCAACCTTTATCATCATTAAAATACATAACATTACAATTACCTCCAATTAATGTTCAGAATGATATAGAAAAAATAATCAGTGGATTGGATAATAAAATTATATTAAATAATAATATCAATCAAACCCTAGAACAAATATCACAAACCCTATTTAAATCCTGGTTTGTCGATTTCGATCCAGTGATTGATAACGCACTAGAGGCGGGAAACCCAATCCCTGATAGCCTTCAGAAACGGGCAAAGCTGCGCCAGAAAGTACGTAACAGCCCAGACTTTAAACCATTATCGGAGGAAATTCGTGCACTATTTCCAACAGAATTTGAGGAAACGGAATTAGGATGGGTGCCGAAAGGATGGAATATATATACATTATTTGAAGCTAGTTCATTCTTAAAAAGAGGAATCTCACCTAAATATATTGAAGATGGTGGTGTTCAGGTCATTAATCAAAAATGTATCCGAAACCATGAAATAAATTTCTCATTATGCCGAAGAAACAATACTGAATTAAAAAAAGTTTCAGGCTATGAACTAGAATTAGGTGATATTTTAATTAACTCTACAGGAGTTGGAACCTTGGGAAGAATGGCACAAGTTCGGTTTTTACCAGAAAATTCTGTTGTCGATTCCCATGTAACCGTTGTAAGAGCTAACGAGAAACTTTGTCCAAAATATACTTTTGGGCAATTACTAATGCTTCAAGAAAACGTAATAGAAAAATTAGGGGAAGGTAGTACAGGACAAACTGAATTAAATAGAAAGGTATTGTTCGATCAAAAAATTTTGCTTCCAAATACATCTCTCTCTAAATATGTGGAGAAATATATCTTAGATATTTCGGAGAAAATAGCTTTTAACAGTATACAAATACAATCATTAACCCAACTCCGAGACACTCTACTCCCAAAACTGATCTCCGGCGAGTTATCCCTTGATGACCTACCGGAAACCGTCACAGAAAAAAAATGTGCATAATTTTCAACCCCTTTCACAAGGGGTTTTTTATCTTGTTTTTAGGATATTGAGTAATAAGTCAAAGTAAAAATAAGAAAAGCTATTGTATGATTAGCCGTTTCAATAATTAGGAGCGGGAATAAACAATGGGTCTGAAATTTAGCGAAGCCAAGTTAGAGCGTGCCATTATCGAATTGTTAGGAGAACAAGGTTATCCCCATACACTCGGTGAAAACCTCAGCAGAACCGATAAGGAACAAGTGATAATTGTCAATGAACTCCGCGATTACCTCACAACCCGCTATCAATCTGATGGGCTAACAAACAGTGAAATTGAACGTATTATTCGCCAGCTCACGACCCTTTCCGCTAATGATCTTTACGACAGCAATAAAACATTTTGCTCCTGGCTGTCTAACGGCTTTCTGTTTAAACGAGATGATCGGACAGAGAAAGATCTCTATATCGAACTTATCGATACCCGTCACCTACCCGCTGCACTAAACCAATTGTTTAATACCGATGAAGTATTGCAGCAACAAGAAGCCGCGGAACCTTCGGCTTTCTATTATCCTACTAGCTCGAGTAATAGATTTAAGATAGTGAGCCAGCTCGAAATTATCGGCAAAGATGAACAGCCCCGTATTCCCGATGCTATTCTCTATATCAATGGCCTGCCATTAGTGGTATTCGAATTTAAAAGTGCTATTCGCGAGCAAAAAGCTAGCTTAAGCGATGCCTGGACACAACTCTGTGTCCGCTACCGTCGTGATATTCCACAACTGTTTGTTTACAACACAATGTGCATTATCAGCGATGGCGCTAATACCCGGATGGGTAACCTGTTTTCTTCCTACGAATATTTTTATTCCTGGCGCAAAATTACTGGGGATGAAAATTGTGAGCAAAACGGTATTAATTCACTATACACCATGATTGAAGGATTATTTCATCCAATACGTTTACTGGATGTTATCAAAAACTTTATCTGTTTTCCTGATAATACGAATAGTGAAATTAAAATCTGCTGCCGTTACCCGCAATATTATGCTGCACGCAAGCTCTATTACAGCATTAAACATGCACGTAAACCACAAGGTAATGGAAAAGGCGGAACTTACTTTGGCGCTACTGGATGTGGTAAAAGTTACACTATGCAATTTTTAACCCGCCTGTTGATGAAGAGTATAGATTTTGCCAGCCCCACAATTGTATTGATTACTGACCGTACCGATCTGGACGAACAGTTATCCCGTCAATTTCGTAACGTAACAAAATATATCGGAGATGACACAATTATATCGGTTAAAAATCGCGAAGAGTTACGTGAAAAACTCGCGGGTTGCAACAGCGGTGGTGTCTTCCTGACAACAATCCATAAATTCAATGAAGGAACAGAATTACTTTCAGAACGTAACAATATCATCTGTATCTCTGACGAAGCACATCGAAGCCAAACCAATCTCGATCAGAAGGTACTTATCGATAACAATACAGGGCGCATTCGCAAAGTCTATAGTTTTGCCAAATATCTTCGCGACTCACTACCATCAGCCACCTATGTTGGCTTTACTGGAACGCCTATTGATGCCACGTTAGATGTGTTCGGTGCAATCGTCGATAGTTACACCATGGCTGAATCAGTGAAAGATGGCATCACCGTTCCTATCGTTTACGAGGGACGTGCTGCAAAAATCATTCTTGATAACAGCAAACTTGAAGAGATCGAAAAATACTACGAAGAATGTGCCGCCGCTGGCACCAACGAATATCAAATAGATGAAAGTAAAAAAGCATCCGCCAATATGAATGCTATTTTGGGCGATCCGGATCGTCTGCGAGCATTAGCCGATGATTTTACAAAGCATTACGAAAAACGCGTGGCAGAAGGTTCGACGATAAAAGGCAAAGCCATATTTGTCTGTGCCAGCCGTGAGATTGCCTGGGAATTTTATAAACAACTTAAAGTAATACGCCCCGCTTGGTTTGAAGTCAAAAAAATTCCAGATAATATCGAACTGACAGAGGGTGAAAAAGAAAAATTGCCGCCATCTGAAATGGTGAAGATGGTGATGACACGTGATAAAAATGACGAAAAAACGCTCTATGATTTACTTGGCAACAAGGAACAACGCAAGGAACTAGATAAGCAGTTCAAAAATCCAAAATCAAACTTCAAAATTGCCATTGTTGTAGATATGTGGGTAACAGGATTTGATGTGCCCGAATTAGATACTATCTATATTGACAAGCCCTTACAAAAACACAATCTTATTCAGACTATCTCACGGGTAAATCGTAACCTTCAAGGAAAAAACAAAGGCTTAGTCGTCGATTATATTGGTATCAAACGACAAATGAATCAAGCATTGGCTATGTATTCCAAAATCGACTCTGTTAACTTTGAAGATATCTGTCTCTCCATTACCGCAGTGAAAGATCACCTTGATTTACTGGAGAATATTTTCCACCATTTCGATAGCCAAGATTATTTTAGTGGTGAGGCTCTAGCACAACTCGTATGCCTAAACTGTGCCGCTGAGTTTGTACTACAAAACAAAAAGCGGGAGCACCGTTTTATGGCGCTAGTCAAGCGACTAAAAGCAGCTTATGACATCTGCTGTGGTAACGAATTATTAACTCAAGATGAGCGCGATCATATCCACTTTTTCTTAGCTATCCGTTCTATCGTTTTTAAACTCACTAAAGGCGATGCACCGGATGTCACCCAAATGAACGCTAAAGTACGAGAGATGATTGCTGATGCGCTAAAATCTAATGGCGTTGAGGAACTGTATACATTGAGTGAAGGCCAAGCAGAATCTATCGATATTTTTGACGATGACTATATAGCCCGGGTTAACAAGATCAAACTACCCAATACCAAAATCCAGTTACTACAAAAGCTATTGGAAAAAGCCATTAGCGATTTTAAAAAGATCAACCAACTACAAGGCGTCAATTTTTCCCGCCGTTTTCAAGCACTGGTTGAGCGCTATAACGAACGCAGGGAAGATGACATCTTAAGTGGGGAAGAATTTGATATTTTCAGTCAAGAAATGACCAATATCATCTACGATATTAAAACTGAAATGGGCACCTATGCCGAAATGGGGATTGATATTGAAGAAAAGGCTTTCTATGACATTTTGGCTCATATGCGTGAAAAATATCAGTTCACCTATGATGATAGCAAAATGCTCGTTTTGGCTAAAGAAATGAAACTAATTGTTGATAACACCGCACAATATCCAGACTGGAGTAAGCGTGACGACATTAAAGCAAAACTCAAGGTTGATTTGATTTTATTACTGCATAAACATGGTTTCCCTCCCATAGTTAATGATGAAGTATATTACGGCGTTCTGTCACAAGCAGAAAATTTTAAGATGAATAGAATGAATCAGGCTATATAAGTGACTATGGATTTCATCGAACAGGAGTACTACTTTTGCTAAGAGATCTAACTAACCCGATTTCTGTTTAAACCGTCACTGAGAAATCATCTTTCAAGTAGGAAACATTCAGTGACGGGTCCAATCAATGGACAAAACAAGGTAATTTAAACGATATTGTATGAGGCAAGAATGTACTATGAAAGTAAGTGATTTCATTTTCCAATTTCAACCAAACAATTATTCTCATGAAGATGCTCTTTGCAGGGTCCGAGTATTTGTTAATGAGCAAATTCAATTTGCACTACTCACAGATTTAGGTGAAAAAAGTGGGCCTACCAGTGTAACTAACTCCGTTGAATATATTAGACAACAGCTAGTTACCAAAGGCTTTATTTACCACGACACTATTATTATTGAGCATTACGAAGATAAATATTCTGGATATGGTACATTCGATATTGTCACTTTCAGCAATTCCAATGCACCCAGCTGGGAAAAAACAACTCTTGAAAAAACACAGAAAATGCTCAATTGCCCTCATAAAGAATTATTAGATAATTCTTTAAAAAATAAAAGACTTTTCGAGCAGATAGAGAATCTCCATCAATCCCTCTATCCTTTCACTAAGAAAACCTATGTAGAAGAACCGGATGTCATTTCTAAGAGATTAAAAATTAGGAACAGTACTATATCAAAGAGTGAATTAATTGATTTTATTAAAAATAATCCTATTGAAAGAGATATTTCTAATTTTTTGAGAAATGATTTATCTTTATTTGCTGATTTATATGCTCATCCATCTGAGGAATATATCGTTTTACCAGAACTAATGGTTGGCAATGGTTTTGTTGATTTTGTTGTTTTATCAGGACGTTCCCGAATGGATGTAACGTTAATTGAAATAAAAGGAGCCAACTTCAATCTAATGAATTCATCTGGGTATAACAATTTTTCTCAAAAAACAAATGAAGCAATACAACAAGTAAGAGAAAGAATAGGTACCATTTATAGAGATTACCCAAGACATCGTGAGTATTTCCACAAGGTAAGAGAGGCAGTTGAGACTGGTTCGAATATTCATAACGCCTTATGTGGACCAAAAGGTAAATTAAGCGTCTCCCCCGATAAAGACATAAATATTAGAACAGTTGTCATCGCTGGCCGTTCTAAAAATGATATTGAAGAAAGTAAACAACGTCACAATGTAGAAATGACATCATCTCCTCCAATAAGATTAGAGAGTTGGGATAGTTTATTAAACAAACTACCTAACAACAGATAAATATTAGGGCGTGTAAACAGGTCAAAAACCAACTGAAGGCTTGCCTGCAAAAAGAGCTTCATGGCGTAGAAGTATAAATCAGTGGCTCAACAAGCGTATCGGCACAGTGCATACTTTTCAAGGTAAAGAAGAGAAAAACGTCATTTTTGTTCTTGACCTCTCGGAGGAAACCCAAGGTGCCAAAATAGGCCTCTGAGAAACCGAATCTGCTAAATGTCGCGATTACTCACGTGCAAAACCGAGTCTACATCGTAGGCAATAAAAACATTTGGTCAGGTTGCCAATATCTTGACGTTGCAGATGAAAAGCTGGGAGAAGTTTTGCAAGACTGATTTTAATTTATGATGAGCTTGCTTCAATCTATCCGGCATCATTATGAGCAAGGATGTCCATACCTTGCTGAGTATAATAGAAATGATTTTATATAAGTAGCTATCGAGTAAGTTCCCATTTATCAAATTGATCCTTAATTTCTTTAATAGATGTCAACTTGATCTTAGGTATGGTCAATTGCTCAAACAGCTCTGCATAGCGTTTTCTGCTTTTTGGTGTGACAACAGTGATATGATGGATCATTTTCCATTTGATACTATCTCTATTACCTTCCAGACCACCATAGCGATTGCATTGTAATAGTGTCCTATTTACATAACGTAGCAAGCTTGATGGCGTTAAAACATCTAATAAAATCAATCCAGTTGCCCTGGATAGGCGTTGTGATAGGCATTTTCTATAGTTCCCATCTATAACCCAGCTATCTTCCTTTATTGCCATATCATGCAATGAGATGAATTCATCGACAGGACGCTCCTGCCAGTTTGTGTTTGGTAAATGAAAAAGCTGATCGAGGTGAATTACCTTCAAGTTTCTCTTCCTCGAAATAGCATTAGCAAGTGTAGATTTACCGCTATTTGAAGGTCCCATAATGCAAATTCTATTTCCTAAATCTGAAAGTTTCATTACATCCTCCAGTGGTAATAGTGCCAACTTTTGTTATCGAGATCAGGGAACAAGCTCACTTACATTAATGAAGCTATGGTATGAGTAAACCCATAATGGTATAGATGAGCAGAGTGCTGAGAAAAGCTTTGTAATACTGAAATTCAGACATAAAAAAAGACGCTTCTTTTTATTTAGCGTCTTAATTTATATGGTGCCGAAGGCCGGACTCGAACCGGCACACCCGAAGGCGGTTGATTTTGAATCAACTGCGTCTACCGATTTCGCCACTTCGGCACTGAAATGGTTCGGAGAACGGGGGTCATTATACCTGTCAGAAGCGCATTCGCAACACTTATCCTTTCGATTTTGTTCAAGTGACGAAAAAAGGATCGATTATTCTATTTTTTCACCAGATTTTACCAGCAACACTTAAAAGCAAACCGAATTTTTCACCACATCCCGCCAATTCCTCCTCACACAATTCCTTCCAGCCAATAGACAACCTCTAAACTCCTTATATAATTCAAAACAATACACTGCTATGAGGTAAATTATCATGACCATTATCAGTTGGATTTTTACAGGTATCCTGTTAGGTATCGTTATTGGTGCCATTATGGCGATATTTAAGAAAAACAAATAATAGCTTTATTCCTTCACTTGAATGCCCTCTGATTGGTTAATCCAAAAATGAAAAAACGGCTATATAAACTGTGTGCAGTTTCCGTCATGACATGGGCGATTTCAGCTTGTGCAGATTCTGGTTATTCACACCAGAAAAAATTTCAGCAATCTAATGCGCAACCGGCAAAATGGGAAGTATTTGAGGGTAATGACAAGCTTAAGAAAATAGCTACTGCATTGGTCGATCAATATTCCCAATCCATCTTTGAAGAAGGCAAGCCTTTGGGAATGGCAATGGTGGTGATCGATAACAATCAGATTATGCATCGCAGTTTTGGGGAAACTTATCCAGGCAGCGGTATTAGGCCACGCCAAGATTCTTTAATTCGTATTGCTTCTATTACCAAATTGATGACCAGCGAGGTCATGGTTAAGTTGGCACAGAAGAAACACCTTAAGATCACCGATCCGTTACAGAAATACACTTATTACGGTGTCCATGTGCCGGATTATGACGTTAACCAACCAATCCGACTGTATCATCTGGCGAGCCATACCAGCGGGTTGCCACGGGAACAGCCTGGTGGAAAATGGGGACGCCCTGTATTTATTTGGCCAACCCAATCAAATCGCTGGGCTTGGCTGAAAACCGCAGGAATAGATGCCGCGCCTGGCACGACAGCTTCGTATTCCAATCTGGCCTATGATTTATTAGCTGATGCCCTTGCTAGAGCAACGGGAAAACCCTATGACCGCCTGCTGCAAGAAGAAATTACTCATCCTTATCGCATGAAAGATACGACGCTAACCCCCACACCATCCCAATGCACCCGTTTGATGGTCGGGGTTAAATCTAGCCCTTGCGTAAACACCATTGCCGCCGCAGGCAGTGGTGGAATTTATTCTACTCCCGCAGATATGCAGCGTTGGATGCAACAGTTTTTATCTTCCCATAATCAGTTAAGGAAGCAGACTGCCAGTCGTGAACAAGGTATCTACTTTAAACGTGCCGATCTGAAATCAATTAAAGGGATGGATGTTGCAGGTCTGGCAGATGGTATTGGACTTGGCTGGGTATATATGGATGCTAAAGGCAATATTCCCGGTATTTACCAGAAAACCGGTGGTGGCGGTGGGTTTAATACCTATATGGCAATGATCCCTGAAAGCAATATTGGCGTATTTGTGGTAATGACCCGCAAAGAGCAAAGCAAATTTAGTCGTGTGACGAGTGGAGTTAATGAATTAGTTGCAGCATTAGCGAGCAATCATAAGCAAATTTAGTTTTACAAGAAATCGCCTCCACTCTTGAAGGTGGAGGCGACGGATAAGTTTGCTGAGATATCAGGTTATTATTTTCTATATAAAAGTAAGTAAACACTCACTATGAAAAACAACAGACTTGGCAGCAATGCCCCTAATATCGGTGGCATACTATAAACTAGACTGAGCGGACCGAATATCTCATTCAAGACATAGAACACAAAGCCCATACTGATACCTACAACAACCCTGAATCCCATCGGTACGCTACGCAGTGGCCCGAAGATAAAGGAAAGTGCCATCAGCATCATTACTGCAACTGACAAAGGTGCGAAGATTTTCTTCCACATATTAAGCTGGTAGCGTCCAGCATCCTGTTGGCCCTGTTGCAGGTAGGTAATATATTGATGCAAGCCGCGTATAGAAAGCGCTTCAGGATCGAGAGAAACGACGCCCAATTTTTCTGGTGTCAGCCGACTTTTCCAATCCGCAGAAATACGTTGTGTCCCAGTGATCCGCCCATCTTGGGTTAAATCGGATTCTTCAACCTGAGATAACTTCCATTGATGGTTATTTTGGTCATACACTGCAGAAGCCGCATACTTTATGGATAACAGCTTTTGGTTGTCATCAACATGATAAATGTTGATGCCGTTCAAGGCATTATCCTTCCCGACACTCTTGATATAGACAAAATCGTAGCCATCTTTCGCCCAAAGCCCTTTAGTGGTAGACATCAGTGAACCACCATACATTTTTTGCGAGCGATAATTACGGGCAAACTGCTCTCCTTGCGGGGCAACCCATTCACCAATCACCATCGTCAGTAAAACCAGCGGGATTGCTGTTTTCATGACTGAGCCAGCCACTTGTAGACGAGTAAAGCCAGAGGCCTGCATAACCACCAGCTCACTACGTGTTGCCAGTGCTCCCAAGCCCAATAACGCACCAAGCAAAGCAGCCATTGGGAAGAAAATCTGAATATCTTTGGGTACACTCAACAAGGTATAAACGCCAGCAGAAAGTGCAGTATATTCCCCCTGCCCAACTTTGCGGAGCTGATCGACAAATTTAATAATGCCGGAAAGCGATACCAGCATAAACAAAGTCATCAGGATGGTTTGTAAGATGGTTCGGCCGATATATCTATCCAATACCCCAAACATTATAACGCTCCTTGAGTCTTAAAGCGTGAACGCAGTTTGCGCATGGGTACGGTATCCCACAGATTAAGCATCATAGCCAACGCAAAATATCCCCCGTTGACCAACCACATCCAAAACAGGGGATCAAGTTTACCTTTACTGCCATTAGAATGCAGGGAACTTTGCAACAGGAAGAAAATCAGGTAGAGCAACATGGATGGCAACATACTGAGTATCCGCCCCTGGCGTGGGTTCACAACACTTAACGGCACCACCATCAACGCCATAATTAGCACCGAAACAATCAACGTCAAACGCCAGTGAAATTCTGCGCGGGAGTCGTTGTCTGTATCATGCCAAAGCTGTTCAATCGATTTTTGTTCAACTTTGTTATCGATATCGGCTTTTTGATGTCCAATCGTCGACTGATAGTTGATGAACTCAGTAATGCGGAAGTCACGCAATAAAGCTGTACCTTCATAGCGCGTTCCTTGATGGAGGACTGCCACCTGATTACCATTCGGACGCTCTTCCATATGCCCACCATCTGCAATGACCACAGAAGGGCGCTGATCATTCGTAGGACGGAGCTGAGCCAAGAAAACATTCTCAAAAGAGTTGCCCTTCACATTACCGATATACAGCACCATGCTGCCATCACGGGAAGACTTAAACCGCCCTTCCATGATAGCCGCAAGACTTGGATTTGCTTTTGCATCTGCTAATACTTGCGCTTTATATTTAGCAGACCACGGTGTGATCCAGATAACGTTGGCTGCCGCCAATGCTGATGTGAATAGCGCCAGAATAAGGGCTGATTTCACCATGACACTTTTGCCCAACCCGCAGGCATGCATGACGGTGATTTCACTTTCGGTATAGAGTTTGCTGAACGTCATTAACACCCCAAGAAATAAACTCAGGGGTAAAATAAGCTGCGCCATCTCCGGCACACCTAAACCTAACAACGATAAAACCAAATTTGCGGGAATATTCCCTTCCATCGCCGCACCCAATACGTCCACTAATTTTTGGCTGAAAAAGATCAGCGATAAGATGAACAGTATTGCGATTTGGCTTTTCAGGGTTTCCCGTACTAGATATCTAATGATGATCACGCTTATTACGCCTGTGAAAACTTGTCTTTTTGCAGGAAAGTCGCTAACTTCGTCGTATATCTACCATTTATATGAATCAGTTTGGCTTCCCCATCGCTAAAATGATACCAAAGCATTCCATATATTGGTTCCCAATTAGAACACAGTTATCGTTATCTAAGTATCAAAAAATAATATGCTTAGTTAACATAACCGTTAATTTTCTTTGGGATGAATGAATGCGGAACGCGGTATTTTAGCGATTGTATCCGTCTTTGTCTTTAAGATTCAGGAGAACTCATGGAGTTTAGTGTAAAGAGCGGTAGCCCGGAGAAACAGCGCAGTGCCTGTATTATTGTCGGTGTGTTTGAACCCCGCCGTCTTTCCCCTATCGCAGAGCAACTTGATAAAATAAGTAATGGCTATATCAGTGCCTTATTGCGCCGTGGTGAACTTGAAGGCAAGGTAGGTCAAACCTTGTTGCTACATCATGTTCCAAATGTACTGTCTGAGCGTATTTTGCTGGTAGGCTGTGGAAAAGAACGTGAACTGGATGAGCGCCAGTATAAGCAAATTATCCAGAAAACGATCAATACCCTCAACGAAACCGGCTCAATGGAAGCAGTTTGTTTCTTGACAGAGCTGCATGTGAAGGCGCGCAATAATTACTGGAAAGTACGTCAGGCGGTCGAAACAGCCAAAGAGTCACTGTATGTTTTTGATCAGCTCAAAAGCAGCAAAAATGAGCTACGTCGCCCGCTGCGTAAAATGGTGTTCAATGTGCCGACCCGCCGCGAATTGACCAGCGGCGAACGCGCTATTCAGCATGGTCTTGCCATTGCATCGGGTATCAAGGCGGCGAAAGATCTCGCCAATATGCCACCCAATATCTGTAATGCTGCGTATTTGGCATCACAGGCGCGCCAGCTGGCTGACAACGTGGCTAACCTGACCACCAAAGTTATTGGTGAAGAGCAGATGAAAGAGCTGGGTATGAATTCTTATCTGGCGGTTGGTCAGGGTTCGCAGAATGAATCTTTGATGGCCATTATGGAATATAAAGGCAGCGCAGACGCCAATGCGAAACCGATCGTATTGGTGGGTAAAGGGCTGACATTTGATTCCGGCGGCATCTCGATCAAACCAGCTGAAGGCATGGATGAGATGAAATATGATATGTGCGGTGCAGCTTCCGTCTATGGCGCCATGCGCGTTGTTGCCGAACTGCAATTGCCAATCAATGTCATCGGTGTCCTGGCGGGTTGTGAAAATATGCCTGGCGGACGCGCCTATCGTCCTGGAGACATTTTGACTACCATGTCCGGCCAGACTGTTGAAGTGACAAACACCGATGCGGAAGGTCGTCTGGTACTGTGCGATGCGCTGACTTATGTTGAGCGTTTTGAACCGGAATCAGTCATCGATGTCGCCACCTTGACTGGCGCTTGTGTTATCGCACTGGGCGGTCACTATACTGGCCTGATGTCTAACCATAATCCCCTGGCGCATGAACTGCTGAATGCTTCAGAGCAAGCGGGCGATCGTGCATGGCGTCTGCCGTTGGCTGATGAGTATACCGAACAGTTAGAATCCAATTTTGCGGATATGGTAAACTCGTGCGGACGCTCTGGTGGTGCCATTACCGCAGGTGCTTTCCTGTCTCGCTTTGTCAGCAAATACCACTGGGCACATCTGGATATCGCAGGTACAGCATGGCGTTCAGGTAAAGCGAAAGGAGCAACAGGTCGTCCGGTTGCGCTCCTGTCACAATTCCTGTTAAATCGTTCAGGTTTGAATTCTGATGATTAATGCGCCTGCTGCTTAATGGCATTAAGGGTATTGCAACTGCAATACCCTTACTGTTTCCAGTAACCTTGCAACCAAGAAACTATGAAAAACGCCACCTTCTATTTATTAGAAAAGCTGTCACCGGAAAAGCTGTTATCGGAACAATCATCGTCAGATGATCTACAACCACATGAATGGCTGGCATGTCAGCTTGCTGCTGATCAATGGCGTGCAGGGAAACGGGTTCTGATTGCTTGTGAAAGCCAGCAACAAGCCGAAAAATTAGACGAAGCATTATGGCAGAGAGAGCCGAGCCAATTTGTACCGCACAATCTTGCCGGCGAAGGCCCTCGATACGGTGCTCCCGTGGAGTTATGCTGGCCACAAAAAAGAGGCAATGTCCCCCGCGATGTGTTAGTGACACTGCTTCCTCATTTTGCAGACTTTGCCACAGCTTTCCATGAAGTGATAGACTTCGTTCCTATTGATGAAAATCTGAAACAGTTAGCGCGCGAACGATATAAATCCTATCGTAGCGTCGGCTTTAATTTGACCATGGCA
The DNA here is from genome assembly GCF_037996785.1 of Xenorhabdus thailandensis. Taxonomy (NCBI): domain Bacteria; kingdom Pseudomonadati; phylum Pseudomonadota; class Gammaproteobacteria; order Enterobacterales; family Morganellaceae; genus Xenorhabdus; species Xenorhabdus thailandensis. The sequence goes on from NZ_JBBMXF010000007.1 coordinate 97,218, forward strand.
ACCCCGCCAACCTATTAAATATCAAGACACAATGGAAAAGACACCCGCTACTCAAACGCAATCTGAGCCATCTCTCGATAAAACGTACAATCCGGCAGAGATAGAGCAACCCCTTTACAACCACTGGGAACAGAGTGGTTACTTCAAGCCGAATGGCGATACCAGCCGCGAAAGTTTCTGCATCGTCATTCCACCCCCAAACGTCACCGGCAGCCTGCATATGGGACACGCATTCCAGCAGACTATCATGGATACCATGGTGCGTTACCAACGTATGCAGGGTAAAAATACTCTGTGGCAAGCAGGGACTGACCATGCGGGTATCGCAACCCAAATGGTTGTTGAGCGTAAGATCGCGGCAGAAGAAGGCAAAACCCGCCATGATTATGGTCGTGAAGCTTTTATTGACAAGATTTGGCAGTGGAAAGCAGAATCGGGTGGCAATATCTCCAACCAGATGCGCCGTCTGGGTAACTCCGTAGATTGGGAGCGTGAGCGCTTCACTATGGATGAAGGTTTGTCCAAAGCGGTTAAAGAAGCCTTTGTTCGCCTGTATCAGGATGATCTGATTTACCGTGGCAAACGCCTGGTTAACTGGGACCCGAAATTGCGCACGGCGATTTCTGATCTGGAAGTTGAAAACCGTGAAGTAAAAGGTTCCATGTGGCACCTGCGCTATCCGCTGGCTGACGGCGTTAAGACTGCAGAAGGCAAAGACTACCTGATTGTTGCCACAACCCGTCCCGAAACCATGCTGGGGGATACCGGTGTTGCCGTGAACCCGGAAGATCCACGTTATAAGGATCTGATTGGCAAAGAGATCCTCCTGCCACTGGTGAACCGGCGTATTCCTATCGTTGGCGATGAACATGCTGACATGGAAAAAGGCACTGGCTGCGTGAAAATCACCCCAGCCCACGATTTCAATGACTATGAAGTCGGTAAGCGCCACAGCCTGCCAATGATCAATATCCTAACCTTCGACGGCGATATTCGTGAAGCGGCAGAAGTCTTCGACAGCAACGGCGAAGTTTCCGCTATCTACTCGACGGATATTCCTGCCGAATACCGTGGCATGGAGCGTTTCGCTGCCCGTAAAGCGATTGTGGCGGAATTTGAAAAACAGGGCCTGCTGGTTGAGATCAAACCTCATGACCTGACGGTCCCTTACGGCGACCGTGGTGGCGTGGTTATCGAACCCATGCTGACCGACCAATGGTATGTTCGCACTGCACCACTGGCCAAAGTGGCGCTTGAAGCAGTTGAAAACGGTGATATCCAGTTCGTGCCAAAACAGTACGAAAACATGTACTACTCCTGGATGCGTGATATTCAGGATTGGTGTATTTCCCGTCAATTGTGGTGGGGCCACCGTATTCCGGCGTGGTATGACGCACAAGGCAACGTTTATGTTGGTCGCGATGAAGAAGAAGTTCGCCGCGAGCACAATCTGGGTGCAGATATCACCCTGACTCAAGACGAAGACGTACTGGATACCTGGTTCTCCTCTGGCCTGTGGACATTCTCTACCCTTGGCTGGCCTGAGCAGACTGACGCGCTGAAAACCTTCCATCCAACGGATGTGCTGGTCAGTGGCTTCGACATTATCTTTTTCTGGATTGCCCGCATGATCATGCTGACCATGCACTTCATCAAAGATGAAAACGGCAAACCACAAGTGCCATTCAAAACAGTCTACATGACTGGCCTGATCCGCGATGAAGAAGGCCAAAAAATGTCAAAATCCAAAGGGAACGTTATCGACCCTCTGGATATGATCGATGGTATCTCGCTGGAAGAGCTGCTGGAAAAACGTACCGGCAATATGATGCAGCCACAACTGGCAGAGAAAATCCGCAAGCGTACCGAAAAACAGTTCCCGGAAGGCATTGAAGCCCACGGTACTGACGCCTTGCGTTTCACTCTGGCTGCACTGGCTTCTACCGGTCGTGATATCAACTGGGACATGAAACGCCTGCAAGGTTATCGCAACTTCTGTAACAAACTGTGGAACGCCAGCCGTTTCGTGCTGATGAACACAGAAGGCCAGGATTGCGGGCAGAACGGTGGTGAAATGTCACTGTCACTGGCAGATCGCTGGATCCTGGCAGAGTTCAACCAGACCGTTAAAGCCTATCGTGAAGCGCTGGATACTCACCGTTTCGACATCGCCGCTAACATTCTTTATGAATTCACCTGGAACCAATTCTGTGACTGGTATCTGGAGCTGTCCAAACCGGCAATCAACAAAGGGACAGAAGCCGAAGTCCGTGCAGCTCGCCATACCCTGATTGAAGTTTTGGAAGGTTTGCTGCGTTTGGCACACCCAATCATTCCATTTATCACTGAAACCATCTGGCAGCGTGTGAAAGTGGTCAAAGGTATTGATGCGGATACTATCATGCTGCAACCGTTCCCTGAATTCGATCAGGCGAAAGCAGATGAATTGGCACTGAACGATCTGGAGTGGATCAAGGAAGCGATCATTGCCGTGCGTAACATTCGTGCCGAAATGAACATCGCACCAAGCAAGCCGCTGGAAGTTCTGCTACGTGATGCAAATCATGATGCACAACGCCGTGTCGCTGAAAACCTCAATTTCATTCAGGCAATGGGGCGTCTCTCTTCTGTTACTGTGTTGGCAGCAGGAGAAGAAGCACCTGTTTCTGTCACCAAACTGATCAATGGGGCTGAAGTGCTGATCCCAATGGCTGGTTTGATTAATAAAGATGCAGAACTGGCGCGTCTGGATAAAGAAATCGAGAAGCTGGATAAAGAGATCAGCGGTATTGAAGCCAAACTGGCTAACGAAGGTTTTGTCAGCCGTGCACCCGAAGCCGTTGTTGCCAAAGAGCGCGAACGCCTGGCGACCAACAATGCCGCAAAAGAGAAACTACTGACGCAGAAAGAGACTATCGCTGCACTGTAATTTTTCTTAGTTGAGATTTGTTCATATAAGCCACTGTGATTAAGTTTGCAGTGGCTTTTTTGTAATTTCACCAAGCCATCCTTATCTTTTGTGTTGCAGAGTTTCGACACAATAAATTAAATTTTTATTCTTTCCGATGCTCATCAGAAATAAAAACCTTCTTATTTTTAAAATCTATAATTATTTTTCGGTTTCTAAGGAAGCTGTTTCCTATAATGCCGTCAATTTTTCCCATATGTTGAAAATGCCCATCAACAATGACTGCACTAAACTGCTCCGGTTTTCCAATTGTCGATTTCATTGTGAGTATTGTAGCTTCACATCCTTTGTTATCCATTTGCGGATTAACCGAGAGACAGCTTATAGGTGTGTAGGACTTAAGTCTCTCACGCCATATTATAGAGACTGTAGCCCCCGTATCCAGAATCACACGGTATTTATGGCTGGATTGCTCGACATAAAACATCATTCCTTCAGAGGATATTTGGAAAGGAAATTCTGTAAAACCTTTTGGAACCTTCTTCTTTTTACCAGTAATACTATCCGCTATAGTTAATGTATTAGATATATAATCCAGTGTTATCTGTCTATCTTTAAAAGCGCCGAGGCCTACAACAGGTGTATTTGGTAATTTTCCTTTGTTATAAACCAATAGTCCCCATTGCTTAAATGGAGTTACGATCACATCCTTAAAGATCATATTATTTACGTCCAGAGAGTGAGCCAGATACTTTATGTTTCCCTGAGTTTTTCCGGCTAAATCTGTACTGTAATAAGTATTTTCTTTTTTAAGTCCTTTTATTTTATTTATCTGAGATTTATAAAGATGAAAACCCATAGAGCTGGTATCAACCATTGCATATACTGATTGACCATCAATTATAAATGTTGAATAAGGGACAGAGTATTCATCAAAATTCAGTTTTAGTGTTACTGATTTTTTTATATTAGCAAAAGAACTTTCTGAAAATGTGGCAAAAGCAAAAAATGAAAGTATTGCTAACCAATAATTAAATTTTATCATTGTTGTAACTCAATTTTTTATTTTCGGATAAGCAGGCTATCTCTGAGTTCTTTGCGCTGTGTTTTATTCTTATCTGAATTAGTTAGTTGGGCTTTGTTTTCTGCTATTTCACGTTGTAATTTTCTCATGATATCTCCTCATTTTATTTTTTAAATTAGATGCCATGCCGGAACTCGCGATGACTCCTGGAGTATAGAGCCAACAACATATACAAAAATTAAACAAAAAAACAATGATTGGCATACCATTTAGTCACAATAAGAATTATTACATAACAGTATTAAGTTTCACGGTGATGCGCAATCTTGTCATTTTTTATTGCCTTAAAAAGAATAAACTGTCACTAAATATTACTCACTGAGAAATGAATACCTTGGTGACAGTTTAACCAGAACTCAGATACCCTCTCAGGAATTAAACAACCACTGCATCAACATAAAAAACAGCAGAGAAAACCCCAAACTCTTTAAGATTGAATGCGTATATTTACTGATAAAATAAGCCAATACTACCGTAATCAAGGCAAATAGATATTTAATATTAAATTGTGCAATTAATTCACTTAGAGTCAGATTATTCAATGAAATATTAACGATAATCGTCCCCAGAATAAAACAGATGGCATAATCTAGCGCGGTAATGAGAAAACGCTTTCCCTTTAATAAGTGATTATCATTCATCAAAAAAGGGGCAGCCCTTAATATAAAACTGATTAATCCCATCAATACGATCAACAGCATCATAATCTTCTATCCTGTCTGATTCTCTGTTCAATGAACGCAATCCCTATCCCACATAAAATTGGGACTATCAGATCGATTAATTTCATATCCACTTCATTCAATAACGGTGCACATAACCCACCCATGACCGTTGCCAGAACAGACATATCCTTGCCTGAACGCCTGGCAGTCAAGGAGGAGAAATGGACAGGAACCAACATCACGAGGAACAGCGAAAAGGAATCATAATCCAGATATTCGGCTGAAATATACCCCAACAACGTGGCACAGAAGGTGATCACAAAACAGGGTACAGCAACACCCAAATAAAAATGAAATTGGGATTTCCCATCCGTGATATTTTCCGCAGAGAGATGTGCGTGCGTCACCGTATAAGTGCTGGCGCTAAATCCTAACATCGACAGCAAAATATTTCGCTTAGGGATGCCACGAAAATATTGCGACATCACCATCGCCATCAAGAAAAAGCGGAAGTTAATCAGAAATGCTAAAACGATAACAGAAAGTATCGCCCCGTCAGCCAGATAACCAACCGCAGCCACTTGTAACGGTGCAGCATATATCAACAATGATCCGACCAACGTTTCCATTAATGGGATACCGTGACTTTGATAAAGCGCACCAATTGAAGTAAAAATAAAGAAAAAAGAGATACAAACAGGTAAAGAATCAACCATGCCTTTCCGAAGGAGTGAATTCAACACTTGGCACCTATATTAGCGTTATATTTAGGGTAACTGAGAAGCTGATATATACGCATTAAACTTCAAGTTGCAATTCATAACACGATATGGAACCTGATTGCTCCCCGCTTCGCGGGGAGAAATCACATGCATCTTGAAGTTAGATTGGTATAGCTTATGATAAATATAATTAAACGATAATCAATATGACCCTAATTTATCAGCAGTAACATCAGGATATGATATAACTTTATTTTATATATAAGGCTTATGATATTACCGCTATAGTGAAAATAATTTTAAAAACAATAATTCCTTCTTGGAGAAATAGATAACATGAAAGCCGTACTAAATATATTATTAGCGGGCATTATTCAATTGGGTTTCACCCACTTCTCTTATGCACAATCTACCCTTGATAACATTCATTCCACAGGCATATTCAGGATTGGGACTGAAGGCGCCTATGCCCCATTCAGTTATCATGACACCTCTGGAAAACTGACCGGATTTGATGTGGAAATCGGCCGTGAAATCGCACTTCGCATGAAAGTACAGCCTGAATTTATTGAAGGTAAATGGGATGGCTTGATTGGTGGGCTTGATGCCGGACGTTTCGATGCGGTGATGAACCAAATCGCTATTACACCGGAACGCGAGAAAAAATACAGTTTTTCCCTGCCTTACGTGATTTCAGAAGCTGTACTGATTACCCGAAAAGATAACAACGATATTAAGACATTTAGCGACTTAAAAGGGAAAAAATCGGCACATACCTTGACCAATAACTTTGCCCAGATCGCCAGACATTATGGCGCCGACATTATCGGCACGAATGGTTTTAATCAGGAAGTCGATTTGGTGAGCACAGGCCGTGCAGATGCAACAATCAACGATAAACTTTCTTACCTCGATTACAAAAAACATCGCCCGGATGCTCCAGTAAAAATTGTTGCCGCAGATACCCAGGCAGCACAATCTGCTGTGTTATTACGTAAAAATGACATTGAATTAAAAACCGCAGTAGATAAAGCGATTACTGAGATAAAAGCGGATGGGACTTATCAACGTATCTGGGATAAATATTTCGCCGAAAGCGACTAGGGGCTGTTGACGTTTTGAGTTCACCATTTACTCAACCCACATCGGTAACCATATAATGACAAACGCCAGTGCCAACATACTGGCGTAATTTCGCGCCAATTTATCGTATCTTGTCGCAATAACTCGAAAATGTTTTATTCTGGCAAACGCATTTTCGACCAAATGCCGATAACAGTATAAAACTTCATCAATACTTTTATCGGGTTTTCGGCTATTTTTTCGATAGGGAATGACCGTTTTTGAACCTTGTTTTTCAACGAAATCTCTGAAAGTACCGCTATCGTAACCTTTATCCGCGATCACAAAATCGGATGCGGGTGAATGGGTGACCAAACTTTCTGCATGTACAATGTCGTGCGTTTGACCCCCTGACAGCTCAAAATGGACAGGCAAACCATAACTGTCTACGGCCAAATGAATTTTAGTCGAACGTCCACCTCGACTTTTACCGATGGCTTCATCTTCTGTTGAAGCTGCCCCTGAGCTATGTTGATGAGCGCGGATAATACTCCCATCAATGAATAACCATTCGGTGTCTGTATTTTCAGATAACAATTTGAATAATAATTCAAAAACACCTTTCTTTGACCAGGCGTTAAAGCGCTTAAAAAGCGTATTCCATTTGCCAAATTCATCGGGTAAATCCCGCCACGGACATCCCGTTCTCATTCGATAAAGGATCCCTTCGAAAGTCAGGTAATGCGCGTCTTTGTGGTAAATACATCCATGTTGTTGCATTAATACAGCTAGCGTATTCCATAAAGATTTTGATAACATTGTTCTTGGCATGATGAGCTGGGGTAATGGTTTTTTCGCGAAGACAATGATACCAGATCATCATGCTGTTCAAACTTCCCTCCACGAAACGTCAACACGCCCTAATCAATAATGAAAATAAGAGCCTAATGGAATAGGCTTTTAAAATAAATCTTAGGTTCTAAGCTATAACTTTATTGTATATAGAGTTCACCTTTTCTTGCCATATCATCATTAAAACAACCCTATAAAAAATAAACATATTTTTAATATCTATCAGGAAGGTTCTATGACCCCATCATGGCTCAATTTAGCGTTGGATTCTCTATGGCCGATGATTTACGCCGGCCTGACATTCACTATTCCCCTCACGCTGATTACATTCGTACTTGGGATCTCATTGGGGTTTATCGTTGCTTTAATTAGGCTATATGGCCCTAAACCACTGGTTGCTATCGCTCGGTTTTACGTCTGGTTGATTCGCGGTACGCCTCTGCTGGTTCAATTATTCTTGATCTTCTACGCCCTGCCTAGCGCGGGCATTACTTTGGATGCGTTCACCTCTGCCATCATCGGCTTTACCCTAAATGTCGGTGCCTATACCTCAGAAGTGATCCGTGCCGCACTAATCTCGGTTCCCAAAGGGCAATGGGAAGCGTCTCACTCTATCGGCATGAGCTGGTGGCAATCACTGCGTCGGATTATTCTGCCACAGGCGGCGCGGGTTTCGATTCCTCCCTTGTCCAATACCTTTATTTCGCTGGTAAAAGACACCTCTCTGGCTTCTGTTATTACCGTGCCAGAAATGTTTCTAGCGGCACAGCGCATCGCTGCCGTCACTTATCAACCGTTAATCCTGTATACCGAGGCCGCCATTCTTTATCTTCTTTTGAGTTCAGTATTATCGGCACTGCAAGTGCGGTTGGAAAAGAAATTCGCTCAGCAAAACAGCAGCAACCATAAGGAAGCCAAAAATGATTCAGCTTACCAACATTGAAAAAAGTTTCGACGGACAGAAGGTGCTGAAAAATATTAACCTGACGATTAAAGAAGGCAGCCTAACGGCACTGATTGGCCCTTCCGGTAGCGGTAAAAGTACCTTGCTGCGTTGCATTAACTTGTTGGAGATCCCACAGGCGGGCAAGCTGGAAATTGGCAAAGAGCAGATCACTTTTACGGGTAAGGAGCGATTGCCGCATCGAGAAATTCAGCGTTTTAGCCTGCAAACCGGCATGGTATTCCAGAACTTTCAGCTTTTCCCGCATCTGACTGTGATTGAAAACATTATGGAAGGGCTGATTTGGGTACAGAAATGGTCCCGCGAACGCGCCAGAGAACGGGCGTTGGCGTTGCTGGAAAAAGTCGGCTTATCCCACAAAGCGGATGTTTGGCCAGCCACACTGTCAGGTGGTCAGCAGCAGCGTGTGGCCATCGCCAGAGCGATGGCACCTTCCCCCAAAGTGCTGCTGTGCGATGAACCGACTTCGGCGCTTGATCCCGAATTATCGAAAGAAGTCGTCTCGGTTTTGAAACAATTAGCAGGAGAAGGTACGACCATGTTAATGGCAACGCATGATCTGCGCCTGGCTGCTAATCTTGCTCATGATGTCGTATTTCTGGAATCTGGTGAAATTATTGAATCGGGTACGGCAAAAACCCTCTTTACCCGCCCCAGTAAGGTGCGAACTGTCGAGTTTATCTCAACCCTGACAGAAACCTTACCGGATTGGGAAATATAGCGAGCAGTCACGTACATTATTTATTCGGAGAAACACGATGAAAAAAATTTTGAATTTATTACTGGCGAGTGCGACTGCCCTTGCTATTTCTGCCCCTGGCTATGCCGGCGAAGATTTTGATGCCATCAAAGCCTCTGGCATCTTTAAGATTGGCACGGAAGGCACTTATCCTCCTTTTACTTACCACGATGCCAGCAATAAATTAATCGGCTTTGACGTGGATATCGCCCGGGAAATTGCCCGACGTTTGAACGTCAAACCTGAATTTATGGAAGTTAAATGGGATGGCTTGATTGCCGGATTAGATGCTAAACGTTTTGATGCGGTTATCAACCAAGTCGGCGTCACCCCCGAACGGGCAGCGAAATACAGTTTTTCCATTCCTTATACGACTTCTCAGGTTGTGTTGATAACCCGTAACGATAGCAGTGATATTAAAGCCTTCGCAGATATTAAAGGTAAACGCTCAGCCCAATCATTGACCAGCAATTACGGGCAACTGGCAACGTCTTACGGCGCAAGTTTGGTCAGTACAGATGGCTTTAACCAGGCCATTGATCTGGTCGTGACCGGACGCGCTGATGCCACACTCAATGATCGTCTGTCATTCCTTGACTTCAAAAAACAGCGCCCTAATGCACCGGTAAAAATTGTCGCCCAACAAACCGATGCAAGTAAATCAGCCGTATTACTGCGTAAAGGGGACGAAGAGTTACTGGAAGCAGTGAATAAAGCATTGCAAGAGATAAAAGATGACGGTACGTATGCCCGTATCTCTGAGAAATATTTTGGCGTAGATATTTCCAAATAAAATTTTCTTTGCTTGAGAATATGGCGGCACTTTTATTATATTAGGCCGCTTTATTTATATTTAAGAACAATACCCCTTCACAAATCACCATCATTAATTAATGTATTTAAATATACTAAACCATTTAATAAAACGCCATAAAAACTTATGATTAAATTTATTTCACTGAAACCCAAATAACCTACAAATGAACATTGATATTTTCAATAATTGCCATAAGGCAATGAATGAACATTCCGTTTTATATATTATCGATATGCTTAAAGATAAAAATGATGCAAAGGCATATTCGTTTAATTTACATATGGATATCTTTTTATCAGTTCAAGAACGGTATCAATCAGAATTTGAATCTATAGAAAAACAGGCTGGATCCTCTATCACAAATACCTATAACCTGAATTTTTCCCTAACGGGAAGAAGCTAGGGCGTGTTGACGTTTACCGTTTATCATTTACTCAACCCACATGGGTAGCCATATCATGACAAATGCCAGCGCCAACATGCTGGCATAATTTCGGGCTAATTTATCGTATCTTGTCGCAATAGCTCGAAAATGTTTTATTCTGGCAAACGCATTTTCGACCAAATGCCGATAACGGTATAAAACATCATCAATATTCTTATCTGATTTTCGGCTGTTTTTTCGATAAGGAATCACTGTTTTCGAACCTCGTTTTTCAACGAATCTTCTGAACACGTTACTCTCGTAACCTTTATCCGCAATCACAAAATCGGATGTGGGTGAATGTGCAACTAAACTTTCCGCATGGACAATGTCATGTGTTTGGCCCCCTGACAGCTCAAAATGCACGGGCAGCCCGTAACTGTCTACAGCCAAATGAATTTTTGTAGAACGCCCACCCCGACTCTTGCCAATGGCTTCATCTTCCGGTGATACGGCTCCTGAACTGTGTTGATGAGCACGCACAATACTGCCATCAATGAATAACCACTCGGTATCCGTATTCTCAGATAATAATTTGAATAATAGCGCAAAAACCCCTTTTTTTGACCAGGCATTGAAACGCTTAAAAAGGGTATTCCATTTTCCGAATTCCTCGGGTAAATCCCGCCACGGACATCCCGTTCTCATTCGATAAAGTATCCCTTCGAAAGTTAGGTAATGTTCTTCTTTGTAGTAAATGCATCCATGTTGTTGCATCAATACAGCTAGCGTATTCCATAAAGATTTTGATAACATTGTTCTTGGCATGATGAGCTGGAGTAATGGTTTTTTCGCGAAGACAATGATACCAGATCATCATGCTGTTCAAATTCCCCTTTCAAAACGTCAACACGCCCTAATACGTTATTGAAATAAAGTCTCAATAATCTGAATGTTGGATAAGAAATGGTGTCGCAAAAGGCTAAGGTGACTTTTGCGACAACCTCTGGAGGGTGGGGTTACAACGCACCAGAGAAATTAGGGAGTGGATGCCAAACGCCGAGCAGCCTCGACGACAGAAGCTCGACGCCTGTCGTGTTCTTTCTGGCTTTCGGAACCAGTTAACATACGCGCCACTTGGGGTACAGCCGACCACCACCCAGCCAGTGCCAATACCAGAAACGCCAAATGGTCAGGCTCCAAGGCTTGTGTAAGCATACCTTGCTGCTGCCCATCGGCGACAGCCTGGACCTTGTAGCCATAGTATTCACGTCGCTGCTCCTCATCCGGAACCTCACCGTCGAAAATCAGGCCTTCCCAGCGCATAAGGCGGCTCAGTTCCGGGTGTCTGCTATGATAGTCGTAAGCTCGACCCGCATACTCCCCAATATCCTCAACGGCGAAAGACGTAATAGGGACTTCCTGTGCAACCTTGGCTAGTTCGCTGCGTAGTACGGCCGAAAATAGGGCGCGCTTATCGCCAAAATAATTGTAAATGCGCTCTTTATTTACACCAGCCGATCTAGCAATCTTTTCTACCGTGGTGCCATCAGGACCAAAGCGAGCGAATTCTATTACTGCTGCTGTCAAAATCTTGCATTTTGTTCCTTCGATATCCCAAGCCATCGTCTGTATTTTCTCCTCTATCAGTGGTTATCGTTGCTAGAACCATACTACACCAATTCCAACTTTATGGTTGGATATTAAATTGTGAAGCACACTATACTAATTTGTGGTTATAGTCTAGGAATCTCGCGTACTGTTACCCGTCGTTTTGGTAAGGCTGGACATCCTGTTGTTATTATTGCTCGCAACGCACAACATTTGGACTTTGCGGAGAAGCAATGGCGATCGCGGGTATTCAAGCTCGGGCTTTGCCAGCCAACTTAAGTAATATCGAAGAAGTAAAACATATACAACACGTCAAACTCATCCCATCATTTTCGCCTCAACGATACCACTATCGTTGCAGGCAGTGCGTCACTTACATCATCCTTGAAGAAGTGATAGAAACTACTCGCATTATTTCCTCTAACTCATCACTAGGATTATAAATAAAAAATTCACCTTTCATCAGAATTTGGGCATTTCTCTGCGCACTTGCATACTTTATATAGTCACCATCATGCGTGATACTAAACTTGGATATCCCAGACAAATGCTCAATCCGCACAGTAGAGTGACCGTTAACCCTATTAGCATAATAAAGATGACTGGCAACCGTTCCGGGAAAACAGCAAGCAGCAGCTAAGCAGCAACCACCGGATACCGCGACAGATAAATGAACGTTTTTGGGCGTGAGATACCTGATAGTAATATCTCCTTTGGATAAAGGAGGTGCAACAATGGCGACTTTGGGTTGGGTGATAGATCAGGGCAAGAGCGTGAATGCTCACTTCTTGCCCAATACCTTAAATCCTGCGACTAATACCTTGTCCAGATAGTTAATATCCATGCTCGCAAACCGTTGTTTTCGGCGAATACTCACTTTTTTGGTTGTTTCTACCCGCAACATATTGACACTGATATGACGCATACATCCCAATATTTCAGCCGATTCTCCCCGATGGATAAGGCAAGCATCTTCTCCCATAGTGACATCAAGAACCCAGTGTAATCGTGTTTCGATCCCCCAGTGGCTCCTGACAGCGGTCGCAAATTTATCCGTGTTTAGCTCCGCTGAACTGATGTAATAACGATAATCGAGCGACTCTTTTCCTTTATTATTAATTCGATACCCGATTGCTACGCCGATGCTTTTTAAGTTTTTCCATTCAGGAAATGGTTGGGATAACGCTTGTGCAGACAATACATGATATTCACGCGCTTCTATACGACCATGCCCTTGTTCTATCGTGATATTTTCGGCATGACTCACTGCTGAGACTTGCGCAGACAACGCCTTCTTGACGGCGTGATACAGCGTTTCCTGATTGCCTTTCACCGCCAGAAGATAGTCACCTTCTTGCTGCACAATTTGTTCCGCAATCTTCGTTTGACATCCCATCGCATCAATCGTTATCAGGCAGCCTTTGATATCCAGCAAACGGAGTAATTTAGGGATCGCAGTGATTTCATTGGACTTTTTGTCTGTCTTCAATTGCCCCATCACAACGCCATTCTGGGTGGCAAACGCACTTACATCGACTGCCGATCCTTGCCGTGATAAGTTCCCCGCAATGTTTTCCCGTCAATGGCGATAATTTCCCCTTCAGAACGTTCATTAATCCCTTGAACCCACTGGATAAAACAGTGCTGAAACTCAACAGGATTGAGACGAGAAATAAGTCGAGCGATAGAATCATGTCCCGGTATTCCATTCGGGAAAAGTGATTTTTTTTGATACCAGTCCAGATACGTTTCGCCGAAATCTTCAATATCTTCCCATCCTTCCGCGCCGGCGATGATGGATGTAATTGCCAGAAAAAGGATATCAAACAAAGGATAACTGATCTTAGACGACTGGCGAGGGTCTGTTAACGTACTGAAATATTGAGAAAAGGCATCGATGCTCATGAGAATACTTCCTAAAAAAAGAAGGATGAGATGATGTTTTTTCTTATCCGTCAACCCTAAATTTTGTTAACAAAAAATTCACGCTCTCACCCTGGGTGATAGATTCTGCTAAATCCTTTTCATTCATCACTGTTCCATTTTTCTGACGAATGCCCATCTTAATCCCCATCTCTAACCTGATTTGCATGATTTTTTCTTGTAATACTTGATTATTTTTAATTTCATTGGGATTTTCGTAACCCGAAATTCCCAAACTTTCTGCATTGATAATAATCATAGGTACAGCGACATCAATACACGTGACCGGAATACCATTCACTTTATCAATCAAATTTCCTGTCGGAAAAAGGGCTTTTGTTTTTGAACATGCAGGATCTGCAAATGATACATTAATCTCAGGAAAATCACCCACTACACCAGGTATATGTGCCAGTTGGTATTTAGGTGACACATTCGGCATCGTACACACAATATTTTTATTGGTATTTGTATTATAAATACTTAACTTTCCATCGGGCATTAACAACTTTTCTTCTGGGAGATCTCTTATTACCAAGGGTATTGATGAGGTCATATTTCCACAGTTAACTTCCCACGATACGGTACTACTCTCTTTTTCAAGTTGAGCAAAAGTGCTAATCACCTTTTTAGCTTGATAATCGATATCAATAATAAAAGCTTTATTACTGGTTGTCGTTTCCCTACCCAACCCCTGTAGTTGTTTATTATTTTCATTTTTTCCTTCAAGAGGCACACCCATGATATGTCTAATAATTTCTTCTTTGAGTTCTTTTTTTTCTGGTAGATGTTTTTGTAATAAAACGATACCGGTTGAAGTTCCGCCTCTCACATAATAGAGAGGAATACGAATAGGAAAAGATAATTTTTTCATATTATTACTATGACTAAGTTAGTTTTGCTATTATTTAATAACCTCATGAAACAGAGAAAATATATTGCATTAATGATAAACAAAACAGAAACAAGGATTCTATTTATTAGTAACAGATTGTTGTCACTAATAATGCCAGGGAATTTAATAGCGTGAATGACTCAAGAATCGAGGATGGGACAAAAGAATAAGGATAATAATTTACTCCATAAAGTCATAGTCATAAAAAGCATTCAGGCCATATATCCTGCCCTGATAAAAATAGCATCCACCAGCCCCCAATTTTTTACGACTATTTTTAATAATACGATTAATGCGTTGATTATTTTGATTGATTTTTTATTAATATCAGGTTAAATGAGGTTTATTTATATAGTGTAAGATATATATAGGTGGTTATTATATTTTTCATCAAAATAAAGTAGTTATAATCAATAGAACTCAAAAGTTGACGGGTGAATATAATGAATAAAAAGACCACATCCACACCCCATGATGCGGCTTTCAAAGGGTTTATGACTCAGATTGAAAACGCTAAAGATTTTTTTGACATCCACCTACCGGAAAAAATCAAGCAACTATGTGATCTTAGCACATTAACATTAACCAACTCGTCATTCATCGATCAACAGTTACGTTCGAGAATGTCGGATGTCCTCTATTCGGTGCAAACGCAACAAGGGGAGGGTTATATCTATGTCCTGGTTGAACACCAGTCTACCCCAGATAAAATAATGGCATGGCGAATGATGCATTATTCTTTTATGGCGATGAATCAGCATCTGCAACAGGGAAACAAGACACTGCCGCTGGTTGTACCCGTCTTGTTTTACCACGGTGAGCGCAGCCCTTATCCTTTCCAGCAAACCTGGACGCAATGCTTTCCGTTGCCCGAATTGGCGAAAGAGATATACTTTAATCCATTTCCGTTAGTCGATGTCACTGTGATTGATGATAATGAACTGGTGAATCATCGCAAAATCGCCGTGATGGAACTGGCGATGAAGCATAAAAATTTGCGGGAAGGGTTTAAGGCCGTGACCGCGTTATTGGCACAGGCCCTTAAGCACAATTATAATAGTGACAATGATGTGGTCACTATTCTTCATTACCTGTTTAACACGATGGATTCACCGCATTTTGAACAGATTATCCAGCAACTGATTGAACAGACAGATAGTCGTCAGGAGGTGATTATGACTATTGCTCAACGATTACACGAAAAAGGCCGGAAAGAAGGCCTTCAACAAGGTCTTCAACGAGGTATGCAACAAGGTCTTCAACGCGGCGTGCAACAAGGGGAAGAAAAGGGTCAACGTGATGCACGACTCGAAATAGCACGTAACCTGTTAAAAAATGGTGCTAGTATCGAACTAATTATGGAAAGTACCGGCCTGAGCCGTGAAGCACTGCTTTCCCTGCAATAACCTCTCATCTTTATCCTTTTTTCGTGTTTTCTTACCCACGTTTTGGAAGCGGGTAAGAGGATTTAATAGATGCACCGCATTTTGTATAAGTACTCCAGCAGCTGATTAAACAGACAGATAGTCGTCAGGAGGTGATTATGACTATTGCTCAACGATTACACGAAAAAGGCCGGAAAGAAGGTCTTCAACAAGGCGTGCAGCAGGGTCTTCAACAAGGGGAAGAAAAAGGTCAACGTGAGGCGAGACTCGAAATAGCACGTAACTTGTTAAAAAATGGCGCTAGTATCAAACTGATTATGGAAAGTACTGGCCTAAGCCATGAAGAACTGCCCTCCCTGCAATAATCCCTCATTATTCCCTTTTCGCATTCTCTTACCCGCATTTTTTGCGGGTAGATGAAGTAATAAAAATATAAAGAGAAAATAATGACAACAAAAACAACACACAATTACATTATTCGCCTCATCACTCAACAAGACAATGCAAGCATTGCCGCTGTGATCCGTGAGGTTTCTGCTGAGCATGGCTTAACCGCAGACAAAGGTTTTGCCGTCGCTGATCCAATACTGGATACCCTGTACGAAGTTTACAACCAGCCACGCAGCGCTTATTGGGTGGTTGAAATGGATGGCGAAGTCGTTGGCGGTGGCGGTATTGCTCCGTTGGCTGGTGGTGATGGTGATACTTGCGAATTACAGAAAATGTACCTTTCATCGGTATTACGTGGAAAAGGTATTGCCAAGCAAATCGTGAAGCAATCTCTCGAATTTGGCACAGAGCAAGGCTTTAAACGCTGCTATCTGGAAACGACAGAGAATCTGAAAGCCGCCATTGCCTTGTATGAAAAGCTGGGCTTCAGCTATCTTGATAAGCCTCTTGGTAATACAGGCCACAGCGACTGTGAAGTCAGGATGCTCAAAGCATTATGATGCTATATAGCTTTCAATTAAAGATAGTCAGCCCCACGGTTTAAGTGGGGCAATTTGTTGGTTTGACGCAATCCTCAAAATCTTAATGGAGTTTGGGTTCATCGTCCTCAGGGGGAAAGAGATCACCGTCATCTTCATCATCAGGCGCATTAGGGTCTTCAAAGTACGTTCCCCAACCGTCGTAATTTACACCTATCTTTCCAGCCAGATCCATGAGCTGCTCAACCTGTGCGTCGATCAATTCAGCTTCCAGACGACTTTCGCTGATCACATCACAACACATCAAAACAACACCGTCTTCTGTTTCCAGCTCTTCTGCATCCGTCACTTCATAGCCTAACCTGAAAGCTTCAAGGGCTGCCTTTTCCAGTTGGTCGAAGTCTTCTGCCGAAAAATGGTGCTCAATAATATAGAGTGCATCCGGATCACTGCCATCTTCCAATAATTCTTCGATGATCAAGCGAGTTTCTTCACACTGTTCTTCTAAAGCATGTGGGTCTGCCATGCCAATCCCCTCTGTCAGTTGGCTGTCTTATTTTGCATTCTCCCATCTTTTATGTACAAAGGATATATCTATCCAATTTGTTCAAAAAGAAATACATAACTAAGCGGCTGATCTATAACCTGTCTTGATACATTCACGCCTATAAACTCTGCACACAGGGCTTGTAATTGCATTTTTTTATCGATATATAATGAATATAAATTCAATATTGCCTAATGGAGACAATGCATGATGAACCCATTTTTTAAGCGTTCTTTCCTAAGATTACTTGACATTACTCCCGCAGAAATTGGTATCCTTTTAACTTTTTCTCATGCATTAAAAGCGAATAAAAAATCAGGTTCTGAATCTCTCTTACTCACCGGGAAAAATATTGCCTTGATTTTCGAAAAAGACTCTACTCGTACACGCTGCGCATTTGAAGTCGCAGCCCATGACCAAGGTGCCAACGTTACCTATTTAGGCTCAAGCGGCAGCCAGATCGGGCACAAAGAATCCATCAAAGATACCGCACGGGTACTTGGGCGTTTATATGATGGCATCCAATACCGTGGCTATAACCAGAAAATTGTCGAAACACTTGCGCAATACTCAGGTGTTCCGGTTTGGAATGGCCTGACGGATGAATTCCACCCAACCCAACTATTGGCTGATTTAATGACAATACAGGAACACAGCCAAAAGCCACTCTCTGAGATCAAATTTGCCTATTTGGGTGATGCCCGTAATAACATGGGTAATACTCTGCTGGAAGCGGCTGCATTGACAGGGATAGATCTCCGTTTGGTTGCTCCAAGAACATGTTGGCCGGAAAAAAATTTAGTTGCGGAATGCCAAAAACAGGCAGAGAAAACAGGCGGCCAGATCACCCTGACAGAAGATATTGCGCAAGGAGCAAAAGGGGTCGATTTTCTGTATACCGATGTTTGGGTATCAATGGGAGAACCCAAATCGACCTGGCAAGAACGCATTGCATTACTGAAGCCTTATCAAGTCAATATGGATGTTGTGAAACTCACAGGCAACCCAGAAGTGAAGTTCCTGCATTGCCTGCCTGCTTTCCATGATGAAGAAACAACACTTGGTAAGCAGCTGGCAGAGGAATTCAATTTATATGGTGGTCTGGAGGTCACGAATGAAGTATTTGAATCAAAACACAGCATTGTGTTTGATCAGGCTGAAAACCGAATGCATACCATTAAGGCCATAATGGTAGCAACACTAGTAGAAAACCTCGTGTTGTAATCGTTGATTTATATTTCGCGTCCGCGCATATTGGCAAAAATCAAAATGCCAATATACCCAGCTTACTTGGATCTTGTATCTTCAAGTAAGTTGGGTATTCTTCACTCACTTTCAGTTAAAAATCAGAAAATAACTCTATCACTATGTACAAATTTCCAATATATTGATAGTCATCACATTAAACAATATTAATTTAACAATTTGATTTATATTGAAAATTATCAAATTTGGAAAAAAATTTCTCTAAATTAAACAAATTTAGTTACTTTTTGGAAAAATTTTTTTATCCCTCTATGCCATATTCTTTTTCAGTAATGTGATACTCCCCCTAAAAATATTGATAATCAATTTATAGGATTATAAGAATGACAAAAAACATAGCTACAGCATTAATCCATGGTGGAAAACAGCAGGACAAAGAAAACCATGCTATTTTCCCTCCCATTACAACAGCTAGTACGTTTGTACAACAAGATCTCTCTGAACAGGGTGAATATTGTTATTCCCGTTGCAGTAACCCAACACGTTATGCCTATGAAACATTATTAGCCGAAATAGAAAATGGTATTTATGCAACTGCAACCGCCTCTGGTGTAGCTGCCGCGGCTTTAGTCTTAAACTTGTTACCTAAAGAATCCCACATTATTGCGATGAAAGGAGTTTATGGCGGCACGTTTCGTTTATTTGAACGGGTAGCCATTGAAAATAATGGTCACCAATTTGACTATGTCGATTTAAATAATCTCAATGAAGTTGAGGATAAAATAAAAGATAATACTCGATTAATTTGGATAGAAAGCCCAACTAATCCATTATTAGAATTAGTTGATATTAAACGTATTTGTACATTCACAAAAAAATACAATATCTTAACTTGTGTTGATAATACATTTGCAACCGCATGGAATCAAAAACCACTCGAATTGGGGGCAGATCTTGTCATGTTATCCACAAGTAAATATATCGGTGGCCATTCGGATTTGATTGGAGGAGCGGTTATTACAAATCGAAATGATTTAGCCAATAAGCTGGATTTCCTAAAAACAACCACTGGTGCCATTGCATCTCCCTTTGATGCCTATTTAGCATTACGTGGATTAAAGACATTAGCGTTACGAATGTCAGCGCAATGTGCTAATGCACTTGAAATTGCCAATTTTCTGCAATTCCATCCCAAAATTGAACAAGTCTATTATCCCGGTTTACCCACTCACCCGCACTATTCCATTTGCCAGCAGCAAATGCGCGCAGGTGGTGCTGTCGTTACGATCAAATTAAAAGGTGAACTAGAGGATACAAAGAGGTTTGTAAACAAGCTACGCTATTTTGTTTTAGCAGAATCTCTCGGTGGTGTGGAGAGCATGGTTAACCATTCTGCCACTATGTCACATGGCTCAATGACAAAAAAAGAACGTGAGGAAATTGGTATTTATGATACCGTATTACGCTTATCAGTAGGAATCGAAGATATTCGCGATTTATTAGCTGACCTTGAACAAGCATTAGAATAAATTTACTTAATATAAAAAATAACAATAAAATAAGGTGAGTAAAAAAATGAATGATTACGGTATTTGGACCATTATCACCCCTGTTGTCACAATTATTTTAGCTATATTTACCCGCCAGGTTATTTTATCGCTGCTACTCGGTATATTAGTTGGTTTTACTGTCATTAATAACCATAATGTTATTTTAGGTATACAAGGAACTATTGAAGGTATTATTGATACTTTTTCCTCTTCAGGTAATACAAAAACCATCATTTTTATGTTGATGATTGGTGGCATAATGCGGCTTGTGGTTGTTACAGGGGGCGTGCGATCTTTAGTGCGTTTACTCACTAACAAGACACAACTGATTGAAAATAAAAAATCTGTTCAATTTTTGGCAATGATCATTACATCATTAATTTTTATTGAAAGCTCAATTAACCAATTAATTGCTGGAGCATCAACCAAGAAATTAGCCAAAAATTACGCTATTCCACCAGAAAAAATGTCTTACATTATCCAGACGTCCTGTGTTTCTGTTTGTTCTTCTGCCATGATTAATGGTTGGGGTGCTGCAATGATGGGGATCATCGGTGTACAGATTTCCAGGGGATTAATCAACGGTGAGCCATTCGATATCCTGGCTGGATCTATGGTTTATAATATTATGGCTTGGTTATCACTGGCTTCTGTCTTATTTTATATTTTTTCTAATTTTTCTTGGGGGCCAATGAAAGCCGCAGAAACTCGAGCCTTACATGAACATTTGAATAGTGATATTGAAAATAAGCACAGCGAAGATAATGATGATATTATTGAACACCCCAACTGCCATACTTCATTAAACTTTTTTATACCTATTTTATCGACAGTATTAATGCTCCCTCTTGCTCTCTACATTACAGGTGATGGTGATTTGAGTAAGGGAAGCGGTTCAACCTCTATCTATTGGAGTGTTATATTTGGAACCACGATCTCTTTTTTCTGGTTTTTATTACGTCGTGTTTTAACCATGGAAAGTTTTTTTAAAGAGCTTTATATTGGTTATGCCAGCATGATAAAAATAAGCTCTGTCATGGTATTAGCCTTCTTAATGGGTAACGTTTCTGCTGATTTAAATACCGGTGCTTATATTGCACAAATGACTTCTGGTATTATTCCGGCTGGTTTTTCCATCGGTTTTATTTTCCTGATTAGTTCCATCATGTCATTAGCAACAGGTACCTCATGGGGGACATTTGCAATTATGATCCCCATTGGGGTACAGCTAGGTATTTCAGTGGGTATGCCTCCTGAATATATGATCGGTGCCGCAATTGCGGGTTCCATTTTTGGTGATATGACGTCGCCAATTTCCAGCGATGCTATCGTTGCATCAATGGCAACAGATTGTGACCATATTGAACATATTCGGACTCAAATGCCATATGCATTGGTTACTGCAAGTTTCGCTCTCGTTATCTATTTCTATTTAGGCTTTACTTATTAACTGGCAAGCCGCTGAGGATAATATGTCTTTAAAAGAAAATTTAGCAAATTTTACCCGCATTGATTTACTAAAAATTGCAACGATAATGGATAAATTGGAAAATTTATCCCACTATTTAGGGCGCGATATTTATATTAAGAGAGATGATTTGACTCCCCTGGCAATGGGTGGGAATAAATTACGCAAACTGGAATATCTTATTGCCGACGCATTACAAAAAAAGGCTAAAGTTATTGTTACCGCTGGCGCAATTCAATCAAATCATGTACGACAAACAGCCGCTATGGCGGCGAAATATGGACTAAAATGCGTCGCTTTATTAGAAAATCCAATTCAAAGCCAGGACAATAATTTTCTCAATAATGGTAATAAATTACTGACGGAATTATTCAGTACCCAATGCGTCATGTGTGATGAGTTAACCGATCCAAATAAGCAAATGGAAGAATTGGTTGATCAACTCAATCTCGAAGATGCGTATATTGTGCCTGTCGGTGGTTCCAATGCCCTTGGTTCATTGGGTTACGTGCGTTGTGCATTAGAAATAGCTGAGCAGCGTCCAAAAGACGTGGAGTTTGCTGCCGTGATTGTCGCCTCTGGAAGCGCAGGTACACATGCAGGGTTAGCTATCGGGTTACACTCCGTACTACCACAAACACCTGTTATTGGCGTTACCGTCTCACGTGTTACAAGCGAGCAAGCACCGAAAGTCAGTCAATTGCAGCAAGAAATCAGCTCGCTCTTAGGCCAAACAACCTGCCCAGATGTTCTTTTGTGGGATAATTATTTCGCTCCCATGTATGGCATGCCAAATAAGCCAGGATCAGAAGCCATTACGCTATTAGCACAAAAAGAGGGTATTTTATTAGATCCCGTCTATACCGGAAAAGCGATGGCGGGATTAATTGATAACGTACTGAATAACACCATCGAAAGTCAGAAGCCATTGCTTTTTGTTCATACAGGTGGGGCTCCTGCATTGTTTTCTTATTCTTCTATAAACGCAATCTAACTTTACAGAAAAAACAGCTATCTTTTTGGCTGTTTTTTCCAATTTTATGAAGTTTTTTGGCTCACACTTGGCAAAATCATCGCCGACTACTCATTACTAACTTAAACGCAAACAACAAAAATAATCCGCCTGTCGCGCGGTTCATCCACTTGATGACATTTTCACGACGTAATAGATAGGAAAACGGGCGGGTGGCATAAATCAGCGACAATGACCACAAGGTGCCGAGTAATACATGGATCGCCACTAAACTAAATGTCCATAAAGTGGGTGAATGCCCTTGAGGAATAAACTGTGGCAGGAATGAAACATAAAACACACCCATTTTGGGGTTCAGTACATTTCCTAACATTCCTTTGATAAACCAATTCTGCTCCTTAACGGAAGAAGATATCTCCCCTCCAAGATCTGTTTTGGGATGCCAAATCATTTGAACTCCCAACCAGCATAAATACAATGCGCCACACCATTTTAATATGTTGAATGCCAGTTCTGATACAGCAATCAATGTGCCAAGGCCAAATGCCACCATTGCACCCCAAATAAAACATCCCGTATTAATACCAAGAGCGGCCTGAAAAGCTTTTTTACTCCCTTCCACCGTTGCAGTTCGCAGAACTAACGCGGTGTCCAGGCCAGGGGTCAATGTGAGCAAGGTCGCCGCTACTGTAAAGGCGAGCAGAGAGTCCATAACTGTCATATTTATCTCCGAATAAAAAAACAGGGGTAATAATGTTAAATGATACTTATATATATTTAACAGGCACCATTTTTGTCAACCAAACACCATTATCTGCCTGGTAAAATTCAAAGCCTTGTTCATACATCAAATAAACTGCAATTTTCAGGATAACCATCTTACCGTTCTGTGATACAAAATCTCAATTGACGATGGTTACCAGTGATGTTGCTTTTGGGATCAACGGGTACTCAGTTTGTCCACATTCTTACTAGCGTACCTATTCTCTTACGCCAATAAATTGAAACGGTGATTAAAGTCTGCCGTGGATCCTGCAACTTATTGGAAGCAATTAGCAAACTATTTGCCGTTTCCCACCAACAGAAAAAACAGTCTAATGATGCCGACAAGTACCTTGCCTGCTTCAGTCTTGATTGGGAAAGTATTCGACTTTAACAGAAAAGCAATAGACAGGAGAACAACAATATAGAACTAAACAAGCCGCAACATTGGCGCGTGATGCTCAGGTCAAACACTTTATCGCTACGCATATTAGCAGACGCTATAGAATTGAGGATTGCCCGCGATTATTGGCGGAATGTCGGGAAATATTTCCAAATACTGATTTGGCCACAGATTTCGCCACATTTATTGTTAAATAAAAATGTTGTAAGGAAAATATGATACCTATACGCATTAAACTTCAAGTTGCAATTTACGACACGGTATGAAGCCTGATTTTTCCCCGCTTCACGGCAGGGCGAGAACATACTTTGATTAATATTTGCACTTAAAATGTCAGCATTGTTCTTTAACTCTTTTGTTAACTATAAATGTCTAAAGAACTGAAATTTAGCTTAATTATTACCCGATATAAAACTGTGATAATCAAATATTGAAAATTATTAATCTTTAAAAAGCAGTAAAAATAGTGTGCTTGCGCCCTGCGCTTCACGAGGAGAAATCACAGGCATCTTGAAGTTAGATTGGTATATATACATCAAAATAAATTCTGGTAGAAAATAGATTTATATTACCTATGTCTGGTTAGTTCCCTTCAATAAAAAACAAAATATTTGAGAGATAAAAATGAATTACGCAAAAGTCTCACCCAAGATTATTAACCCGTTATATAAAAGCTATGAAGAAATCCATGCCTCTGAACTGGATCAAAAGCTCGTTCTATTGGTAGAAACACGGGTATCTCAAATTAATGGTTGTGCCTATTGTTGCCATCTTCATGCCGAAGCAATCCGCAAAGATCATGGTATAGCACAAGTAAAATTGGATAAGTTACCTGCATGGTTCAATTCCAATATCTACAGCCCAAAAGAAAAACTGGCATTGGAATGGTGCGAAGCCTTGACGATAAATCCCAAGCAAAGTACGTTGGATAAGATTAAAGAGCGCCTGGATGCTGTTTTTACAGAAAAAGAGATTGTTGACCTGACAGCAGCGATCTCCTTAATAAATGCCCTTAATAGAATGGCGATCAGTTTAGGTGATCGAAACGAATAATTATATCATTATGCAGGCTATTTAGCCTGAGCATGAATTGAAACAAAAATTTCTTCCGGCAATCCTTGCGATGAATGCTATCGTGAGTATAATGCGCGACGATTTGCTGGGAGAAAACATGAAAGATTGCGCTGTCAAAGCTATTACACAATACCATGCTAACGAAACACTGTCTGCTGGCAGCGTAAACGCATTGTTTTTCCCATTGCTTAACCGAACATTTAAAAAGCCCCTCAATTGAGGGGCTTTTTTTTGCCTGATCAGTCCAAGGCTAGAAGTCATAAAAGAGGAACGTAAACATGGCTAATCCGTTATATCGCAAGCATATCATTTCAATTAATGATCTGAGCCGCGCAGATCTGGAACTGGTATTGCAGACGGCCGCTGCATTAAAAGCCAATCCACAGACTGAGTTACTGAAATACAAAGTGATAGCGAGTTGCTTCTTTGAAGCCTCCACACGTACCCGTCTCTCTTTTGAGACCGCCATTCAACGACTTGGCGCTTCTGTCGTGGGCTTCGCTGACAGTAGTAATACTTCATTGGGTAAAAAGGGAGAAACGCTGGCCGATACCATTTCCATTATCAGCCAATACGCCGATGCAATCGTTATGCGTCACCCACAGGAAGGTGCTGCACGACTGGCTTCTGAGTTTTCCGGCCATATCCCTGTTATCAACGCCGGCGATGGCGCAAACCAGCATCCGACCCAGACGTTACTCGACCTGTTCACCATCCAAGAAACTCAGGGCAGGCTGGAAAACCTGAAAATTGCGATGGTCGGTGATTTGAAATATGGCCGTACTGTTCATTCACTGACACAAGCACTGGCGAAATTTAACGGCAACCATTTCTGTTTTATCGCGCCAGACGCACTTGCAATGCCAAGCTATATTCTGCATATGCTGGAAGAAAAACAGGTAAGTTACAGCCTCCACAATAACTTTGAAGATGTGCTGCCCGAACTGGATATTCTGTATATGACCCGTGTCCAGAAAGAACGTCTTGACCCTTCAGAATATGCCAACATCAAGGCTCAGTTTGTCCTGCGCGCGGCAGATCTGATGAATGTTAAAGAAAACCTGAAAGTACTACACCCGCTGCCACGTATTGATGAAATTACAGTCGATGTCGATAAAACGCCATATGCTTACTACTTCCAACAAGCAGGAAATGGTATTTTTGCCCGTCAGGCATTATTATCGCTGGTATTGAACGAAGAAGTTGTTATAGAAAATAAATAGCCATTAAATTTTTATTTCTATCTCTTCCATACATTTTATCCAGCTCGGTTTTTAATGAAGAATACATTGTTATCTTCAAAAACCGAGCCTAATTCACACACTGCTATATCAATCACCTTTCAAGAGCGTCTTACTCCCTGTTACGCGGGGAGATATAAACAATCACATTGATTTGCAAGCTACAAATTGAATTTGGCTTGGTATAACTATTAAGTCCGAAGAACAATAATACTTTATAAAAGACGTTGAGGCTCAAATCCATTCTGTTCAGTAAGAGATAATGTCACCGGTACAGATTTTGAAGCTGGTGTGCCTGTACCATCACCAATACTTTCCATTGGAACTAATGGGTTAGTTTCAGGGTAGTAAGCAGCAAGGTTCCCGCGCGGAATGTCATAAGGCACTAACTTAAAGCCGGAAACTTTACGCTCAATACCGTCATTCCATACTGTTTCGATATCGACCAAATCACCAGCCTGATATCCCGATTGTGCAATATCTTCTGGGTTCATAAACAACACTTCCCGCTGACCATAAACTCCACGGTAACGATCATCCAACCCATAAATCGTAGTGTTATATTGATCGTGTGAACGCAAAGTTTGCAAAGTGAAAGGAACATCAGTGCCTTCAATTTGTGGGAACAGCGTTTTCGGCAGTGGTGCATGACTGAATTCGGCTTTTTTGCTCGGTGTTGCAAAACGTAACTCGGCCGCCGCATTGCCAAGATAGAAACCACCAGTGTGTTCACATTTTTTATTAAAATCATCAAACCCTGGAATGGTCGCTGCAATATGATCGCGGATTTTATTGTAGTCTCCCGCTAATTCCAGCCAGTTAATGGTTTCAGTATTGCCGACTGTCTCATTAGCAATACCGGCAATAATCGCTGTTTCAGAACGCTGACTATCAAATAATGGCTTATTTACACCCTCTGAGGCATGAACCATGCTGAAAGAGTCTTCTACCGTCACAAACTGTGCACCTGTAGCCTGAATATCTCGCTCGGTACGTCCTAATGTCGGCAGAATCAGTGCGCCTTTTTTACCGGTAATAAGATGGCTCCGGTTTAATTTTGTGCTGATGTGTACCGTCAAATCACAATGCCTAAGCGCTTCTTCTGTTCGCAGACTATCTGGAGCCGCTGCCGCAAGGTTCCCACCCAGCGCGATCAAAACCTTGACTTCATCACGCAACATGGCGCTCAACGCTTCCACAACATGGTGACCATGGGCACGAGGTGGCTCGAAACCAAAACGAGCAGCCATGTTATCCAAAAAAAGTTTGGCCGGTTTCTCATTAATTCCCATCGTCCGGTTACCTTGTACATTACTGTGCCCACGTACTGGACAAAGCCCTGCACCCGATTTACCCAATTGACCAAAAAGTAATTGGAGGTTGACGATTTCGCGCACCGTAGCCAAAGAGTGTTTGTGTTGAGTTATCCCCATTGCCCAGGTACAAATAACGCGCTCTGCATTCTGATAAATGGCAGCCGCTTCACGCAATTGTGCTTCGGTCAATCCCGATTGAGCTTCAATCAATGACCATTCGGTTGCCGCAACGTGTTGCAAATAAGCATCCACTCCGCTGGTGTAAGTTGCGATGAATGCCAGATCAAAAATACCTGATTTGCCTTCAGTCAGCAGGGCGTTATGGGTTTCTAACAGTGCTTTGACTATCCCTCGCACGGCAGCCATATCGCCACCCAATTTGGGCTGATAGTAACGGTGGCTAATTTCCCCAGCCAATGGAGTCATCACTTCGAGCGGTTTTTGTGGATCAGCGAAACGTTCCAATCCGCGCTCACGCAAGGTATTAAAAGTGACGATGCGTGCTCCACGCTCAGCAGCATGTCGCAAGCTATGCAGCATTCGTGGATGATTTGTTCCGGGGTTTTGACCAAATATAAAGATGGCATCGGCATGATCAAAATCTTGCAGCCGGATGGTGCCTTTCCCAACACCTAAGCTCGCCAACATACCGGAACCGCTGGCTTCATGGCACAAATTAGAGCAATCAGGGAAGTTGTTGGTTCCCACTACACGGCCAAACAACTGGTACAACCATGAAGCCTCATTACTGGCTCGCCCCGAAGTGTATAGTTCGAGCTGATTGGGGTGATCCATCGCTTTAATGTGGTTGGCAATCAGGGCAAAAGCATCATCCCAACTGATCGGCTCATAATGATCCGTCTGCGGGTTATAGCTCATCGGTTCAATCACCCTTCCCTGGTATTCAAGAAAATAATCACTTTGTTGATAAAGTTGACTAACACTATGGGTTGCGAAGAATTTTCGATCAACATACCGACGAGTTGCTTCCCAAGTGACTGCTTTGGCACCGTTTTCGCAAAAACTAAACAGGCTTTTGTTGTCATCTCCCCATGCGCATCCGGGGCAATCAAAGCCCTTGGGTTTATTCATGCGCATCAGGTTAACCATATTTTTCAGTGCTTGTTTACTATCAAAGACAAAACGGGTTGTTGCCTCCAGTGAACCCCAACCACCAGCTGCCGCATGGTAAGGTTTTATTTTTGACTTGAATTTCATAAAAATCTCTATTTTTTATGTCGTGACCAACACGATCAGGTCACATATTTACAGGTGAACCAATAACGTCGATTTCATTCATTGGTGGCTTACCACCAATGTGATCATACTCCTATCTGCCCAGTGTGATAATTATTTCCGTGGTTATATCACGAAAAAACCGAACTATTATGACAATACGCATCTGTTTACAGATAACTTCACCCGCTAATTCGATAAAACGCTGCGGGTTATTTTTGAAGGCTTTCGGCTTAGCGCCTAAACCTAGCAGGATGTCGATTATTGTCTGGCGGGTCAGATGGGTTTGATAAGTTACGACACGGTGACACAGAATCATCGTTATCAGTATATGTGGCAATGGCTTAAATATGTTGGGGTGCTTATGGAATAATTTTAATTATAGTAACAACTAAAAATGAAAACCATGAGTGTATCGCTGTCATGAAAATTTATTTAATATTTATCAATATGTTATTTAATTATCCAGATAAAAATCCTCCCTAAAAAGCGTTTTGGCATAAGCTGCTCGTTATGTCTTACAAAACGACAAACACAACGAGCAGGAACACAAACTTCACGATGCAGATATGGCCCCTTTCTTTTATATCCTTTCCCTGTAACCTACACAGACTATAGAAATTTCCCTGATGCTAGCCCATTGAATTAATAATACTTAATAGATAAAATATTATTATCAATATGAACGTTAGACAATATATTATCAAAGAGATGATATAATGCAAGATTCAAACAAGATAAAAACAACTGAAGCCGATGCCTTGCTATCCAACATCGCACAAAACATTGATTTTTTGATGAAAAAAAACAATGTAGACTCCCAAACCCTAAGCCACTTGACAGGTTTAGGGATTGCGACAGTCAACAGCCTTAGACGAGGTGTTGGTAACCCGACTATTGCAACTATTTCATCCATTGCGGATGTATTTGGTGTAAACATTGGTGAAATTACAGACAACAAATTATCTGAACCAACAGAAAATGAAGAAATTATTTCATCAATACCCCTGGTTCGTTATGATGAATTAGATGGCTATGTATTGGGTAAAATAGTCAACACAAATTTATATAAATTGAGTATTCAAGATGAGCATAAAGGAACCCTCTTCGCAGTAGAATTTTCAAATAACCTCCTGTCCCCATATTTTGATAGTAAAACTATTGCAATAGTTTCTAAAACTGAAAGCTTTTGTGACAGTGACGTAGTACTCGTAAAAATCCAAGATGCTCCAGTTTGTTTTAGACAAGTTTTTGTCGGTGAAAGCGGTATTTACTTTTCAATATTAGGGATTGAAAATGAACGCAAAACAGTTTTAACTAAGAACTATACAATAATTGGAGTAGTGATTAAATCAATTAAAAAATTAAAATAGGAAATAAATAATGGTGAAAATAATTGATTTTTTCAAAAGAACATTTAAGCCCCGTTATATATACAGCTTGCAGAAATTTGAACCGGTAAAAGAAAATGGATTTTACATATTGAAAGAGTCAGGTACACATACATGTATAAAAGCAACAGCAGAAGATATTTTTGAAAGTGATTTATTATATAATATAAATCCTGCTGATATAATATTTATAACAAAATTTGAAGAGTATGATATGAGAGAAAAACAAAAGTTTGAAGTAGTTGAAGAAAGAAGAGATTTGTCATTCACAATACAAAATGCCTATTCTATTAGAAAAATAAATGGCAAAGAATTGCTTGCAGACCAGAACATTATTGAAAAGTTAGATCCAACAATCCTCGTTAGAATCGCTTATATGTCAGGATTAAAAGATGGAAGAAAAATTTCTGATGAAATATCAAAAACAGAAAAAATAAAGGCCGCCAAGTTCACAAAATTAAAGGTAATAAAGTGACTAACTCTTATCCTACCCACTCAAAATTCAAATATGACTCCCTATTCATTGCCTTATCCGT
Source organism: Xenorhabdus thailandensis (assembly GCF_037996785.1). NCBI lineage: Bacteria > Pseudomonadati > Pseudomonadota > Gammaproteobacteria > Enterobacterales > Morganellaceae > Xenorhabdus > Xenorhabdus thailandensis. Next base: position 127,841 of record NZ_JBBMXF010000007.1, read on the forward strand.
CACAATAATGGTAACTTGTGATGTACTTGTCTATAAAACTCTGGATTTTAATGGTTTTAAAATAACATTTAGCGGAATATTATTCTCTTTTTATTTTCTGATATCCACCATTCAAACGGAAGTTTATGGATACAGACAAGGGGTAAAAACTGTCTGGATAATCGTCCTATGTCAATCAATCTTTGTAATGATTATCTTTGTCGCATCACATACACAACCACAAAACAATCCAATATCAATGAACTTTCAGTCATTATTTGGAGAGTTTTGGCGTGTTATGATCGGTACATGGATCTCTGTACCCATTTCTTATTTTATAAACGGGTTCGTCATATCTAATTTAAAAAAAGTTTTTCTTGGCCGCTTCTTTTTTATAAGATATATCATTGCTTCAATGGTTACCCAAGCCTCCCTTCTACTATCAGCATATCCTATAAGCCTCTCGTCAAAATATAGTTTCAATGAATTAATCACAATAATTTTGACAACATGGTCTTATAAAGTGATCATGTCTATAATTCTTCTTCCGATAGGAATAATCTTAGCTGATAAAATCAAAAAATTAGAGTCAACTGATATATACGATTGGAACATATCATATAATCCATTTATTTTCAGAGGTAATAAAAAATGAAAGTTATTCACTTAACAGACATACATTTGACCCAAAACAGAGAGCAAAAAATATTTGATGTAGATCCTTATGAAAATTTTGATTTTGTGTGTGAAGAAATATGCAGAATAAAAAATATTACTGAAATAGAGTTAATTGTCATATCCGGTGATATTACACATAATGGTGATGTCGATGCATACCGATATTTTTTGAAAAAGATGGAAGCATTAATGACTCCCTATATAGCTATACTTGGCAATCATGATCTCAAGAGTAACTTTAATATCGCTGTCAAAGAAGAAAAAAACTCATTCATTATCCATTCCCGCGAATATAAAAATAAATCCTGGAATATTATTTCCATCGATACTGTTGTTGAAGGCGAGGTTTTTGGCTTTATATCCAAAGATAATCTGGCAGAATTAGAAAGAAAAATGATTAAAAGCAGCGAGTGTAATACTGCCATATTCATGCATCACCATGCTATCCCAGTTGGTACTCCAATTGTAGATAGCTATATATTGAATAATAGCAAAGAATTACTGGATCTTTGCGAAAACTATAAGATTAAATTTATCGGCAGTGGACATGCACATACTCCACGTATTTGGCATTACAATAGAATGACGACATGTGTTGCTCCTGCGGTTGTATCCCAATGGCTACCAGGCATAGATACTGTCAAGATATCAAGGGGCTTTGGTTTCAATATCATTGATTTTTCATCTGATTTATCTATAACTTCATGTATTTATTAATTTTTATTTCCTTTATTTTCCAATATGGCAAAATCAGCCGCCCCTAATGACGCTTTATTCCATGGATGGATAACTTAACTATAAGCACTCCGGCCAGCGTCGTCACGATATCGCTGAACGTGTTTGACGTTGACTTGAGTCTCACCCGCTTGGGGACTATCGCTTATGATAGTGATTGGAAAAATATGCATCGCCATTTTTGTCAGTAAAAAACAGCTATAAAACCAAGACAATCGAAGCGTTTAAATCCATACATATCCCAAAGGACAGCATTATTCCATATCATAAATTACCCACCACAAAATAAACAAATGTTCCTATATAATTACCAATGACATAGCCGACAGTACCAATTACCATAATCGGGCCAACCAGATTAATCCAACCACGGCTAATTGCCATTGCGGCTGCGGTAGTGGGTCCGCCGATATTGGCATTACACGCTAAAATATTCTCCTCCAGGCTGAAATTAAATATTTTTCCTACGGCAAAAGTCAGTACCAGGTTGAGCATAGTAATCACCAAGACGAAAGCAAATAGCAGAGGCGCATGGTTAATAATAAATTGGATGGATGCAGGTATGCCAATCACGACAAAAAACATATAAATGGCATAAGTACCTAATTCCTGAGTACCATTCAATTTACTGAATGTTTCTTTGAATATTGTGACGATAATAAAAGTGACAGTAGTCAGAAGCAGGTATTTATCGGAAATTAGGCTGAAAACCAGCTCTTGGTAAACGTTATTTGGCTGACCAAGCAAAGTTTTTAGCCATGATGAAAGCTGAAATGATAGTGCGACAATAAAAACTGACCATGCTAGAGATAAGGCAATATCTTTTAGAGCGATATTTTTTGGTTTCCAATAAGTCGCTGCCAAAGGTTGGGATTTATCTAAATTGGTTGTATTTTCAACCAGGTCGGTATATGGGCTGCCCCAAAATGTTCTCGCCACCGTCCAACCAGATAAGAGCATCAGGATAATAAAATAGGCAGCCATCATAAAATGATCAGCAACGATGGTAGAAGCCACCATGTCTTGGGAAGTTTCTAGCTTGGCAGCCATTGCCGCAAAGTTCACCCCACCTCCCGTATAAGAGGCAGATATCATGCCACTGATTTTATCTAACTCTGGTATGTAATCCCTGAAAAGCCAGAAGGAGACGATTGTACCAACCATGGTAGCAACGGAAGAAATCAGGAAAAGTATCAGTAATCGACCACTTTCTTTAAGGATGCTATGCAGGTTGGTTTTAAATAATAATAAAGGAATTGCCAGTGGCAGGATATATCCCCAAACAGCATCGTAAACGGGTGCTTCGGTAGGAATAATATTTAAATTGGAGGCAGAGACAGCAATAATCAATGCAATGACTGCTCCCGGTATTTTAGATGCCCATTTAAAACGCTGTTCTGCTACTATGGCGGCAGCAACAGTAATCATAATAAAAGCCCATAGCATTAATGAATTGTCAGCTGTAATGAGTGTATTTTTCATTATTTTTTCCGATATTTTTTTAAATAAAAAAGAAGATATTTACACACTGACTTATCAATTTATTTCTTCAAATAATATGAAGTCTCATCTATTGCTCCATAAATAGCTGTCCGATGATTATAAAAGGCCCACATGGAGTTACCGTAATCATAATGCCACCATTCAGTCGGTAAATTAGTGAACCCGACTTGCTTCATAACACGATAGAGTAATCGACGATATAAAGTGGCAGGCATGTTTTTTTCAGGTGCTTTTTCTAACGCGGCGGTGTAGGAAAGCTCATTCACTTCATCAAACTCCGTTCCCAAAAAAAGTGCATGACCAGATTCCATATCAAAGAGTGTGACATCCACTGCACCCCCTGTCAGATGTGGGCTGATTTGGTTTTTTCCTACGGGTACTGGAGCTACAAATTGCTGCAATAATCTCTGCTGTTCTTCAGCCGATAATTCTGTATATTGCTCTGCGATCTTTGCTTGTGTTATCTCTTGCAAGGCTTGCTGAGTTTTCCGTGAACGCCAGCCATCCAATACCAAAATCCCTAAATGAGCAGGAAGTAATTGTGATGCGATCCTTAATTTTTCGGCCACGCTTTTTCTTACCATACAATATTCAATGGAACCTTGTATTCCCGCCAAATAATAAACAGATTTTTGTTTTAACTTATTTGAGTTGGTAATAATTTCTAACGATTCATGGCACTCATCAATAGGAATTTCATTAATTATTTTCCAATCAAATCCCCTTTTTGCCGAGATTTTTTCCGCAGCATTCTTTCCTAAGTTTATATTTCCAGAAGAAGCAGATAGTAACATATTCGGCCTTATACTGTAGTATTGGTATGGATCGCATTCAAATAACAATGTATTTACAGATTAGCAACACAATTGCTATCCATCAAATTTTATTTATTTTCTATATGTTGAATTAAATCGTCTTTTATACCCATCCAACTTCAAGTTGTCGCTTGCAAATCAATGTGATTGTTTATATCTCCAAAAGGTAATCAGATGAAATGCCAAATTTTCTATGACAAAATAAGCCGTTCCTAATATCTGGAGGAGGAATACCGAAACGGTATTCATGACACAACATGACCCAAGACCATCAACTGCAAGTAGAAGCCATTAAATGTGGCACGGTTATCGATCATATCCCCGCCCATGTCGGCTTTAAGTTATTGTCATTGTTCAAACTCACCGAAACAGACCAGCGCATTACCATTGGCTTAAATCTGCCTTCCAACCATTTAGGTAAAAAGGATCTGATCAAGATTGAAAACACCTTTCTGACAGCGCAACAGGCAAACCAGCTCGCCATGTATGCCCCCAATGCCACAATCAATAATATTGAAAATTACGTTGTGGTCAAAAAGATGCAAATCAACTTGCCAGACCGAATCGACAGTATCCTTGTCTGCCCAAACAGCAATTGCATCAGCCATAATGAACCGGTCAACAGCAGCTTCTATGTGATGTCAGAAAAAGACGATGTGGTGTTGCGCTGTAAGTACTGTGAGAAAGAGTTTGATCGCCAGGCTGTTATCAATAACGATTAACCGCCGAACCCGCTAGCAGTTCAAGCAATCTGTAAGAATGTCCTGTATCAATTGATGTGGGACAGAGGATCACTATAATGGCGATCCAGAAAATTTTTCCATTTAGACGTCAAACAGGAGTTTCTAATGTCACGTTCTATCCATACCGAAAATGCTCCAGCAGCCATCGGCCCTTATGTTCAGGGCGTTGATCTGGGCAGCATGGTTATCACTTCCGGCCAGATCCCTGTTGATCCAAAAACCGGTGCTATCCCTGAAGAAGTCACTGCTCAAGCCCGCCAATCTTTGGAAAACGTTAAAGCGATTATTGAACAATCTGGCTTAAAAGTGGCTGATATCGTAAAAACCACGGTGTTTGTTAAAGATCTGAATGACTTTGCTGCCGTGAACGCAACTTACGAAGCGTTCTTCGCTGAACACAATGCGCCATTCCCTGCCCGTTCATGTGTTGAAGTTGCCCGTCTGCCAAAAGACGTGAAAATCGAAATCGAAGCTATCGCTGTTCGTCGCTAATTTGCCGTTTTTCCAGCCCTGATCACTTCGGTATCAGGGTTGATATTCCCATCTGGTTTTCCTCTTTTTCTTTGTCTTAGATCAACTTCTTTAGTTGTATATTGACGCATAAAATCTACATATTGTGCTTTAATATAACAAACACACTATATATAGTATTTATACACAAAATTATCCACATAAAAACAGAAAGCGAGACGTCCTCTCATTTTTGCTGTGGATAACATATTGAGGTGCCATATTGTGAAAATGGTTGTGACGCAACAGGGTGACATGAGTAAGGGCAATGCCTGTGAACAGGCATCCCATACATGGCATGATCGGTTGGATCAAGAAATTCGGGGCCTGATCGAGCAAAGCAATTTCTCTCTTCTCAATGAAAATGCCAATAAAGATAGTAAGGTCATTCCAACCCAGCGTGACTTATTGGCAGGAATTGTCGCCCGACAATATGCGAAGCAGCATATGCTGCCACATGATGTGGTGCAAGCACATGATAGAGGAGAAATTCACTATCATGATCTGGATTACGCCCCATTTTTTCCTATGTTCAATTGTATGCTGATCGATTTACAGGGCATGTTGACTAACGGTTTTAAAATGGGCAATGCGGAAATTGAACCGCCCAAATCCATTTCTACCGCCACTGCGGTCACTGCCCAAATTATCGCGCAAGTTGCCAGCCACATTTATGGCGGTACAACCATTAATCGCATTGATGAAATCCTCGCTCCTTTTGTGAAAGCCAGTTATGACAAGCATCTGGCGATTGCCAAAGAGTGGAATATTGCCGATCAAGTTGCCTATGCAGAAGCACGCACAGAAAAAGAATGTCATGACGCTTTCCAGTCCCTGGAATATGAAGTCAATACGCTGCATACCGCCAATGGACAAACGCCATTTGTTACTTTCGGCTTCGGCTTGGGAACAACCAAAGAAGCCCGTTTGATCCAAATCTCTATTTTGCGCAACCGCATTGCAGGTTTGGGAAAAAACCGCAAGACCGCCGTTTTCCCCAAGCTGGTTTTTGCCATTCGTGATGGATTGAATCACCGGTTTGGTGATCCCCACTATGACATTAAATTGCTAGCCCTGGAATGTGCCAGTAAACGCATGTATCCCGATATTCTCAATTATGATCAAGTGATTAAGGTAACGGGATCATTTAAAACCCCAATGGGTTGCCGCAGTTTTCTCAGCGTTTATGAGGAAAACGGTCAGCAACTTCATGAAGGGCGTAATAATTTGGGCGTCATCAGCCTGAATCTTCCTCGCATTGCGCTCGAAGCCAAGGGTAATGAAGCTGATTTTTGGCAAATTTTAGATCAACGCTTGTTACTCGCGAAAAAAGCACTGATGACCCGAATTGCTCGCCTCGAAAAAACCAAGGCTCGCGTTGCCCCGATCCTCTATATGGAAGGGGCTTGTGGTGTACGCCTGAAAGCGGATGACAATATTGCCGATATTTTCAAGCAAGGTCGTGCTTCTATCTCGTTGGGCTATATCGGTATTCATGAAACGATAAATGCGTTATGTGGCAATCACATTCATCTGTTTGATGATGAACAGCGCCAGCAGAAAGCCATTGCGATTGTTAAACACTTACGTAAGGCCGTCGATCTGTGGAAGCAGCAGACGGGTTATGGGTTTAGTTTGTACAGTACACCCAGCGAGAATTTATGTGACCGCTTTTGCCGTTTGGATACCACTGAGTTTGGCGTAATCCAAGGTGTCACCGATAAGGGCTATTACACCAACAGCTTCCATTTGGATGTAGAAAAGAAGGTTAATCCCTACGATAAACTGGACTTTGAAGCACCCTATCCGCCATTGGCAAACGGTGGTTTTATTTGCTATGGCGAGTATCCTAACCTGCAACATAATTTGAAAGCATTAGAAGATGTCTGGGATTACAGTTATTCACGTGTGCCTTACTATGGCACCAATACACCCATTGATGAATGTTACCAATGCGGCTTTACCGGAGAATTTTCCTGTACCAGTAAAGGATTCACCTGCCCCCAATGTGGAAACCATGATCCAGCCCAGGTTTCAGTTATTCGCCGTGTTTGTGGTTACCTTGGCAGCCCGGATGCCCGCCCATTCAATGCAGGTAAACAGGAAGAAGTGAAACGCCGTGTGAAACATTTCACCAATGGACAGATAGGTTAATAGCATGAATTATCATCAATATTATCCGGTTGATGTGGTGAATGGTCCTGGAACCCGCTGTACGCTGTTCGTGTCAGGTTGTTTGCATCAATGCCGTGGCTGCTACAATCAAAGTACATGGCGAGTCGATTCAGGTCAGCCTTTTACGCAAGCAACCGAAGATCAGATCATCGCCGACCTAAAAGATAACCGGATTAAACGACAAGGCCTGTCACTATCTGGCGGTGATCCGCTGCATCCTCACCATGTTCGCCGCATACTGCAACTGGTTAAACGTGTACGGGAAGAATGCCCAGATAAGGATATCTGGCTATGGACAGGTTATGTCCTCAATGAATTAAGCGAAATTCAGCAAGACGTGATCAGTTACGTTCATGCGGTTGTGGATGGGAAGTTTGAACAAGCGCTGTATGATCCTACATTAATTTGGCGAGGCAGCCATAATCAGGTCATCCACTATTTTTAACGCTGCCAATGCAATTTTTTGCCAAACCCGAGGGTGTTATTCACCATTTTGATTTCATTGATATTGAGCTGCCAGATTGGGGATTTGGCCGTCAACGCGATAGGAAAACGGCGGCAATAACGCGCTCTGGCGATGGTTTCTGCTTCACCAGCCAATGAAATCACTTCACCCCGAAATTGAACACCTTTGATTTGGGCGATATTGCGGGTTTGGCCGGCAACAGTGCCTGCAACGATAGGATTATTTTGCATCATCTGACCGTGGCGAGTATCGGATCCCGTCATAAACCAAAATGCCATGCTAGCAGCATCAAAGACATAAAAGCAGCTGGCACACCATAAATCCTGAGCTGAAGAAGTGCAAAGAGTGAATACATGTTGTCTGGCAAGATACTGACTAATTATTAAATTTTCTTTATTTAAATCCATATATTTTCATACCGTTATTTTATTCAAGTCATAACAGAACACGACAGGCGCCTTATCCAGTTACGTGTTCTGAATTTGACTTAATAAACCCTAAGATTTATATAAGATCACGATAAATTATTTATAAATTTCGGCAACTCCGGTCAGTTGATTCTGACCATTTGCAGACACAACACGGAAATAACTTGCACCAGCTTCATCAGCTTTTTTGGACAACTCTTCAGTCAAACTATCTAGTGTCGCTGCACCACTCACTGAAACAACCCCAATTTTTTCACCTTTAGCAACTTGAACTTCAGTGGCAGCAAAAGAACCGAAAGAAACCGCACTTAATGCAAAAATAGCGACAATATTTTTTACATTTTTCATGTTTTGTTCCTCTACTCATTTTTAACGTAAGGATTAGTTCCTTGTAAATGTGAGCATGTTATACGCTTGTTCAAAATATTATAATTAGCAATTGTTGCTATATTTTTTCAATTTTTTTGAACAAAAAATACTAACATTGGTTAACAAATAGAATATATTTTAATAAATTCATTTTGTTATATTTATAAATCATCAAAAATCTGGCTTATAATTACACTTATCACTGAAATGTGAATTAATTCCACACATAAATTAACTTATTAAAATAATTAAAAATAAATAATGAATATTAACGTATCTAATTGGTCTATCTATCTGATCAGAACACGGGATGGCAGTCTGTATACCGGAATAACGACCAATATATCTCGTCGATTTAGGCAACATGCAGCCGGAAAAGGTGCAAAGTACCTAAGAGGGCGGGATCCCTTAATGTTGGTCTATCAAAGTCAGATAGGGGATAAAGGGGTGGCATTGAAAGTGGAATATCACGTGAAAAAACTGAGTAAGCAGCAAAAAGAAAGGCTAGTTATTGACCAGCCTATCTGCATAATAACTTATTTAACCAAAATCGGTTTATCTGAGAAATTTTTCACTCAGGTTATGCCCACAGATGATTAAAGTGGGCAGGGTAAGTAACCAGTCCGTGACAGTCTTCCTGAACAATATCAGCCAGGGGATAGATCAAAAAGTAACTCTCGCAATCAGGCCATTGGCAATGAACTTGATATTGATGGGCAAGTTTAAATCCAAAACGGGAGTAGTACTCAGGCTCCCCCAGCACAACAACCGCTCCATAGCCAAACTCGTTCAGACTATCCAGTCCTTCATAAACCAATTGTTCACCAAGACCATGACTACGATATTGTTCCGCCACCGCCAATGGTGCCAAACCTACCCATTGATGATCTTCACCATTGATATCAACAGGCGCGAAACCGGCATAACCAATCACATGGCCTTCATCGTCGGTCGCAACAATACCTAATGTCAATAAACCATCTTCTCTTAGTTGATGAATTAACTCAGCTTCTGCCGATGTTTCAAAAGATTGACGCAGCAAACGATCAATCCCCATAGCATCGACAGGAATTTCGACCCTGATTAACATGACGATAACACGCGATCGTTCTGATCAGCGCCCTCTTTCTGTCCCGCTTTGATCAATCCAGCCAAACGCAATAGACCAAAGCGAAGGATGGATGGCATAGATCCCGCTCTCATGGAATCCATCTGATTTTTCACATGTAGTCCCAATTTGGTATTCCCTTCAACCCACAAACGATGCAGAAAAACAATGTATCAGGAGATTAAAGAGAAAAAGCGTTGCTTACAATGGGAAATTCGATGATAAATTCCTTATTAAAAAACGTCTACAGAACGGATCGCAACAGCCCTGCCAACATGTAATATTTGAATGATCAAATATCCCTGTTTGTTTCTTTATGGCTGTGATTTTATGAGTATTATGATGAAAAAAATTGCTTAATGCGCTGGATGATACAGCTAAATTCTTTATTACGCAGCATACCAACTAAAATACCCAACACCATGTACATCACGCCAAGCAACAGCATCATACCGATATCTTTGTACACATTGTGCAATGGTAATTCCATCTGGTTAACCCCTGCTATCGCTTTTGTTGCCCATGTCGATGGCAGGGCCGATGAAATGACTCTGACCCAATCAGGCATCGCCTGAAGCGGCCAAATTGTGCCAGAAATATAGAAGATTGGCGTGGTAATAAAAGCCAACGTTAAATAAATCATTTCCACGCTACGCAAGCATTCTGTCACCAATTTTCCCAATCCCAATACCGCCAACAGGAATGGGAATGTCAGTAAGAGCACGAGATAAATCGGTGCATCTTGCCGATACCCCAATATCCACGGCCACAGAATAAAAAAGATCACTGACAGAAATAGCCAGATCGGGATCAAAGCAGACAATGTTCCTAAATAGACGGGCAGCGGTGGGTTACCTTTAGGGGTTTCCCGTAGGGTAATACTGACGCGAACACAAGCAACTAACAAGGAGTGTTGCAACAGCATGACCAATAAACCAGGAAATATGATTGCAGCATAGCTGACTCCGGGATTAAATAACCCAATAGTTTCACTCCGAATCGGTTGTAGCAAGGTTTTCACCTGCTCAATGCTGAAACCCGATTGTAAAAGTAATTTACCATTGTATTCTGCCAAAAGTTGTTGATAAGCCAACGCTAAATCGTGTTGAATCTGCCCATTGGCAAGACGATTTGTCGCATCACCATAAACCGGCACAGTAACATTCTGTCCACTCAGTAAACGTTTTTCAAAGTCCACCGGCACAATGATAATGGCAAAGATGGTTCGCTGTAACATGTCACGACGGGCATTATCAAGATTATTATAGATCTTAGGGGCTACTTTTGGCATGGCGTTAATATTACGGATTAGCATGCGGCTCGCATAGCTGTGATCATTATCGATCACTGCGATTGGTAAGTCCCACACAGAAGGACGAATGTAAACCAGGCTCATGACACATAATGAAACCATCAATAGCAACCACATGGGTTTTTCCAGCATCCCCAAAAATACATCGCGCAGTGTTTGCCAATACAACGTCCAATTTGTTTGCCCATTATTTGCCATTAACGGTTTCCTCTGATTGATTAAGTCGCTTCCACAAGCGATTGCGAATCAAAAGGCCACAAACCACAGGATAGATCATCAATATCAGGCAAACAGACACAATAACTTGTAGTGATACTTCCCGCAGGAAGATGTCAAACATAGCCTGCAAAGCATAGGTTAATGGCTCAAGAGCAGAGATAACTCTTGCGGGCCATACCATAGAAAGTACGGGGACGAGCATACCAGAAAATGTCATCGCAATACTGACCAACATCCCAATCAAGGTGTAGGCCGTTATGACACTGTTGGTGAAGGAAAACAGCAATAGGCCAATGCTTTGCGCGGCAATCACATAAAAAAATCCTACGATAGGCATGTACACTGGATTACCCGCGACTTTTGCTCCCGAAGAAATAACCAGTATTGTAATTTCTACCATCAATAGCAGTGTAAACATCAAGGTATAAGGCGCCAGTTTTCCCAACAATGCCCCAACGAAATCTTTGGCTTCCAAGAGCTGGCTTCCCCTGGCCATGATGTAAATGGTGCATGTGACGACAAAAAGTTGTAATAAATGAATGGTTGCCGCAAATTGCTGGTAATAAATATAACTGCCACTGGCGTTAAACAAGCTGTCATAGGACATAGTCGCTTTCGCTAATGGCGGTAACTGCCGGCCGATTTCGGAGGCAATAATTGCGCGATATTTTGCATTCGTTTCCGCCACCAATCCGCTGAAATCCTGAGTCGAGTAGCGACCTGCACCATAAAACAAAGCATTGTAATACATACTCACCATCGGCCGTTTTCCACTTAACGCATCTTTTTCAAAATCTTCTGGAATATAAAGTAGAGAGTAATCCTGCGCTCTGCGCAAACGTTCTATAGATTCTGGCAAGCTATTGTCATAAGACTTGATATTTGCATGAGGGGCGGCATTCAGGTTACGGATAAAGGTGCGTGACAGCACACTGTGGTCATTATCCACGACCGAGACAGGCAAATTAAACAGTGTTCCTTCTGAAAAATTAGCACTAATTAAGATAAACAGTAGCAAAGGGAACAGCCATCCTAACCAGTGAAAAACCGGGCTGTGCAACGCAATACTAAATTCTCGCGTAAATTCCTGTTCAAAACTGCTCCACGCAGCTTTTCTCTTCATCTGGCGCCCTTATTTATACGCATTAAACTTCAAGTTGCAATTTACAACAGGATATGAAACCTGATTTCTCCCCGCGAAGCGGGAAGAAATCACACGCATATTGAAGTTAGATTGGTATATACCTTACTTATTCCAAAGCCATAAGGCACTCATGCCCGGACGTAAGCCATCAACGGGTTGCAATGGATATAGCCGAACCTCAAACGTTCTCAGGTCAAAATCTCCCGTCGCTCGAGTTGCACGTTTCGTCGCATAATCCCCCATCGGGGCGATATAACGAATTTCAGCTTCTATCTCTTTATTACCCAGTGCAGGTACACGTAATTTAATTTTGTCTCCCTTGCGAACGTGCGCCAAAATATCTTCACGCAGGTTATAGACAAAATAAGCCTGTGAAATACGTACCAATGTCGCCAACGGACTATTAGCATTAAAAAGTTGCCCAACTTCTGCTGGCAATGGCCCAATTTCACCCTCAACAGGCGCTTTGACTTGCAGATCATCATGCTGTATTTTCAGTTCACGCAGTTTTTCTTCCGCTTCATCCAATGCTGCCTGGAACTGCTGTCTCAACTCTATGCGGTCACCATTTTTTCCTGCATCCAGATCAGCTTTAGCACCCAGCATTTTTTGATAGGCAATATCCCGTGCGTTGCGCGCATTATCTAGATCACTGGCAGATATATAGCCGTTGGTTGACATATTTTTGAGACGATTAAATTCACGCTGTGCATTGATGTATCCTGATTGAGCCTGGGCAAGAATAGCTTCTAAATTTCGAATGTTCTCCTCACGAGTCCCATGCAGGGATAATTCAAGTTTTGCTTTAGCTTGATCACGTACAGCTTGCGCTGCGGCAACTTTAGCCGCCAGTTCAGGGCTATCAAGACTCACCATCAGTTGCCCGACTTTGACACTTTCTCCTCGTTCAACATGAACTTTAATGACTCGCCCCATGGCTTTGGACGCAATAATCACTTCCGGCGCATCAACCTCTCCTTGCAACAAGAGTTCCTGGCTGTGGGAACGGAAAAGCACTGCCATTGCGATTAGAAAAATAATCAGTAAAATTGTGAAAAGTGTTCTTTTCTTCATTATGTTCTGCAAGCCCTAAGCGTACTGTCAGGTCAAATTCTTAATACCATCAAGATCCTAATTCAATACCAGTTACCGTATCAGTAAAAGTTGAGTAGAGGTTTTAATCCAGCCTAAACACTCTCCACTGCCTAAATCTTAGCATCTCTGGGAAAAATGCCCTTGTCAGTTATAAATCTTTCCATAAGCCAATTAATTTTAATAAAAAAAGGTCATATCGCTATAAACCTTTATAATAATAGTATGATATTTTTTAACAAACACAAAACATTTAGCACATATACGCATTAAACTTCAAGTTGCAGTTTACAACACGATATGAAACCTGATTTCTCCCCGCTTCTCGGGGAGAAATCACACGCATCTTAAAGTTAGATTGGTATAATCATATAAAACTGAATAGTAATCATAAAAATAATTAGTTAAATAAATTTAATATTAATTAATTTGATAACCAGAATGAATTAGTCTCTATAATCCTTTTTCATCCAGGATAACTATTGATAATAAAAAAATGGAATAAAAGAACTGTGAAAAATAGGAATTAATTATGCAATAAAATTGCATATTATAATTATTGCTATAAATTCTCATATATTAATAAAGTAAAAAATAACTGTTATTTTGCCGTTTCAAACACTCTCAAAAAAGATTCATTTTAATAATGAACTATTAAGTTGATCCTATGAAAAAATAAATAGCGATCCATCATGTTCCCTTATGCTTAATTCTTCCTTTATTCTAAATCTGAAAAAGCATCAATATAATGCAAAACAAAATGATAACTATTTATTTTTACTTAATTATTTAAATAAAACAGGGTTTTAATATCAACCTAATTCAGAATGTATCGATAACGAAAGTTATATTGATCAAAAAATGATTTTATGCTGGAATAAAAAACCACACAAAGACAAAATAGCAGATCAATAATCTTATTGTTAACTAATAAGTAAATTTTTTTAACTATTTTGTAATATCCAAAATCAGGTAATGCCATGTTGTCATCCCTTTATTGTGCACTGATATGGCATTTTTTATCCTGATTAAACGATTTATGGCAGGCAGTAAACAGAAAATAATATCCTGAAATGGATAGGTTTACTGTTGGCTATCGCATGGTATTTTTTATTGTTACAGGTCTATAGATATGAACAAAAAATCTGATCAGCCGCAGTTGTTACATAAACAGCAAAGTGTGGTGCAACGTGTAGCTTGGGTGAACATTATGGCTCAACTCGCATTCCCAATTGCTGGCGCATTCACCCCCGTGATCGTTGCGGCCAAAACGCCCTCAACTTTTCAAAATGAAAAATGGGTTTTACCAACAGAGAGTTATGTCCTGAAATCAGGGGAAACAGTCAAGAGCATCGCCAAACGTTATGGTTTAACTGTCTCCGATTTAAAAAAAATCAATCAATTGCGTACCTTTGAGAAGCCTTTTACCGCACTCGGAGTGGGTAGTGAGATTGATGTTCCAAAACCTCGTAACAATAAATTTCTGCCTTTTAATTATTCCTCATTAAAAATATCTTCATCAAAACAGCCTTTATTAAAACAATCTTCATTAAAGCCCTCTTCATTAGACAAAACCGCTACAGAAGATAAGACGTCTATTACAGACAACACAGCCAAAGATTCTAACCACCTGGCTGAGATTTCCTCTCGCATTGGCCAGTTGCTGGCCAGTGGTGACATTAAAAATAATGCCGCAAGTCAATTAAGCAGTCTGGCAGTGGGAGAAGCCAATCAGAAAATTCAAAATTGGCTGGGACTCTATGGCACAACGCGTGTACAACTCAATATGGATAATCATGGCCATTTGAGTGACAGCCAATTTGATATGTTATTGCCGTTGTATGATACCTATCGTCAGATGTTTTTTACCCAGTTCGGCCTACGTCATATTGATAAACGCAATACCGCCAATATTGGCTTTGGACAACGCCATTTTTTCGATGACTGGATGCTGGGCTACAATGCTTTCTTTGACCACGATATCACCGGCGATAATAGCCGACTCGGCCTTGGCGCAGAATACGCCCGCAATTACCTGAAATTGGCGGCTAACGGCTATATTCGCTTAAGTAATTGGAAAGAATCCCGCCTTTTAACTGATTATGATGAACGCCCTGCCAATGGCTTCGACCTGAGAGTGCAAGGTTATTTGCCTTCGTTACCACAATTCGGTGGCAAGTTGATGTATGAGCAATACTTCGGGGATGAGGTCGGTCTTATCAGTAAAGATCACCGCAAGAAAGATCCTGCTGCCTTCACTTTCGGGGTTAATTATACACCTATCCCATTGTTGACTTTCGGTATTGACCGCAAACAAGATATGTCTGGTGATGGGGAAACCCAGTTCAATATCGAACTGAGTTATGAAATTGGTACACCGTGGGCCAAACAGATTGATCCCGATGCCGTAACGTTTAGGCGTTCTCTGCAAGGTAGCCGCTATGATTTAGTCGACCGCAACAACCAGATCGTTTTGGAATACCGCAAACGTGAAGTGATTTCTCTGGCAATCGATAACCTGATTATAGGTTATGCAAGAGATACCAAACCTCTCCATATCAGTGTCAATAGCAAATATGGGTTTAAAGATATTGAGTGGGATGCAGCAGACTTTTTTGCCAATGGCGGTAATATCCAACACCAAGGTGGCACACATTATCTGTTGACCTTGCCCAAATATCAATCTCAGGGCAACAACACCTACACGGTGGGAGCCATTGCTTACGATGAGCACGGTAATACATCCAAACGGACTGAAGTGAAAGTACAAGTGCTTCCCGCTGTAGTTAATGCGAGTAAATCCACCTTCTCAGCAAAAGACAAAGAGCTATTGGCTGATGATCATGCCACCACCCTCCTGACATTAACCCTGAAAGATAAAGATGACAAACCTATCCGCGGAATTGCCTCAGACATCAAATTAACTTCAAGTGGGTTAAGTGGAAGTGGCAGCGATCCGAAGATCGATAAAATGAAAGAAGTTCAACCGGGTATCTATGAATCCCAGCTCACTGCTGGCAAAAAGATCGGGGTACTGAAAATCACTCCAGAAGTAGAGGGTATTATCATTAAGCCCGTTGAGATCATGTTCGTACATCCTGAGGCGCCAATTGTCAGAAATTTAGCCATAACTGGCAAATTAGAGATGGGCCAGAAATTAAGTGCAACCTATACCTTTAATCCTAATCACGGCGACCCAACGGATAAATCGATCTATGTATGGGGCAATAAGGGCAATATTGATCTGACCAAAGGCCATACAGTAACAGAATCGGGCAAAATCCCTGACTATACATTGACACTGTCAGATGCCGGCAGGGTGAAAGAGATTGCCGTCCAGGCAAAAAATGCGATGGATCGTATCGGCAATACACTGAGCGTTGATACCAGCATGAATGCCGATCAAGGAAACCACACCCATGATGGTGGAAAAGGAGGTACTGTCAGAGGGCTAGCCGATGACATGACGATCACAGTAAGCGCTGATAAGGTTAAAAACCATGAACCGATCATACTGACAATCAAAACGCTAAATCATGAACAGCCAGTCCAAAATGTCGCAGTCAGAGTTAACGCTATCAAGGCACTGAATCGTCAGAATGTTACTGAGAAAATCACGGCCTTATTGAGAGGCAAATCAGGTACATACCAAGGTTTCACGGATGATCAAGGGGTTTTGTCTATTGCTGTGACCGATCCGAACGGGATTGGCGTGAAAACGACATTATCTATCTCGGCGGATGGCACTGCTGCCTCACAAACTAAAGATGCCATTTTTACTGTGGTTACCAGCCCAGACGTTCCCGTGGCTAATTTTTGGGGGCATATGCCTGATACCGTAGTGGCTGAAAATGGTGTTGTCTTTAAGCGCCCTCGATTGCAAGCAGAGCTAATGGCTGATCATTTATCCGCAGAGAACACTTATACCGAAGGTGGCGAAATATGGCCGCGCCGTCACGCAATAGGAGCCGCATGGTACTGTAAGAAAACACATAGCACATTGCCAACAAAAGAAGATTTGATGGCTCTGTACCGTGCCCATCCAAACAATGCAATGCACGATCTACTGGGTTGGCCCGAACATCGATCCTACCGTTCTATCACAGTAGGAAAAGACGAAAAAGGAAGAAATGAACATTACGCCGTGAATATAGACGAAGGATTTGAACATGTTATCAATGATAAAATCTATGATTACGTCATCTGTGAAGAATAACGTTACTTGTCAGTTAGTTGCATTGCTTGGTTAAAGCATCCGCCCCAAAGGGGCGGATAATTCTTTCCCATTCCTATCAATACATTACCCTGTTAACGCCTCTTTACGGTGTTAAATTCCACCTTTGTTGACATCCTCCCCGCCCTAAAGGGCGGGGATTCCTACAGCGTTCAGACCGAAGCCTGACTCACCTCGGTGGGTTCCTGCTTCAACGGGCGGTCTGGCTGCACCATCCCTCCACAGGCAAGCATGGCATGTCCTGCCGCTAAAATATTACGTGCGGCGTTTACATCCGCGTTCGCGGTGTAGCCGCATACCTGACACACGAATTGACTTTGCGTCTGACGGTTTTCTTTCGCCGTATGACCACAGCAGGCACACCGCTGGCTGGTGTATGCCGGAGGTATCGCCACTACCTGACCACCGCGCCAGAGCTGCTTGTACTCAAGCTGACGGCGCATTTCATGCCAGCCTTGATCCCGTATCGAGCGGTTCAAGCCTGATTTGCCTCTGACGTTTCTTCCGTGCTTCTCTGCCGTGCCTTTTGCCGATTTCGACATGTTACTGACCTTCAAGTCTTCAATGACGATCATCGCGTGGTTTTTGCTGATTTCACTGGTGACTTTGTGAAGGTAGTCGCGCCGGATATTGGCAATGTGTGAGTGCAAACACTGGATTTTCCGTTTTTGTTTCTGCCAGTTTGCGCTGAATTTTACTTTGCGACTCAACTGCCGCTGGAGTGTTGCCAGCTTACGTTGGTTTGCTTTGAAGCTGCTTACTGGCTGATATACCGTGCCATCTGAAAGCGTGGCAAGTTTTGTTACTCCGGCATCCAGTCCGACCATTGATTCTGCATTGTGAGCAGGGTCAGTCACTTCGTATTCAGTCTGGATACTGACGTACCATTTGCCGCATGACTGGCTGACCGTGACGTTTTTCACTTCGCCAATGACTTCACGGCTGTTGCGATAGCCTATCCACCCTAACTTTGGCAACGAGATTCGACTGTTGGGCTGATCGAGCTTCACGCCCTGCGGGTAGCGGAATGAGTCATGTTGACCACGTTTTTTGAAGCGGGGGAATGCAGCACGCTTCTGGAAGAAATTTTTGTAGCCGCGCTCCAGATCTTTCAGTGACTGCTGCAACGGTTGCGAGGGAGATTCTTTCAGCCATTGTGTTTCAGGTACGGATTTCCACTCAATCAACCATGAAGCCATTTTGGTGTAGGGGAGATATTTATTCCCTGCTTCAGGGTTCTCATTCTGGAGTGCCAGTGCACGGTTAAAAACGAAGCGACAAGCCCCTGCGAAGCGTCGCATATCGCGCTCCTGCTGACCATTTGGTCTTAACTGGAATTTGAAGGCTTGAAGTCGTTTCATGACTATCATTATACTTTGGTCTATGACAAAAGAAACTGATAGTCGACGCGGAAGACACGGTGTTTTCCTGATGCACGTCCACTTGGTATTCGTCGCCAAGTATCGACGAAAGATATTCGATCTTGATGCCATCGAAAAGCTACGCAGCTACTTTAGCAGCGTATGTGCTGATTTTGGGGTTGAACTGGTTGAAATGGACGGCGAATACGACCACGTGCATTTGCTGATCAACTACCCGCCAAAGCTCGCAGTATCGAATCTGGTCAACAGTCTTAAAGGCGTTTCCAGCAGGCTGCTTCGGCGTGACCGTCCAGATATTGCTCTACGCTATTACTACAAAGGCGTTCTGTGGACACCGAGCTATTTTGCAAGCAGTTGCGGAGGTGCGCCGATCTCGATCATCCGGCAATACATTGAGCAGCAGAAAACACCAGGTTAGTCGGAAAACCGCGCCTGATAATGAGTGTATCCAGTGAATCGCCGCTATTTGAAATCTCTTAAAGAAGAATTGGGGTTAAATTGCTCACCCTTAAGGCATAATAATTTCTTAACCCTACAAAAAATAAACATAAGGAAATGCGCTTGGCAGATTTTTATCTCAAAATTAAAACCAACCGAATGATCCTGAAGAACCTCAAAAATCAGCTAGAACTGGAGATTGTGGGACATTTCAGTACCCCACGTTTGCTGATCGGTGACTTTTATAACGCGATGTTTCAATTAAATACTCTGCTCAATCAACATGGCTTCCTGCGAGGAATTAAGCAGCTTTTTGAGTGTAAACACCGCGTACTGATTCATCCACTAGATCAAAGTGAAGGAGGATTGTGTCCTGTGGAAGAGCGAATTTTGCAGGAAGTGGCACACGTTGGTTTCAAAGGTAAGTTAAGAAAAAGCGTTATTCATCAAGGTGAACGCTTACTTTCAGATGCAGAGGCTAACGCTGAATTAAGCAAACGTATTACCAAGAAATAATATTTAATAAAATCAAAAAAATAAATAGAAAAAGCCCTTTCTCTGTTAAGAGAAAGGGCTTTATTTAATTGACCATTGCGATATTTTTAGCGCAACGATGAATCAAGCCATTCAATGAATGATTAGTGCTTATACATTACCACTGCTTTGACGGCGACGTGGTGCTTCATCGTTGCCGCGACCACGGAAAGAACCACGCTCACCACCACCACGACGTTCGTTGTTAAAACGACGACCACCGTTATTACCGAAACCATCACGGTCACGACGTGGACCATTGCCACCATTACCGCCATTACCATTGCGGCCACCGCGACGCTCACGGCGCTCAAAGGGTTGCGCGTCTCCCATCAACTGCATATTCATTGGCTTGTTCAGAATACGAGTACGGGTGAAGTGAGACAGCAACTCCCCTGGCATACCTTTTGGCAACTCAATCGTAGAGTGGGTAGCAAACAGTTTGATATTACCGATATAACGGCTGCTGATATCACCTTCATTTGCAATTGCGCCCACAATATGGCGAACTTCAACACCATCATCACGGCCAACTTCAATGCGATACAGTTCCATATCACCCACGTCACGACGCTCACGACGAGGACGATCACCTCTGTCACGCTCACCAAAGCCATTGCTATTGCCATTGCGACGACGATCATCACGCTCGTTGAATTCACGGCGAGGACGACGCACTGGATCAGGTGGCAGAATAAGTGGGCGCTCACCTTGTGCCATTTTCAGCAGGGCTGCTGCCAGTGTTTCCATATCCAGCTCATCGCCAGTACCCAGCTTAGACAGCAAGGCGCGGTATTGATCCAGATCGCTGCTTTCCAGTTGATTCTGAACATTAGCCGCAAATTTCTCCAGACGACGCTGGCTCAGAAGCTCTGCGTTTGGCAGTTCAACCTCTGGGATGGTCAGTTTCATGGTACGTTCAACGTTACGCAGCAAACGACGTTCGCGGTTTTCAACAAACAACAGCGCACGACCCGCACGACCCGCACGACCAGTACGACCGATACGGTGTACATAAGATTCAGCATCCATTGGAATGTCGTAGTTAACCACCAGGCTAATACGATCAACATCCAAACCACGAGCAGCAACATCAGTCGCAATCAGAATGTCCAAACGGCCATCTTTCAGGCGCTCAAGTGTCTGTTCACGCAGAGCCTGGTTCATGTCACCATTCAGTGCCGCGGAGTTGTAGCCGTTACGCTCCAGCGTTTCTGCAACTTCCAACGTTGCATTCTTGGTACGCACGAAAATAATCGCAGCATCAAAATCTTCTGCTTCCAGGAAACGCACCAACGCTTCATTTTTGCGCATTCCGTAAACAGACCAGTAGCTCTGGCTAATGTCAGGACGGTTTGTCACACTGCTCTGAATGCGAACTTCCTGTGGATCATTCATGAAACGACGGGTGATACGACGGATCGCTTCTGGCATTGTCGCAGAGAACAGCGCGGTTTGATGTTCAGCAGGGATCTGGCTCATGATGTTTTCAACATCTTCGATAAAGCCCATACGCAACATTTCGTCAGCTTCATCTAATACCAAACCTTTCAGGTTGGACAGATCCAATGTGCCACGTTTCAGATGGTCAAGCAAACGTCCTGGTGTACCCACCACAACTTGTGGCCCCTGACGCAAAGCACGTAACTGAACGTCATAACGCTGTCCACCGTAAAGTGCAACAACATTCACATTGCGCATATGTTTGGAAAAATCTGAACACGCTTCAGCAACCTGCACCGCCAGTTCACGGGTTGGCGCTAACACAAGAATTTGTGGCGCTTTAAGTTCAGCGTCAATGTTATTCAATAAAGGCAAGCTGAAAGCAGCTGTCTTACCACTGCCCGTCTGTGCCATACCCAGCACATCACGGCCACTCAGCAGGTGAGGAATACATTGTTGTTGAATAGGAGAAGGCTTCTCATAGCCCAAGTCTCCCAACGCAGAAAGGATAGGTGCCGATAAACCTAAATCAGCAAAAGAGATTTCAGTCTCAGTGGTCATGTAATGGTGCCTCATTGATCATGGCGGCCAGTCTACATAACACAGTGAAAAGAATTTCTGTCATTTTCATTTAAAATGTGAACTGGCTCAAATTATGTTATTAAACGAACAAACAAGCCCTCATCTCCAGAGATGTGGACTTTAAAATCTGTCGTGAAAATGTTCGTCAGCTATTGTTGGTTCGATTCCGATAAGTCATCTTGTTTTTGGCCCAATAATGCCAATTCCAACAATGCATAGCGGTGCTCAACAAAGTTATGCACATTGTTAGCCACCGTCAGCTTGAATAACGCAGTAGCGCTATCCTCATCCCCCAGACTTAGGTAATGTTTACCTAAATAGAAGTCAGTTTCACTGAGATGCTCAGCGAGCGAAGTGTTATCTGTTGAACCCTGCTTTAAGCGTTCCATCAATGTCTTTTCACTGATTTTGCCTAAATAGAATTCAACAATATTCCAGCCCCATCTCCCTCGATTCGCTTTGTCAAAATGGTGCGACAAATTAGTCATTGCAGCCTTAGGATCAAGTTTGTCTTCCACAAGGTACAACCACAACGAACGGAAGGGATCATTTGGATCGTCTTGATAAAACGCCTGCAGATCATCCTGCGCCAATCGATAGCGGCCACCGTAATACAGTGAGATGCCGCGATTCATTCGCGCGTAGTTGTAAGTTGGATCAAGCTCTAAAACAGAATCAAACGCTTCATAGGCAGAATCAAAATTGCCTGCCTGCGTAAAATAAATTCCTAAATAATTAAAAATTTCAGGAATATCAGGGCGGATAGACAAAGCCACTGAAAAATCATTCTGTGCCAATGCCCTCAGCCCGAGGCTATCATACAGCACACCTCGTTCATATAAAAGCTGTGCATATTCATCTTCCGTCAGTGACCGACTCGCAAGTATTTGCTCCATACGAGCCAGAATAACCTCTTGTTGCAATGTCGGTTGTAATGGAATAGCAATAACTTCATTTTTACGCCACCCAGTGCCGCTACATCCCACAAGGAGAAAAATAGCCGCAACATAACACCAGCGCAGAAAAGAATTCATTTCCCACTCCCGAAGCCAGACATCAATCAAAATGCCCTATTACTCCACCCACATTGTATATTTCAGGCTTCCTACCCAAAATTAACTCCCTCTCATCTTTCGAACTATTACTAAGAACAATAATTCAAAATTTACTGAGATAAACGGCGCCCTTTTTACAGGACGCCGCTCTTTACGTCAAATTTATTCTACTGATGATTCCGGTGATTGCAGTTCCACATCAGTGGTAATCACAGCTTCTTTCATGCTCAGGCGGATACGTCCCTGACGATCAATTTCCAGCACTTTCACCGGAACTTCTTGCCCAATTTGCAGATAATCAGTGACTTTCTCGACACGTTTTTCAGCGATCTGAGAAATGTGTACCAGTCCTTCTTTACCACCACCGATAGCAACAAATGCACCAAAATCAACAATGCGAGTTACTTTACCAGCATAAATACGACCCACTTCAACTTCCGCAGTGATTTCTTCGATACGTCTGATAGCATGACGTGCTTTGTCACCGTCAGTCGCTGCAATCTTCACTGTACCATCGTCTTCAATTTCAATGGTTGTCCCGGTTTCTTCCGTCAATGCGCGGATCACAGAACCGCCTTTACCAATCACATCTTTGATCTTGTCTGGATTGATCTTGATAGTGTGGATACGTGGTGCAAATTCAGAAATATCATTGCGTGGGCTATGAATTGCCTGCTCCATCACACTCAGAATATGCAAGCGAGCACCTTTAGCCTGATTCAGCGCAATCTGCATGATTTCACGGGTGATACCTTCGATTTTGATGTCCATTTGCAATGCGCTGATACCATCACGGCTACCCGCAACTTTAAAGTCCATGTCACCCAGGTGATCTTCGTCACCCAAAATGTCAGACAGAACAACAAAGTTTTCGCCTTCTTTCACCAGCCCCATCGCGATACCCGCAACGGCTGCCTTAATCGGTACACCGGCATCCATCAACGCCAGTGATGCACCACAGACAGAAGCCATAGAGGAAGAACCGTTGGATTCAGTAATTTCAGATACCACACGAACGGTATATGGGAATTCGTTGATGCCTGGCATCACAGCCAATACACCACGTTTCGCCAGACGACCGTGACCAATTTCACGACGTTTTGGTGAACCGACCATACCCGTTTCACCGACAGAGTACGGAGGGAAGTTATAGTGGAACAGGAAGCGATCGGTACGCTCACCCATCAGCTCATCGATAACTTGAGCATCACGCTCTGTGCCTAATGTTGCTGTTACCAGTGCCTGAGTTTCACCACGGGTAAACAGGGATGAACCATGAGTACGTGGCAGCACACCTGTGCGAACGTCAAGAGCACGAACCATGTCTTTTTCACGGCCATCAATACGCGGTTCACCACGCAGAACACGGCTACGAACAACATTTTTCTCCAGAGTAGCGAGAACTTCAAGCACCTCAGTTTCTTCCAGTTCAACGCCTTTTTCTGCAAATTCTGCCAGGATAACCGCAGTGACTTCTTCTTTGATATTATCAACCTGAGCGTAACGTTCCTGCTTCTCAGTAATGCGATAAGCATCACCCAGACGACTTTCAGCCAATTCTGCAATACGATCGTGCAGAGGTTGATTAACAGGCTCTGGCGCCCAGTCCCATTTCTCTTTACCTGCTTCAGCAGCCAGTGCATTGATGTTATCAATCACAATCTGTTGCTGCTCGTGACCAAACACAACCGCACCCAACATTTGCTCTTCAGTCAGCAGTTCCGCTTCGGACTCAACCATCAGCACCGCGTTGTTTGTACCTGCAACGACCAGATCCAAACGGCTGTGTTTCAGTTCATCACTGGTTGGGTTCAGTACGTACTGATCGTTAATATAACCCACGCGTGCAGCACCAATTGGGCCATTGAATGGGATACCAGACAATGCCAGTGCAGCAGAAGAACCGATCATGGCAACGATATCAGGGTTAACTTGTGGGTTAACAGAAACGACGGTCGCGATGATTTGAACTTCATTCAGGAAACCTTCTGGAAACAGA
Source organism: Xenorhabdus thailandensis (assembly GCF_037996785.1). Classification (NCBI taxonomy): domain Bacteria; kingdom Pseudomonadati; phylum Pseudomonadota; class Gammaproteobacteria; order Enterobacterales; family Morganellaceae; genus Xenorhabdus; species Xenorhabdus thailandensis. Next base: position 152,784 of record NZ_JBBMXF010000007.1, read on the forward strand.
GGGCGTAGAGGACGGTCGATAAGACGGGCAACTAATGTTTCACCTTCCCCCGGACGGCCTTCGCGACGGAAAAAACTTCCCGGAATACGGCCAGCAGCGTAAGTACGCTCCTGATAGTTAACGGTCAGAGGGAAGAAATCCTGACCTGCTTTGACTTTCTTTTGACCGACAACGGTGACAAATACCGCTGTGTCATCCATATTTACCATAACAGCAGCTGTCGCCTGACGAGCCATCATGCCAGTTTCGATGGTCACAGTGTGCTGACCATACTGGAATTTACGAACAATCGGATTAAGCAAAATAATTTTCCTTTGTTAGTGTTGCCAATTTAAGAAACTGGCAACAATGGATTTTTTCTTCTTGCTACACCCTCACGACTAATGACAGTGCTCACTGCTTTGAGGACTCTCATTAGCCGCGCGAGTCACTGTAGCGGAAGAGGTTCAAATTTTAGAAACGGTATAAAAACAGTGGATTAAATTTTCTGTTACCTATCAATTCCGTTTTCTAGAAGAAAAGGGGCCCGATTAGGCCCCTTTCCACTGAAACTCATCAATTAGCGACGCAGTCCCAGACGCTCAATCAGAGCAGTATAGCGTGCAACATCTTTACGCTTCAGGTAGTCCAGCTGCTTACGACGCTGTGCAACCTTTCTCAGCAGACCACGACGGCTGTGGTGATCTTTTTTGTGCTCTGCAAAGTGGCCTTGCAGGTGGTTGATGTCAGCAGTCAGCAATGCGATCTGAACTTCGCTGGAACCACTGTCGTTAGCGCCACGGCCAAATTCAGCAATAATTTGCGCTTTTGCAGCAGTACTTAGAGACATAGTATAACTCCAAATAAGTAATTTAAAATGACGAGTGCCGATCTCTAATTCAGCCACTCATGTACAGACGCGGTATTCTACGCTGCAAATAGATGAAGCGCAAGACAGCACAATCACCGTCATTCTGCGCCCCAATTCAATTTACCTGCTGTAATTCCTTGTCTATTGCTATCATTATTCCGTTTCAACAACCAGACGACGTGGAGCCACGAGTCCATCATCATCGATCATGGCAATGCCGATGAATTTATTTTCATCTCCTTCGGTCACCCTCACCCATTCATCTGAAGCCAAATTATGTTTGCTGCGAACCGGCTGGCCTTGTTTGAAATACGACGCAACGACAGATGTTAAGTGAATGACAGGAAAATGAACCACGGCGGTATCCATGGGTAACAATAATGGATCAAGCAATTCCCACGCCTCAATTTCTTGATCTTCAGCCTGTTGTTTTAACTCATATAACTGTTCCAACGTTACCATTCTTTGATTGGGATAGTTGGCAACCTGCAAACGACGCAGATAAATGACATGCGCGCCACAGCCCAAAAGCTCCCCTAAATCATCAATGATGGTACGGATGTAAGTTCCCTTGGAACAGTGTATTTCCAATTCCAATTCATTCCCTTCCCAGCGAATGAATTGCAATTCATAAACAGTGATAGGACGCGCTTCCCGCTCCACTTCAATTCCCTGACGGGCATATTCGTATAGCGGTTTTCCTTGATGTTTCAATGCAGAGTACATGGAAGGAACCTGCATGGTATCACCACGGAATTGCTCCAATGCAGCATTAAGCTGAGATTCGGTGATTTTTACGTCACGCTCACTGATGATTGTTCCATGTGAATCCGACGTATCCGTGCGCTGCCCTAAACGGGCAATCACACGATAGCGTTTGTCAGAATCCAGCAAGAATTGGGAAAACTTAGTCGCTTCCCCCAGACAAATCGGCAACATGCCTGTCGCTAATGGATCCAACGCACCAGTATGGCCCGCCTTACTGGCATTGAAAATACGTCTGACTTTCTGTAACGCATCATTGGAGGAAATATCCTGCGGCTTATCCAGCAACAGTACACCGTGTATAGCACGGCCTCTACGACGGCGCCCCATCATTTTTCCTCATTGTGATCCGCAAATGCGCGACGCTTCTCATCGTTTTTAACGACGTTACTAACCAAATTCGACATCCGCATCCCTTCCACCAAAGAACTGTCATAAGAGAATGTCAGTTCAGGAATGATACGCAGGCGCATCGCTTTACCCAGCAGGGAACGAATAAAACCAGAGGCTTCGTTCAATGCCTTGATACCCTCTTTAACCATCTCTGAATCATGCCCATCCACCAGCACATTCAGAAAGGTAACAAATACTTTGGCATAAGCCAGATCGCGAGAAACCTCAACACCAGAGACTGTCGCCATTCCAATACGGGGATCTTTGATTTCACGCTGTAAAATGATGGCAATTTCTTTTTGCATTTCCTGTGCAACGCGCTGAGTACGACTAAATTCTCTTGCCATTGTTATATCTCCTGACATTTTGGGGGGCATGAAGCCCCCCAAGAATGGAATGAATCTATTGATAAATAACGGTATTAATCGATGGAGCGTTTAACTTCAATCACTTCAAAGACTTCAATCATGTCACCAACGCGAACATCATTGTAGTTCTTCACACCGATACCACATTCCATACCATTACGGACTTCGTTAACGTCATCCTTAAAGCGACGCAAGGATTCCAACTCACCTTCGTAAATAACAACGTTATCACGCAGTACGCGGATCGGATTATTACGCTTGATGGAACCTTCTGTCACCATACAACCCGCAATCGCACCAAATTTCGGTGACTTAAATACATCACGAACTTCGGCAAGACCCATGATCTGCTGTTTGTATTCTGGTGCCAGCATACCGCTCATCGCCTGTTTGATCTCATCAATCAGGTTATAGATAACGGAATAGTAACGTAGATCCAGGTTTTCGTTTTCAATGATACGGCGTGCAGAAGCATCAGCACGAACGTTAAAGCCCAGAATAATTGCTTCAGATGCCGCTGCCAGTGTCGCATCAGTTTCAGTGATACCACCCACACCAGAACCGATGATTTTCACTTTAACTTCATCAGTAGACAATTTCAGCAGTGAATCACTGATTGCTTCACATGTACCTTGAACATCCGTTTTCAGAACAATGTTCAGTTCAGATACCTTGCCTTCTTCTAAGTTAGCGAAGATATTTTCCAACTTAGCTTTATGCTGACGAGCCAATTTCACTTCGCGGAATTTACCCTGACGATACAAGGCCACTTCACGCGCTTTTTTCTCATCACGAACAACAGTTGCTTCATCACCCGCAGATGGCACATTGGACAGCCCCAAAATTTCCACTGGGATAGATGGGCCAGCCGAGGTCACTTCACGGCCAAGTTCGTTACGCATCGCACGGATACGGCCATATTCGAAGCCACACAGAACGATATCGCCTTTGTTCAGCGTACCGGATTGAACCAGAATGGTTGCAACTGGGCCGCGGCCTTTATCCAGGAAGGATTCAATGACCACACCATTCGCCATACCAGTGCGTACCGCTTTCAGTTCAAGCACTTCAGATTGAAGCAAAATGGCTTCCAACAACTCATCGATACCAATACCAGCTTTAGCAGATACATTGATGAACTGGTTTTCACCGCCCCACTCTTCTGAAATGATGCCGTATTGCGATAATTCATTCTTCACGCGATCCGGATCAGCTTCTGGTTTATCGATCTTGTTCACAGCAACAACAACAGGTACGTTGGCCGCTTTAGCATGCTGGATAGCTTCTACGGTCTGTGGCATCACACCATCATCCGCTGCGACAACCAGAACAACGATATCTGTTGCTTTTGCACCACGTGCACGCATGGAGGTAAACGCAGCATGGCCTGGGGTATCCAGGAAAGTGATCATGCCTTTTTCAGTTTTCACATGATACGCACCAATGTGCTGGGTAATACCACCTGCCTCGCCAGACGCCACTTTAGTGGAACGAATATAGTCCAGCAGAGAAGTTTTACCGTGGTCAACGTGCCCCATGATGGTCACAACTGGCGCACGAGGTTCCGCCTGTGTTTCACCCGTATCACGATCGCTCATCAGCGCTTCTTCCAGTTCGTTTTCACGACGCAGGATAACTTTGTGCCCCATTTCTTCGGCAACCAGTTGCGCGGTTTCTTGGTCGATCACTTGGTTGATGGTGACCATTGCGCCCATGTTCATCATGGTCTTAATGACCTGAGCACCTTTAACGGCCATTTTGTTAGCCAGTTCGGCAACAGTAATTGTCTCACCAATCACAACGTCGCGGTTAACCGCAGCAACAGGTTTCGTGAAGCTCTGTTGTAAAGCACTAGGCTTACGTTGCTTACCTTTGGTACGACCCACAGCACGAGCTTCTTCGCGATCAGCTTTCGATTCAGAATGTTTATTATTCTTCTTCTGGCGGGATTTACCGCCGCGGGAGCGGGAACGACGATCGCCTTCTACTTTGGCGTCATTTTCATCTTCCGCATCACGGGCATAGCGGGAAGTGGTTATGTGGTAGTCACTATTGTCACTGTTATCAGAGTCATAAGACCATTTGTCTTGGTTCTCCTCTGCCATTCGACGCGCTTCTTCTGCAACACGTTTCGCTTCCTCTTCCACCTTACGGCGCATTTCTTCTTCAGCTTTACGTTTTAAAGTTGCAGCTTCAGCCTCACGACGCGCTTTTTCATTTAGCGCGGCAGAATGATTCTGAACTGATTTTTGATTGTTTTCGGTATGTTGCTTAGTCACTTTTTCTTTTTCCGCCGCCTCACGCTGAGACAGTTTAGCCTCTTCACGTTTGGCTTTTTCTTCTGCTTCACGTCGAGCGCTCTCTTCCGCTTCACGTTTTGCCTTTTCTTCAGCTTCACGTTTAGCTTGCTCTTCCGCGAGTTTTTTCGCTTCAGCTTCAAGCCGCGCCTTCTCTTCTGCCTCGCGCCGAGCCTGCTCTTCCGCCTCACGCTTTGCCTGCTCTTCCGCTTTAGCCTGTTCAATGGCATCGCGGTTTACATATGTGCGTTTTTTGCGGACTTCAATCGCTACCGATTTACTTTTGCCACCGGTGCCAGGAACGTTCAGTGTACTGCGCGTTTTACGCTGTAGTGTCAATTTACCTGGCTGACCGCCAGAACCGCCTTGTTCGCGGTTCAGGTGAGCCAGCAAAGCTTCTTTTTCTTTCTGGGAAACAGAGTCAGTTGCGGTTTTCTGAATGCCAGCATCAGCAAATTGCTGGATTAGACGTTCCACCGATGTCTGGATCTCTTCTGCCAGTATTTTTACGGTTACCTCTGTCATTCTGTTCCTTCCTGCTACAGTTTATTTATGCATCATCGCCAAACCAACAGATATTTCGGGCCGCCATAATGAGTTCTCCTGCTTTCTCATCATTCAGTCCTTCGATATCAGATAAGTCGTCGATACCCTGCTCGGCAAGATCTTCCAGAGTGCAGATGCCACGGGCAGCCAGGTTAAACGCCAAAGTACGCTCCATGCCAGGCAGATTCAATAAATCTTCGGCAGGTTGCTGATCACCAAGACTCTCTTTCTGAGCCAGTTCCAGCGTCGTCAAGGCCGCTTTAGCACGTTCACGAAGAACTTCAACGGTTTCTTCATCAAGGCCCTCTACTGCCAGAAGTTCATTGATTGGCACATAAACCAGTTCTTCTAGTGTAGAGAAACCTTCCTCGACCAATACAGTGGCGAAATCTTCATCAATGTCGAGATGCTTAGTAAATGTATCAATAGAAGCATGTGCTTCTGCCTGATGTTTTGCTTGTAGCTCTTCCGCAGTCATGACATTGAGTTCCCATTTGTCATCACCACGATGTTTTTTCAACAGTTGCGCCGCCAGACGAACGTTCTGACCATTACGTCCAATCGCCTGAGCAAGATTACTGTTTTCTACGGCAACATCCATAGTACAGCTGTCTTCGTCAACCACAATAGATGCAACATCTGCCGGAGCCATTGCATTAATGACAAACTGCGCAGGGTTATCGTCCCACAACACAATGTCAATTCTTTCACCGCCCAGTTCACTGGAAACGGCTTGTACCCTCGCACCACGCATACCAACACAGGCGCCAACAGGATCAATACGCTTGTCGTTGGTTTTCACTGCGATCTTTGCACGGGAACCCGGATCACGAGCAGCCGCTTTGATCTCAATGATCTCTTCACCGATCTCAGGCACTTCGATGCGGAACAACTCAACCAACATCTCAGGACGAGAACGAGTAATGAAAAGCTGTGCCCCACGCGCTTCAGGACGAACATCATACAGAACACCACGCACGCGGTCACCTGGGCGGAAGTTTTCCCGTGGCAACATATCTTCACGTAAAATGACCGCTTCAGCATTATTACCTAAATCCAAGGTAATATTTTCGCGGTTCACTTTTTTGACCTGACCGGTCACGATTTCGCCTTGCTGCTCACGGAATTGATCAACAACCATCGCACGCTCAGCTTCACGTACTTTCTGTACAATAACCTGTTTTGCCGTTTGAGTCGTAATGCGGTCAAAGGTCACTGATTCAATTTGATCTTCAATATAACCACCCAGTTCAATCTCTGGGTTATCAAATTTTGCCGCTTCCAGCGTAATTTCGCGCGTTGGCTGAGTCACTTCGTCAACAACTAACCAGCGACGGAAGGTATCAAAATCACCTGATTTACGATCGATACAAACGCGGACGTCGATTTCCTGCTCATACTTTTTCTTGGTGGCTGTCGCCAGTGCAATCTCTAATGCTTCGAAGATTTTTTCGCGAGGGAGTGATTTTTCATTAGAAACCGCTTCCACAACAGCCAGAATTTCTTTATTCATCCTAGTTGCCTCATCCGAACTTTAAAAGTGGGGTACCAGGTTCGCTTTCTGGATGTTGCTCAGTGCGAACACTTCGTCTTTTCCATCCACCGTAACCGTAATCATTTCACCATCAACTGACTTGATGATACCTTGCCATTTGCGACGGTTCTGCATTGCCATGCGTAAAACCAAACTGACATCTTCACCAATAAAGCGCTGGTAATGTTCAGCCTTAAACAGTGGACGTTCAAGCCCTGGTGAAGATATTTCCAGGTTATAAAGCCCTGGAATCGGATCTTCAACATCAAGCACTGCACTGACCTGGTGGCTAACATCAGCACAATTATCAACAGTGATACCCTCCTCACTATCGATATAGACCCGCAGCGTTGATACACGAGCGCGAATAAACTCCAGGCCAACTAATTCAAAACCCAAAGCTTCAACTGGTGCTGAAATTATCTCTGTTAATTTTTGCTCTAATGTGGACAAGCCCACCCCCAAGACATAAAAAAAGGGCTATATTAGCCCAGTAATTCTGCTGTCAAATAACAAAAAACCCCGACACCCGGGGCTTTATGCAACTGGACCCTATTTACTGCCAGCGGTCTCAACCTACTTCTTTTCTATACCTTCCAAAGCAACCTGTCAAATCAGGGATCGATATTTCAATGGCTGCTGAATTATTTCTGTTGAAAAGATACAGGTTGTTAAGAAGTGGTTGCGGGAGCCGGATTTGAACCGACGACCTTCGGGTTATGAGCCCGACGAGCTACCATGCTGCTCCATCCCGCGTTCGAAAACGTGGCAAATCTTACGCTGATAATACTAAAAACGCAAGTTTCTAGATTAATGGTGCCGAGGACGGGACTTGAACCCGTACGCCCGTTGTTTAGGCACTACCACCTCAAGGTAGCGTGTATACCAATTTCACCACCTCGGCACTGATTTTATAGGTTTGTTATTTTAATGGTTATCTAAACACATCGTTAAAACCAACAATCCTATTTCAATTCTGTTACTGTGGGATATCACTATTTGGTTTTGCTGGCGTTACCGGAACTTCTGCCTGTTTTTCAACTTTCACAGGATCGGCAAGGTTATCCCATTTGCTGCCAGAACCCGTTTTGTTGCTGGTCATGTTACCAAGAATCAAACTGATAACAATGAACAACGTGGCAAAAACCGCTGTCATGCGGGTCATAAAATTACCGGAACCCGATGAACCAAATAGCGTGTTAGATGCACCCGCGCCGAAAGAAGCACCCATATCAGCACCTTTACCCTGCTGTAGCAGAACCAGAGCTATTAGCCCGATGCCAACCAGCAAGAATATACCTAAAAGAGCTTCATACATATGTTGTACCCGTTTCCTCGTGGTGTTTACCACAATTTCATAGCGACCTTATGTTGCATCACCCGCTCACAAAATTAGAAAAATTAACTTATTGAGCGGGTGTGAATACTAACCAAAGCGTATCAGACACGCAAGATTAATTTTAAATCCTGGCGCTGTTCGAGTAAAAAATCAACAAATCAACCGATTTTTTTCACAGCATCAGCAATACGATGCGCCAATGCCGTGACTTGCTCTTCATCTTCACCTTCCACCATGACACGAATCAATGGTTCTGTACCTGATTTACGCAGCAGAACACGACCACGGCCATTTAATTCAGTCTCAACTGATTTTACGGTTTCAAGAACTGATTCTGATTGCAGAGGATCGGCATTACCTGCAAAGCGAACGTTAACCAAAATTTGTGGCAGAAGTTTCATGCCACTGCACAGATCATGCAGGTTCATATTATTGCGTACCATTGCACTCAAGACTTGCAACCCAGCCACAATGCCATCTCCTGTTGTGGTTTTGTCTAGCAAAATCACATGGCCTGAATTTTCTGCCCCCAGACGCCAGCCTTTTTCCTGCAATTTCTCCAGCACATAGCGGTCGCCAACTTTCGCACGTTCAAATGGAATGCCAAGCTGTTTCAATGCCAACTCTAGCCCCATATTGCTCATCAACGTACCCACTGCACCACCACGTAGCTGTCCTTGTCTCAATGCTTCACGTGCAATGATATAAAGGATCTGATCGCCATCAACTTTTTGCCCCAGATGATCAACCATGATGATACGGTCACCATCGCCATCAAATGCCAGCCCAACGTGCGCCTGTTCTTCCAATACGCGCTGTTGCAATAAACGAACATCTGTTGCACCACATTCTTCATTGATGTTGATGCCATTAGGTTCACAACCAATGGTAATCACCTCCGCTCCCAGCTCTCTGAGCACATTCGGGGCAATATGGTAGGTCGCACCATTGGCGCAATCCAAAACAACTTTCAACCCACTTAAACTTTGTTCACTGGGGAATGTCCCTTTACAAAACTCAATGTAACGACCCGCAGCATCAACGATCCGACTCGCTCGCCCTAACTCAGCAGATTCCACACAAGTTAGAGGTTTTTCCATTTCTCCTTCAATCGCTTCTTCAACATCATCCGGTAATTTAGTCCCGTCAATGGAGAAAAATTTAATGCCGTTATCATAGTAAGGGTTGTGGGAAGCAGAAATAACAATGCCAGCTTCTGCACGAAAAGTACGTGTCAGATATGCCACCGCAGGAGTGGGCATTGGACCGGTAAAAGATGCCGATAATCCCGCAGCCGCCAATCCAGCTTCGAGGGCAGATTCCAACATATAACCTGAGATTCGGGTATCTTTACCAATGATGATTTTTCGAGAACCATGACGCGCCAGCACTTTTCCCGCGGCCCAACCAAGTTTTAATACAAAATCAGGAGTAATTGGAGTATTTCCCACTCTGCCACGGATACCGTCAGTACCAAAATATTTACGGTTACTCATAAATTTCTTTTTCCTTTGCTGAACGAATCTTTTGCTCTCAGCGTTTTTTGCTGACACCATGTTCTTTACAAACTCTGTATTCTACAAACTCTGTATTCTATGAACATGTATTCTTTTCAGATACCGTATGTCGTACAGGTATTATTAGCAGACAGTGTTGCGTGAACGACTTGCATTGCCTGAACGGTTTCTTTTACATCGTGCACACGGATAATCTGGGCACCTTTCATGGCTGCAATCACAGCACAGGCAACACTTCCTGTCACACGCTCCTGTGGTGGTACATCAAGTAGTTGGCCAATCATGGATTTACGTGACATCCCTGCCAGAATAGGCAATCCCAAATGATGGAATTCTTGCAAGTGAGCCAATAACTGGTAATTATGCGATAAGTTCTTACCGAAACCGAAGCCAGGATCAAGGATCAGGTTGTTTTTTGCGATACCCGCCGCAACACAGCGTTCAATTTGCTGTATCAGGAAGGTTTTTACTTCCGAAACAACATCTTCATAGTGAGGTTCTGTTTGCATTGTGCGAGGTTGCCCCTGCATATGCATCAGACAAATCGGCAAGCCACTTTGGGCTGCCGCATCAAGTGCTCCAAGTTCCTGCAATGCACGGACGTCATTGATAATATGCGCTCCCGCCTTGGCTGATTCTCGCATAACAACAGCTTTTGAAGTGTCAACAGAAATCCAGGTATCAAATCGTTGCACCAGCGTCTCAATCACTGGAATAACACGATCCAATTCTTCCTGCTCACTTACCTCATTTGCTCCGGGACGAGTCGATTCTCCTCCCACATCAATAATAGTTGCCCCTTCTTTGATCATCCTGGCGGCATGCTCTAATGCTGCATTAAAAGTGTTATGGGTTCCACCGTCAGAGAAGGAATCAGGGGTAACGTTTAAAATTCCCATTACTTGTGGGCAGGAAAGATCGAGGACGCTGCCTCTGGCTGTGAGTTTCATCGCTAAGTGCCTTAATGTCAAAACCCCAGGACAAGCCTGGGGTTTAATACAAGATTGTTAGCCACGTTATGCGGTTGGATTACCATCCGCAGGCTTTGAAGTTTGCTGCGGAGATGGCGTATCATGACGATTGCTATTACCGCCATTTTTATCACCTTCCCAGCCTGCTGGTGGACGTACTGTTGTACGATTCATCAGATCATCAATCTGTGGAGCATCAATAGTTTCATACTTCATCAGTGCATCTTTCATTGAATGAAGAATGTCCAGATTATCCGTCAGAATCTGACGAGCACGTAAATAGTTACGATCGATGATAGCCTTCACTTCCTGATCGATTAAACGTGCGGTGTCTTCAGACATATGTTTTGCCTTAGCAACCGAGCGGCCGAGGAAAACTTCACCCTCTTCTTCCGCATACAGTAATGGCCCCAGTTTTTCTGAAAAGCCCCACTGTGTCACCATGTTACGCGCAATAGAGGTCGCCACTTTAATATCGTTGGACGCACCAGTAGAAACATTATCTACACCATAGATAATTTCTTCCGCTAATCGGCCACCGTATAGGGTTGAAATTTGGCTTTCCAACTTCTGGCGGCTTGCACTGATTTGATCGCCTTCAGGTAAGAAGAACGTCACACCCAACGCACGGCCACGCGGAATAATCGTCACTTTATGCACAGGATCGTGTTCTGGAACTAAGCGACCAATAATAGCATGCCCTGCTTCATGGTATGCCGTGGCTTCTTTCTGTTCCTCCGTCATAACCATTGAACGACGCTCTGCGCCCATCATGATCTTATCTTTGGCTTTTTCGAACTCAACCATAGAAACAACACGCTTGTTACCACGAGCGGCAAACAAGGCAGCTTCATTCACAAGGTTTGCCAAATCTGCGCCAGAGAAACCGGGTGTACCCCGCGCAATGACTGATGCATCAATATCAGTATCCAGCGGAATGCGGCGCATATGAACTTTCAGGATTTGCTCACGGCCACGAACATCCGGCAGACCAACAACGACTTGACGGTCAAAACGGCCAGGACGTAACAAAGCTGGATCAAGAACATCAGGACGGTTAGTCGCTGCGATAACAATAATGCCTTCGTTACCTTCAAAACCATCCATCTCAACCAACATTTGGTTCAGTGTCTGTTCACGTTCATCATGTCCACCACCCAGACCAGCACCACGCTGACGACCTACTGCATCGATTTCGTCAATAAAGATAATACATGGCGCAGCTTTTTTCGCCTGTTCAAACATATCACGAACACGGGAAGCACCAACACCAACGAACATTTCAACAAAATCAGAACCAGAGATAGTGAAGAAAGGGACTTTCGCTTCGCCAGCAATCGCTTTCGCTAACAATGTCTTACCCGTACCTGGAGGACCAACCATCAGGATGCCTTTCGGGATCTTACCACCCAGTTTTTGGAAACGGCCTGGTTCACGCAGGTATTCAACCAATTCGCCTACTTCTTCTTTTGCTTCATCACAACCCGCAACGTCGGCAAACGTGGTTTTGATCTGATCTTCCGTCAACATACGGGCTTTGCTTTTACCAAAAGACATCGCCCCTTTACCGCCACCACCTTGCATTTGGCGCATAAAGAAGATCCAGACGCCAATGAGCAGTAACATTGGGAACCATGAAATAAAGAGGGTCGCCAACAGGCCTTGCTGTTCTGGTGGTTCACCAACAACTTTTACCTGCTTATTGAGTAGGGTATCCAGCAACTTTTCATCCTGAATTGGCATATAAGTGCTGTATTTTCCACTGTTGTCTTTCTTAGTGAAATCAATGTCACGACCCGAAATACGTACTTCGCTTACTTGATTCTGCGATATCTCATTGATGAAATTAGAGTAATCAACCCTACGACCACTGGAATCGCCGGGACCAAAACTCTGGAACAATAACATCAAGACAACTGCGATGACTAACCAGAGAATCAGGTTTTTCGCCATGTCACTCAAGGGATTAACCTCATATTACAACTGTGTTAACAAATAGTAGTCAGGGTACTACACTTTCCGCCCTGTCGCTACAATGTATACTTCACGTGATCGTGCCCGCGAAGATTCTGGTTTACGAACTTTTACCTTCGCAAAAAGGGAGCGTATTTCCCTCAGGTATTCATCAAAGCCCTCTCCCTGAAATACTTTGACAATAAAACTACCCCCAGGGGCCAGCACATCACGACACATATCCAACGCTAACTCAACCAGATACATGGATCGGGGAATATCGACCGCGGGGGTTCCACTCATATTAGGAGCCATATCCGACATGACGACCTGGACTTTATTATCACCAACTCTCTCAAGTAATGTTTTCAATACAAGTTCATCACGAAAATCTCCTTGCAGGAAATCGACTCCAACTATCGGATCCATCGGCAAAAGATCGCAAGCAATGACTCGCCCACTATTACCAATTTGACTCACTACGTACTGAGACCAACCACCTGGAGCAGCGCCTAAATCAACAACGGTCATGCCCGGTTTAAAGATTTTGTCGCTTTGCTGTATCTCATCAAGTTTAAACCAAGCGCGAGAGCGAAGCCCCTTTTTCTGTGCCTGGAGAACATATTTATCACTAAAATGTTCCTGTAACCAGCGACTTGAGCTTGCTGAGCGTTTTTTATTGGCCATTGTTTTTTCCAACTCTACTAATAGGCGCCTTATTTTTTGCGCTCTCTTATCAAACCACACCATACTTTTATGGTGATAGATATGAGATGGCGGTAGAATATATCGTTTTCAATCCCAACTAAGCAAAAAAACGATGACTCTTAACAAGAAACAAATCCAATACCTGAAAAGTCTCGCTCATTCATTAAAGCCTGTCGTTATGATCGGCAACAATGGGCTGACCGAAGGCGTATTGGCTGAAATTGAACAAACTCTTTCGCATCACGAGCTTATCAAAGTCAAAGTCGCAGGCGAAGACCGCGAAATAAAAACTTTGATCGCTGAAGCGATTGTTCGTGAAACTGGTGCACATAACGTGCAGATCATTGGCAAAATGTTAGTTCTCTACCGTCCATCAGAAGAACGCAAGATTAGTCTACCTAAATAATCACGGCATATTTATACAAAAGTGCCATATTAATTTATACCCAATGAATTTCAAGTTGCGGCTTGCAAATCAATGTAATTGTTTATATCTCCTCGCGTAGCGGGGAGATATAAAATGCATCTTGAAAGACGATGGGTATATTTACCTTGATAAAAAAGGCCAAAATCTGGCCTTTTTTATTTGCTCATGGTGTATTAGATATAATCTACGTTCAAAACTTCGAATTCCACTTGGCCGCCAGGAGTAGAAATTACAGCAACATCATCCACTTCTTTACCAATCAAACCACGGGCAATCGGCGAATTCACTGAAAGAAGATTTTCTTTAATATTGGCTTCATCATCACCGACGATACGGTAGGTCTGCTCTTCATCGGAATCCAAGTTCAATACCGTTACCGTTGCTCCAAAAATCACTCGGCCATTGTTAGTCATCTTTGTAACATCAATCACCTGTGCATTGGAAAGTTTAGCCTCAATTTCCTGAATACGGCCTTCACAGAAACCTTGCTGCTCACGAGCAGCATGATATTCCGCATTTTCTTTCAAATCACCGTGCTCACGAGCCTCAGCAATTGCGGCAATAATTTGAGGCCGACGTACATTTTTCAAATGCTCTAATTCTTCGCGCAATTTATCCGCGCCACGTACCGTCATCGGAATTTGTTTCATTTATTCAACCTCTAAATTAATCCTAAGCCCAAACAACATCTTCCTGATTTTTTGTAATAACAGCGCATTTTTTAATAACAGCACAATGAGCACACCTTATCAGGCAGGCTTATAGATACTTAAAAAAAGAAGTGTAATTCAGCACAATCTGAAGTCCACAGGCATACTTACCTGTCGATCTATCATTCTAACGTAGAGTTGATGATGGATCATCGTTTACTTTTCCTTTCAATTGTACCTTAGTATGATTAATACAAATATTTCTGGAATACATCACCTTCATATGCGGGATCTATGGCTCTTTTAAAAATGACCAGCAGAATAGCTTGTATGCTCAGTTTGAGCCTAAGCATTTTCAGCGCAAACGCCTCTTCTGATATCTCTCCTATTGAGAAAAGCGCCCAATATTTGCCTACAGGGACTAATTTTTCATTTATTGCCCAAACCGTTGGCGCAAAAAATCCCTTAATTGATTATCACGGGCAACAAATGGCTTTACCTGCCAGTACACAAAAAATTGTGACAGCATTAGCAGCACTACTACAGCTTGGTAAGGATTACCGTTTTATCACAACACTGGAAAGTGATGCTAATGTTTCAGATGGCGTATTAGAAGGTAATCTAACGGCTCGCTTTGTTGGTGATCCCATGCTAACACGTTCACAACTGCGCAACATGGTGGAGTCCTTAAAACAATCTGGCATAAAACAGATTGATGGAGACCTCGTTATAGATATTTCGATTTTCTCCAGCCATGATAAAGCCCCAGGCTGGATATGGAACGATATGACCCAATGTTTCAGCGCCCCTCCATCAGCAGCCATCGTGGATAAAAACTGCTTTTCTGTTTCACTCTACAGCTCAGAACAACCTGGCGAACTGGCATCTGTCCGTGTCCCCTCTTTTTATCCCGTTAATGTACTGAGTGAAGTCAAAACTTTGGCTAAGGGTTCTCCAGAAGCGAAGTATTGTGAATTTGATGTTACATCGGGTGATTTGAATCGATATACCCTTACAGGTTGCCTGACACAACGTGACGAACCACTGCCATTGGCATTTGCTATCCAGAATGGGTCCAGCTATGCCGGTAAGATACTCAAGAATGAACTGAAAATTGCCGGTATTGAGTTAAAAGGCCATATCCGGCTCCAGTCAACGCCTAAGCAACCAGAAAAGATCCTCGCTGTAAATCAATCTGCACCACTACATAAGATGCTCGAAATCATGTTGAAAAAATCAGATAACATGATTGCGGATACCCTCTTTCGTACCCTCGGCCACCGCTATTTCAACATTCCAGGGACATGGCGAGCAGGTTCCGACGCAGTCCGCCAGATCCTGAAACAGAAAGCGGGTATTGACTTAGGCAATACTATCATGGTGGATGGTTCTGGCCTTTCACGCCACAATTTAATCGCTGCCACAACCATGATGGAAATATTGCAATTTATTGCTCAACACAATGATGAATTGGACTTCATCTCCATGTTGCCCAAAGCGGGATATGATGGCACGTTGGCCTACCGTCCTGGCCTGCATGAATCGGGGCTTGATGGTAAAGTCTTTGCCAAAACGGGATCATTACAAGGGGTTTATAATCTTGCAGGGTTTATGACTGCCGCCAGTGGACAACAAATTGCTTTTGTCCAGTTTGTCTCTGCATACTCTGTTCCTCCAGAAGATCAACGAACCCGCCGTGTTCCATTATCGCGTTTTGAACACAATTTATATAAATCGTTATATCAAAGTCACTGAGTTGGCTCAGTTTTGGTAAGAAAAACTTGATCAAAAAAGGGCGCCAAATACAGCGCCCTTTTTTTATATTCAAATAGTTACGGAAGATTAGCGTTTATAAATAAACTCAACGCCTTCGTCATCTTCTTCGTCCCAGTCATCATCCCAATCTTCGTCGTCAGATGCTTGCTGTAACTGCTCTTTATGGTAGTCATCCCACATAAATTCAACTTTTTCAGGTTGGGACTCTTCCGACGCTTCCATACTGCGAGGCTGCGCCTTCATGAACTCCATAATGTCCCAGCAAAGCTCTTTCACTCCCTGACGATTCACGGCTGAAATCATATAATAATCACCTTCCCAACCCAGCTCATCAGCGATAGCTTTTGCCCGCTGCTTGGCTTCTTCTGGATCAGCAAGATCGACTTTGTTAAAAACCAACCAGCGTGGTTTTCCTGCCAGTTTTTCACTGTAATTATGCAGCTCTTTGATGATGATACGGGCGTTTTCAACCGGATCGGATTCATCGATCGGGAAGAGATCAATCAAATGTAGCAATACGCGGCAACGTTCCAAATGCTTCAAGAAACGAATACCCAATCCAGCGCCTTCTGATGCACCTTCAATCAGCCCAGGGATATCGGCGACGACAAAACTTTGCTCGTTATCCATACGCACAACGCCAAGGCTTGGCACCAAGGTTGTAAATGGATAATCAGCGACTTTCGGTTTTGCGGCCGATACAGCACGAATAAAGGTAGATTTGCCTGCATTTGGCATCCCCAGCATTCCCACATCAGCCAACAGCATCAGTTCCAACATCAGCTCACGACTTTCTCCGGGCGTTCCCATCGTTCTTTGACGTGGGGCACGATTTACCGAAGATTTAAAACGGGTATTGCCAAGGCCGTGGAAACCCCCTTTGGCTACCATAAAACGCTGTTCATGGCGCAGCATATCCCCAAGCACTTCGCCCGTAGCAACATCACGTACACGAGTGCCGACCGGAACCTTAATCGTAATGTCCTGACCACGTTTACCCGTACAATCGCGGCTTTGTCCATTCTGACCACGTTCAGCGCGGAAGGATTTTTCAAAACGGTAATCAATCAGCGTATTAAGGTTTTCGTCTGCCAGCAGGTAGACATCACCGCCATCACCACCGTCGCCGCCGTCCGGTCCACCTTTTGGAATATATTTCTCACGACGGAAGCTGACGCAACCATTGCCACCATCTCCCGCTACAACCAGAATCCTGGCTTCATCTACAAATTTCATCATTTTTCTCCGTAGGATAGCCACTGTAAAGCTGGATGGCAGCTAGTACCCAGAGATGGCGTAATCCAAAATAATAAAAAGCCCCGCAACACACATTGCAGGGCTTCTGATTCGATCAAGATGCAAAAAACTTATTCAGCTTCGATGCTGATAAATTTACGGTTTTTTGAACCTTTAACTTCGAACTTAACTTTCCCGTCAGCTAATGCGAACAGGGTGTGGTCACGGCCACAACCTACGTTGTTGCCTGCGTGGAATTTAGTACCACGTTGACGAACGATGATGCTACCTGCCAAAACAGACTCACCACCAAAGCGTTTTACACCCAGACGTTTACTTTCAGAATCGCGACCGTTACGAGTCGAGCCGCCAGCCTTTTTGTGTGCCATTAATCTGCTCTCCTAAAATCTTAAGCGATGCCAGTGATTTTAACATCGGTGAACCACTGACGGTGGCCCTGCTGCTTACGGCTGTGTTTACGACGACGAAACTTAACAATTTTAACTTTCTCGCCACGACCGTGAGCTACAACTTCAGCTTTAACTTTAACGCCTTCAACTACTGGAGCGCCGATTTTGATGTCTTCGCCGTTAGCGACCATCAGCACCTGGTCAAACTCAACAGTTTCACCTGTTGCGATGTCCAGCTTTTCCAAGCGAATTGTTTGGCCTTCGCTTACTCGGTGTTGTTTACCACCACTTTGGAAAACTGCGTACATATAAACTCCGCTTTCCGCGCACCCCCTAAAAATGCTTTCCAGAGCGCGCTATAAAATATTCACAATAGGGCGCGAATTCTACGCAAAAACCACTTGGAAGACAAGTGCAGAATTAGAACAGATGAGAAAAAAACAGAGTTTTTCAATTGTCATTTATTTGAACGGTTTTTCAAGTACAATCAATATATCTTGATATCTATTGATATGCTAATTAATGAGCACAGCTCTGAATCAGAGTCCAAAGCCAAAACATGAATTTAGAATCGATAATTAAACTCACCGCTGATGATATGGCAGCGGTTAATGAAACCATTCTTAACCAATTAAATTCTGATGTTGCGCTGATCAACCAACTTGGATATTACATCATCAGCGGCGGTGGCAAACGCATTCGGCCAATGATTGCCGTACTGGCAGGTCAGGCTCTTCATTGCCAAGACGAAAAATACATCAAAGTTGCTGCTTTGATTGAATTCATCCACACGGCAACACTACTACATGATGATGTCGTTGATGAATCTGACATGCGCCGTGGTAAGGCAACAGCCAATTCCATTTATGGCAATGCAGCCAGTGTCTTGGTGGGCGATTTTATCTATACGCGTTCATTTCAAATGATGACCGATCTCGACTCCATGCGCGTATTAAAATTGATGTCTGATGCTACCAATGTCATCGCTGAAGGCGAAGTCATGCAGTTGATGAACTGCAATGATCCTAATATTTCAGAAGATGACTATATGAGGGTCATTTACAGTAAAACCGCCCGCCTGTTTGAAGTCGCTGCGCATTCAGCCGCCATTCTCGCCAATGCCACTCCTGAACAAGAAATAGCACTACGTGATTATGGCCGTTATCTTGGCACCGCATTTCAATTAATTGATGATCTGCTGGATTATGATTCAGATAACAGTACGCTTGGTAAGAATACCGGAGATGACTTAAACGAAGGCAAACCCACATTGCCTCTTTTGCACGCCATGAATCACGGAACACCGGAACAATCCGCGTTGATCCGAAGTGCTATTGAACAAGGTAATGGCCGCCATTTGCTGGATACTGTTCTGGCAACGATGAAACAGTGTGGTTCACTTAAATACACCCGCCAGAGGGCAGAAGAAGAAGCTGATAAGGCCATTTCAGCATTGCAGTCACTGGAAGATTCTCCATACAAGGCGGCTCTTGAGGGATTGGCTCATGTCGCTGTACAGCGACTTTCCTAAAACTGAATCAGTGCCCCAGATCATTCAATCTAGGGCGCTGTCTTTATTATCAAAATCATGAATGCCGACATATTGGACAAGGCTGGCAAGCCCTTTTCTCAAAATAAATTTAACCATTCGTTCTCTTTCGGATTTACTCAACTGGTAATAAGCCTCTACCCAGATCATAAATGGGTCTTGTCGCTTATTACGGTAATATTCGACCGAACTTTCACTGACTGTCAGTACATTCACGACTTCTTCGGGCAAGCTGTTGACATTATATTCAAGCGCTTTACCTTGTACGCCACGCTTACGGCGTTGTTCCCAGCCCTCGCGTCTTGCCATCAGATTGACTCCTTGGGGAGATGATGGCAGCCCTGCGAGGCCGATGAGTTCTTTTGCAGAATACCACTCTTTTTTCATCTCTTTCTCCTCGCTTGATACTGGAGCAGTGACGATAAAACCAAATTTTAAGCACTTGGCCTTTCAAAAGCTGTCTCGAGTAGCTATGATTTTTTCCAAAAAGCTTCTTATGCCGTCTCGTAATATCACTTCGGTAATGGCCTCCTTCTCTTCCTCGGTGAGTAAATTAAATGCACTTACCCAAACGGATAAAGGATCTTGTTTCTGAACCTGATATTCCGCTGGTGTTTCATGAAGCTCTAAAGCTTCTAACGTTGATTTAGGAAAACAAGAGTAATGGTATTCAATCGCTCTTCCCTGGATACCTGACCGTTTTTGCCTTAACCACTCTTCACGTTTTGCCCTGGCATTAACTCCTTGTGGTGATCTAGGTAACTCACCTACACCGGTCAGCTCCATTGCCGTATACCACTCTTTTTTCATAATGTTTCTCTATTTTTGTAACCAAGTTCAAAAAAGAAGTTATTAAGAAAAAATTAGAAACATTTTTAGAAAAAATAATGTTATTTTACTTTCTTAATAACAGGTTCATGTTCGTTATTAATTTCACATTAACGCTTTAGTTATACCACTAATGTGGCTTCAAATTTAATAGAAAAGGATTAAAAAAATGATTTCTATGAAATCGGATTGGCATCCTGCTGATATTATTGCCGCTTTACGTAAACGAGGAACGACATTAGCTGCCGTTTCTCGTGCGGCAGGACTGAGTTCATCAACTTTGGCGAATACACTTTCTCGCCCGTGGCCCAAGGGAGAATGGATAATAGCGAATTACTTAGAACTACATCCGTCTGAAATATGGCCAAGCCGCTATTTCGATCCCCATACAGGAGAACTATTGGAAAGAAAAGTTAGAGAGAGAGAAAAAGAATAATTAGCTATCAATATAACTATTGAAAGAAAAACCGCTAGTTATTTCTAACTAGCGGTTTTAGTTATCTAATATATTTAACTTAATTCGTATATTAATAAATCATTAATAAATGAATTAGCCATTAATAAACTTTTCGCCTAATTCGATATCTTTCTTCAAAACATCCAGCATGTTATCCAATGCTTTCTGTTCGAAGTCACTCAACTTGCCAATATCTAAACGTTCTTCGATACCATTTTTACCTAAGCGAACAGGCTGTGCGAAGAAACGGGCATATTTGCCATCACCTTCAACATAGCTGCACTCAACAACATGGCTTTCACCTTGCAAGCCACGGATCAGTGACAGTCCCAAACGAGCCGCTGCTTGTCCCATAGAGAGTGTTGCAGAACCGCCACCCGCTTTCGCTTCAACAACCTCAGTACCCGCATTCTGGATACGCTTGGTCAATGCTTCAACTTCTTCATCAGTGAAGCTAACACCTGGGATTTGCGACAACAGAGGCAGAATAGTCACACCAGAGTGCCCACCAATAACAGGAACTTCTATTTCTTCTACTTTCTTGCCCTTGAGTTCAGCCACAAAGGTGTTGGAGCGAATGATATCCAGGGTTGTGACACCAAACAGGCGGTTCTTATCGTATACCCCTTCTTTTTTCAGTACCTCAGCGGCGATTGCTACCGTGGTATTAACTGGGTTGGTAATAATTCCAATTAATGCTTTTGGACAAGTTTTAGCAACCTGCTGAACCAGATTACGAATGATACCCGCATTGATATTGAATAAATCGGAACGATCCATACCAGGTTTACGCGCCACACCTGCAGAAATTAATACGACATCTGCACCTACCAGTGCAGGAGTTGCATCTTCACCAGCAAAACCAGCGACTTTGACTTCCGTTGGGATATGGCTCAGATCGGTTGCCACGCCTGGAGTCACCGGAGCAATGTCATACAAGGAAAGTTCTGAACCTGAAGGAAGCTGGGTCTTGAGTAGAAGGGCAAGTGCCTGACCAATACCACCGGCTGCACCGAGAACTGCAACTTTCATCCTGATACTCCTTAAATTAAGTACTGTAAATACGATCTATTTATATACACTATGTATTAAAAACACCATGCATTAAAAACAATCTGTTAACAGTCAGATTATCCACTTAATAGCCTGACGATGGAACACCAAAGTCGTTTTATTCTAAACAAAATGCTTATCTGTTAATGAGATAATGGACACTTTTTCAAGAATTATTTCAGCTGTATTCCTCATCAATTAACGGATTACCTTACTCTTCCCTTTCAGACCAAACAATCCCCAAATACCACCATTTAATTAACAATACATTTACTCTGTTTAATTCCCTATGCTCTGTATGTTGGTTTCTTCTTCCTCTTTCTTGAATAAAAATGCACTCTTTCGCATAATATCCGCCTGATAACGGATTCAACGATGGTGAAATATGCGTATTCCTTCGAAACATGAAGATTTGGTAAAAGCTTTCAAGGCATTATTGAAAGAAGAAAAATTCAGCTCTCAAGGCGAAATTGTTTCGGCACTTCAAGAGCAGGGGTTTGAA
The DNA here is from genome assembly GCF_037996785.1 of Xenorhabdus thailandensis. Classification (NCBI taxonomy): domain Bacteria; kingdom Pseudomonadati; phylum Pseudomonadota; class Gammaproteobacteria; order Enterobacterales; family Morganellaceae; genus Xenorhabdus; species Xenorhabdus thailandensis. The sequence continues at coordinate 174,913 of NZ_JBBMXF010000007.1, forward strand.
AATATCAACCAATCTAAAGTTTCCAGAATGCTGACGAAATTTGGTGCTGTCCGAACCCGTAATGCAAAAATGGAAATGGTTTACTGCTTACCCGCAGAATTGGGTGTTCCTACTGCCACCAGCCCATTAAAAAATCTGGTATTAGATGTCGATTATAATCACAGCATTGTCGTCATACGAACCAGCCCTGGCGCAGCACAACTCATTGCCCGACTATTAGATTCATTGGGAAAAGCAGAAGGGATACTTGGCAGCATTGCAGGGGATGACACTATTTTTTCCACCCCAGCGCAAGACTTTACGACAAAACAACTTTACGAAGCCATTCTCAACCTGTTTGAACAGGAACTTTAATCTTGTGGGTCGGTCTGCCATGCCAATTAAGATATACAATTAGCAGACCGAATCTTAACACCTTTCCTCGCCTTAAAGGGCAAATACGACATGCCCCACCGCTAAAATGTTACGGTAAGAATGACATTTTAAGATTAGCCACAAAAATCTTATATCAAGACTTATATTCATAGTAACACATTGACAATATAAGCCTTAATTCTTATATTTTAAATATCCTGAAAATGGCGATGTGCTTTAAATAGGGGAAATAATGGTCAAAGTGATTTGGTCTAAAGCAGCAACCAAGCAGCTAATCAGGATCGACACGAAATACCAGAAGGTGATAAAAAACAAAATTAGTTTACTTACTGGTTACCCATTCGTCGATTTGGATATTAAAAAATTAACGGGAACAGAAGCTAAATACAGATTAAGAGTAGGTGACTACCGAATTTTGTTTGAGCTTTCTGACCAAGAACCGAAGATTTTAGAAGTGCAGGAAATTAAGCGAAGACAAACAAATACATATTGACCAGCATAGCGGGTATACCACCAGCTTTTTCCACTATTCACGTAAGGGTCAATACAATATCGGAGATAATATGGCTGGTATTCAGTTTATTACAGATGAGAACGGCAACAAGCAGGCTGTAGTGCTTCCTATTGAAGAATATGAACGTTTACTTGCAGCGGTGGATCGTGATGAAGATTATGTCAGCATCCCTTACACCAAAGACGTTAATGACGATGAAACCATTCCACATGAAATCATTAGCATCATGGTTGATGAAGAAATCACACTTCATGCAGCATGGCGTATATATCGAGGTTTATCACAGACAGACGTGGCTGAAAAGCTGGGAATAAAGCAAGCGGCAGTCTCTCAATTTGAAAAATCAGAACGACCACGCCAGGCAACGTTGGAAAAATTGGCGACGCTCTATGAATGTAGACCTACACAATTAACTTTAGATTAAAATCAACGGGCCGCTTAATGCGGCCTTTTCATATGGATGCTACGCTACACTTACTTTTTGCGCTAATGCAGCCAGTAGTTTTTCGTGAATACCACCAAATCCACCATTACTCATCAGCAGGATATGATCACCGGGCTGTGCCGTTTCTACAATCATTTTCACCAAAGTATCAATATCCGCACTCCAACGGGCAGGCTGGACGCACTGTTCAGCAATTTCAACAACCTGCCACGGAATATTGGTGGGTTGATAGAGAAAAACTTCATCGGCGCGTCCCAAAGAAGGAGCAATGTCATTTTTGCTCATGCCCATTTTCATGGTATTCGAACGCGGTTCCAGCACGGCAAGAATGCGAGCCACGCCACCCACTTTACTTCTCAATGCTTCCAGTGTGGCTAAGATAGCCGTTGGATGATGGGCAAAATCATCATACACTGAGATACCATTAACTTCGCCGCGCAATTCAAGGCGACGACGGGCATTAATAAATTTGCCAAGTGCCTGACAGGCATCCGCAGGTTGAACGCCTACATGATGGGCTGCCGCAATTGCGATCAAACCATTATGCATATTGTGTTCACCGACTAATGACCACTTCACCTCCCCAACCTGCTCACCCTGACGGAATACCTGATAGTGACTGCTATCCTGACTGGCTTTCTTCGCTTGCCAGTGACCACTTTCTCCGATCTGTTCCAATTCACTCCAACATCCCATTGAAAGCACTTGCTTCAAATTAATATCATTATCAGGAACAATGATCTTGCCGGTACTCGGCACAACCCTGACGAGATGGTGGAACTGTTTTTGAATCGCGCCCAAATTTTCGAAAATGTCGGCATGATCAAACTCAAGATTGTTCATGACCAATGTACGGGGGCTGTAATGGACAAATTTTGAACGCTTATCAAAGAAAGCGCTGTCGTATTCATCCGCTTCAATCACAAAAAATGGGCTTTCACCGATGTGTGCTGAAACGTCAAAATTCCCTGGCACGCCACCGATCAGAAACCCGGGTTTATAGCCACACTCTTCCAATATCCAGGCTACCATACCTGCTGTCGTTGTTTTGCCGTGGGTTCCCGCGACTGCCAATACCCAACGCTCCGGCAATATATGATCATGCAGCCATTGCGGGCCAGAAGTATAAGGAATGCCACGATCTAGCACGGCTTCTACGCAGGGATTGCCACGTGTCATGGCATTACCAATGATCACCCTATCTGGAGCAGGATCAAGCTGTGCCGGATCGTACCCCTGGATCAGCTCAATGCCCTGTTTTTCCAGCAAAGTGCTCATTGGGGGATAGACATTGGCATCAGAGCCAGTCACTTCATGCCCCTGTGCACGAGCGAGGATCGCTAGCCCACCCATGAAAGTACCGCAAATGCCAAGAATATGAATACGCATTTATTTCTACCTGATTCATGAACTGTATCACTATTCTACCCCTCAAATCAGAGATTAAAAATGCAATAACCTATGAATCATCGGATTCTTTAGCTAAACTGCCCGCGCCTAAGTGCGGCACATAAGTGCAACACATCAGTGAAGCACGCTTCCTAAAACCACAACCAATTCAAGGCCTTTGTCATGAAAACATTGGGCGAATTCATCGTCGAAAAGCAGCAAGATTTTCCGCATGCTACAGGTGAACTGACTGCACTACTGTCTGCCATAAAGTTAGGTGCCAAAATCATCCATAGAGATATCAATAAAGCCGGTCTGGTGGATATTTTAGGCACAAGTGGCGTCTCTAATGTTCAGGGTGAAGTCCAGATGAAACTGGATTTGTATGCCAATGAAAAACTCAAGGCAGCACTGAAAGCACGCGGCGAAGTTGCAGGCATTGCTTCCGAAGAGGAAGACGACATCGTTATTTTTGATGGCGACCGAGCAGAAAATGCGAAGTATGTTGTTTTGATGGATCCACTGGATGGTTCTTCGAATATTGATGTAAACGTTTCCGTCGGGACTATTTTCTCAATTTACCATCGAGTAACTCCGATCGGGCAACCTGTAACTGAAGAAGATTTCCTGCAACCGGGCAATCGTCAGGTTGCAGCGGGTTATGTGGTTTATGGTTCATCCACAATGTTGGTTTATACAACAGGCTGTGGTGTCCATACTTTTACTTATGATCCTTCCCTCGGTGTATTCTGTCTGACCCATGAGAAAGTCCAATTCCCAGAAAAGGGCAATATGTACTCTATCAATGAAGGGAACTACATTAAGTTCCCGATGGGCGTGAAAAAATACATCAAATATTGCCAGGAACAAGACGAAGCAACCCAGCGCCCTTATACAACCCGTTATATCGGTTCTCTGGTTGCGGATTTCCACCGCAATTTGTTAAAAGGTGGGATCTATATCTACCCAAGTACGGCAAGCCATCCAACGGGCAAACTCCGCTTACTTTATGAGTGCAACCCAATTGCACTCCTGGCTGAACAAGCCGGTGGTAAAGCCAGCGATGGTGCAAACCGTATTCTGGATATCGTGCCAAATAAGCTGCACCAACGAGTACCTTTTTTTGTCGGCACCAAATCTATGGTAGAAAAAGCCGAAAGTTTTATGGCGGAGTTTCCTGAGCAATAAGCAGCACTATTAATGCTCTAATTTAAAGAGGTGGGTTTCCACCTCTTATTCCATTTATTTTTCAAACCACAGTCTTGTTAAGCCTGCAACCATTTAATTATATATTCCCACTGATACACCATAGTCATTCCTGAAAAAATACCTCTCTTGCATGAAAAACCTTTTAAAAAATGAAACCTAATTTCAGCGGAAATAAACTGATAACTTTTTGCTATCAATTGATAATCATTTTTCATTACGCACAACAATAAAAGTTTTCCTAATGTATGTAGGTATGGGAAATATTATCTTTTTTATATTAATGAGATAGCTATACCCAATAAAACTGAAAGTTGGAACATCAAAGATGTAACGCTAAAGCGCTGGCGACAGCCCATATTTTATGAGGAATTCATATATGGACTCGTATATAAATCATAAAGTTTTTCGGCTTTCTATTCTCATGTATTCGCTTTTTTTACCCTTTACTCCGACGAGTGCGCTTTCAGCGGGTGAAAAGATTCAAGAGAATAGAATGTCCTTACAGGGATCAGAAAATGAAAAGAACACCAATCAGGCGCAAGATAAGCAAGCTGCTCTCGATAAAGAAGCAGGAGTCATCGCACAAAATATCCATAGGGTGAGTAATATTTTATCCTCTTCCCCATCCCAATTAACCGAACAGGCAAAATCCTACGCTTTGGGGAAAATTAATGGTGCAATATCCACGGAAACGCAAAAATGGTTATCCAGATTTGGTACAGCCAATATTAATCTTTCCGTCGATAAAAAAGGAAAACTGGATAGCAGCTCTCTGGATCTGCTGTTACCCCTTTATGATAATAAAGCGGATTGGCTATTTTTCTCTCAGTTAGGTTATCGCAGACACGATAGCCGCAATACCCTAAACCTCGGTCTTGGTGGACGTTATTTCACACCCGATTGGATGTATGGTTTAAATACCTTCCTTGACAATGATTTCACAGGACAACATCAACGGTTGGGTGTTGGCGGAGAAATCTGGACTGATTATATTAAATTGTCTGCCAACACATACTGGCGCTTGAGCAAATGGCGCCAATCCCCCAAAGAACTGGAATATGAAGAACGGCCAGCCAACGGCTACGATATCAATGGTGAATTTTTCTTACCCGCTTATCCAAACATTGGGGGTAAGTTGAGTTATGAACAGTACTTCGGCGATAACGTTGCCCTGTTCAATCGGAAAACCAAGCAAAAAAACCCTAACCTTGCCCGACTTGGCCTAAATTATACCCCGATTCCACTGATGACAATGGGTGTGGATTATAAACTCGGAAGCAGTGGACACAGTGAGGCTCTCTTCCAGGCCAATCTGAATTATCGTTTTGGTATACCTTTTGCGGATCAAATTTCACCGAATAGCGTTGCTGCTATGCGCACACTGATGGGAAGCCGTTATGATATCGTGCAAAGAAACAACCATATCGTGCTGGACTACAAGAAAAAACCCGTGTTCAACCTTGCTTTGCCAAATACATTAAGTGGATATAGTGCCCAACATGTTCAAATCACCCCTAATATTACCGCTGAGCAAAAACTGAAGAAGTTATCATGGCAGGCTAATGAAGAGTTCCATAAAAACGGGGGAGCTATCACACCTCATGGCAGATCTGTTGAACTGGACTTGCCGAAATATTCTGCCAAGGGGATAAACAGCTATACCCTGTCTGCTATTTCTGAAGTCACGGGCAACAATAAGCCCATGACATCATACATGAATGTGGTTGTTGAACCTTTTGCCATTAAAGACCAAAGCATCAAGCCAAATGGCACAGGCCCTATAATTTCCAATGGCAAACCGGCTTATGACCTGGCAGCCACAATCACCTATGGCAATAAAAACAACCCGCCAATTAAAAACAAGGCAATATCGAACGTAAAATGGAGCATCGATCCACCAGATAAACATGCAACATTAACCTGGGACTCAGCAGGCATGACTAATGATGCAGGCCAGTTAACTGCCATGTTGAGCAGTACTCAACCGATTGATCCGAAAACAAAGATTTATCTGTCAATGGATGAGCAACCTAAATTGGAGATAAAAGGTGATAAGCCATTTTATTTCACTAATCTTAGTGATGCTATTCAGGCCAAAGATTTTGTATTCGACCAAAAAGGGCCTTATGAGGCAACAGAACGCAAACCAATCATTGTGACTGCGACTGTATTCGATCTCAATGGTTATCCTATCAATAAAAAAATGGATATGAACTTACAATGGAGCATCGAACCCGCTGATCTACCGGGATTATCGGTTAAGCCCGCGCCTGGCTATGAGAACTCCTCTGATCAGGAAGGTAAAATCAAGGCGATTGTAACCAGTACCCAGGTAGTGAAAGGTGCTAAAGTTGAGGTATTGATTAATGACAAACATCAAAGCTTCTCTGAGCCACTCGATTTTGTCACACCAGAAAGCCTGAAGTTTGCATTCGGTGCAATATCGCAATCACCTGTGGGACCAATAACCGCTGGCGGAAAAGAACGCTATACCTATAAGGTGCCAGTCATCGACGCAGAAAGCAGACTGCCTCTTAAAAATCAGTCTCTTGTTAAACTTAAAGCGGAAATAATGAATGCTGCTTCTAATATCACTCCGCCTGTAGAAGAAATTAAACTTGAGATTCCTACAAATCCAACTACCGATAACGAGGGTTATGTGACTCTTTCTATGTCAAGTCTTGTCGGTATAGATGGACTTTATTTCAAACTAATGCCAGATGCAGCCAGTGAAAATGATGCAAATAGCATACAATCCGTACCGGTAAGCTTCGATTCTGTTCCAGTACCAGTGGGAATTCTGATGGGTGCGAAAGGTTCAAATGTTACGAAATATATCGCTGAGCAGGGAAGGCCCTATAACGTACATGGAGATCTGATTATTCAACTGGCGCAGGATGGAACGCAGTTGTATGATTACACGGCAACTAACCACTCAGATGGTACGCAGACTTCGAACAGTCCATCAAGTATCAAATCTTCCAACCCTAACTTAGTGAAAGTAGATACACAAACAGGGGAAATAACATTCCCTATAAATAGTTTCTCCATTGAGCAATGGCCGGTAACAGTGACACTCACCAAAACAGTTATGGATACGGGAGTAAAATCCAGTTATTACTATACCTTCAACCCACGGAGATACCTACTTATCCCTGACCATCCTGATACGAGTGGTTCGAATTCGAAAACTGTTCCCTTGAATGGCTCTCCAGACTGTCAAGATTTGGATTGGACTGGCAAAGATAATATCAATCTCTATGGCCAGAACGCTGTCACACCGAACTTGACTGATATAGGCGCAACTCCGCAAACGACGACTCTAACTTCAATTAGTTATGAATATGACAAAGCGCAGTTCCCTTACTTTGGATTGGAATATCTGCGGAATCACACGGCGGGGACTAATATATTGAAAATACATACTCCATCAGAGGGAGGACTTTATTATGGATATAACTACGATACAAGGGAAGCTAAAAAGGCAAGTCTATCTGCTCCTTCGTCAATGCTCCTTTGTGTAATACGCGTTGATGGTTATGGACAAGTTTCACCATATTAAACTACGTTTAATATAAATCAGCACAGACTCAATTAAACTTGGGTCTGTGCTTTTTTATTATGCTTTTAAGCCACCGCCAACCACCGAAAAATCCGAGGAATTTTGGCCTGTTTTGGCTATAATACCCCGCACTCCATTTTGGTTTAACATTGAAGGAAACCGTTTTATGAGCCTGAATAATGTACCGGCTGGCAAAGAGCTGCCTGAAGATATTTATGTCATCATTGAGATCCCAGCAAATGCCGATCCCATCAAATATGAAGTAGACAAAGAGTCTGGTGCCCTGTTTGTAGACCGTTTCATGTCAACCGCCATGTTCTACCCATGTAACTACGGCTACATCAACAATACCCTGTCTCTCGATGGTGACCCAGTTGATGTATTGGTGCCAACACCCTACCCATTGCAGCCAGGTTCTGTGATCCGCTGCCGTCCAGTTGGTGTCCTGAAAATGACTGACGAATCCGGTGAAGATGCAAAACTGGTCGCCGTTCCTCATACCAAACTGAGCAAAGAATATGATCACATCAAAGATGTGAACGATCTGCCAGAATTGCTGCGTTCCCAAATCACTCACTTCTTCGAGCACTACAAAGATCTGGAAAAAGGCAAGTGGGTTAAAGTTGAAGGCTGGGATAATGCTGAAGCCGCTAAAGCTGAGATCCTGTCTTCTTTCGAGCGCGCTGCTAAAAAGTAATCCCTGACAGGTAATTGCGGGTTTTAATCCCAAAAAACCTCTGTCCCAATCAGGAACAGAGGTTTTTGTTTGTCTTTCGACTGTCTAATTTTTACTCTTCTTCATGGCGTTTCAGCCAGTCACCACAGGTTATCCGGTGCAACCCCTCAACAGGTAATTTGTAGAGGTAGATCCAGGCCTTGCCATACGGTGTTTCAATCAGTTCCCTTTCGTACTCCTGAACGTTTTTTTTCAACTCATCCAACTCTGTCAGGATGGATGGCGTAATACGATAAACTTCACATTCGATTGTTCCTTCACCACGGATAACCGCCGGATAGTGCCCCAGATCATAAATTTCATAACCTTCTAATCTGTGTTCTCCCAACAATTGGGCATCCGTCATCCAGTGATGATTGCCTTGTTTTCGCCTCAGGCTACCATAAACAATAACTCGCATCTTTAAAACTCAAACTCATAGAGCAGATCTAAAGCCTGATCAATACCAGATACCGCTTCCAGATACAATCTTGGCATTACACGATAACGCAACGTCAATGTCGCCAAAGAGTCAAAAATACCCACACCATACTTCACCTGTAAGTCATTGGTAATTCTGCCACTGACAACCACCTGAGATTTATCACCGACTCCTTGGGTATCCAAAGCCAAATCAGAGACACCAAAAGTTTCCCCAATCTTACCGACTAATTGACTACTCTGAGCAATCCCTAATCCAATCAACATAGCCGCCATCTGCGAGTTGTCAGAATCCCCTTTTTCTAACCCTTCGCCACGTAACAAGTAAGACAAGGCTTCCTGTTGGGATTTTACCGGATCAGAAAAAACTTCCACTTTCGGTTTATCTGCCAATCCGGTAACACGTACACCCGCGATAACTTTGTTCGCTGTCGATTCTGGATTACGGATAGCTTCAATATTCAACAATGGCTGATCTGGCGAGCCAGAGAACATAATGGTTCCCTTACGCACTTGCAAATCTTGCCCATAAGCATGGAAATTCCCTTCCGGGATATCAATCTGACCATTCAACCCCAGTCCCTGATTATCCTGAAGGACTTTCAAATTTCCTTTAAGCTGCGCCTTCAAACCAAATGCACTCAGGTGCACATCATTGCCAATATGAACATTTAAGTTACTTTGAATCAAAATAGGTGATTTTTTCTTCTCGATTGGCTGGAGATTATTATCCAGCATCACTTCATCCGCAGAAACACCTACCGCTGATTCCGGTAACTCCTGAACAGTAATACGTGCCCACGGGATATCTACATTACCGTCAAGTTTTAACAGGTTTGGTTTTGCCTCCAACACCAAATTTGGACTGACATCCACCTTCACCATCGGTGGAACTGTGACACGTAACTGGTCACCATCGGCTGTCACTCTGGCGTACCAGGCATTCAGGTTGCGCCAGTCAGCATAACCATTTAGATTGAGTTGCCCTTTGGGGGTTCTAATCATGCCATGCATATCAGAGCTGGCACCGGCAAAGTGAACGGCTAACTGGCCTTGGGTGATATCGAATGGCAGCCAATGACTGCTCAGTTGCAGGGTATCAGCGTTAAGTTGACCAAATAGCAGCGGATCTCTGGCATTACCACCAATACGTAAATTGGCACTTAATCCCCCTTCCGCTTTTTCGCCTTTACCTAAAATGGGTTTAACCAAGCCTAAAGAAAGTGCCTGAATATCGACATTGCCCGCTAATTTTCGGCTGCCTTCTAAATCAGCGACCTGCACATCGCCTTTCAATATTCCATTGCCCGCTAACTTGAATAACCATGCCAAATTCGCTTTGCCATCTGCCAAACCTGCATTCAAGGTGAGTGTGTCAAAATTAATCGGTAATGTATTACCTTCCACAACCTGACGAACTTGTACCCCATACCCTTGGAGAGCCACTTTTGCCTGGGGCAACCCCTGCCCTGCTGTCCATCTGATCTCAGCATTACCATTGAATACGCCCTTAAGTTGGGTACTTTTATCAAGGAATGGTCGGATCATAGCCAGATCAAAGCGTTCAAGTGCCACTTGGGCATGACCGCTACTCCCCGCCTCAATGGGTTTTGAGATACAAAGCTGAGCATTGGGATTAAGCCAGCAATGAGGCCCCACGATGGCCTTTTGCTGCAAGTTGAAATAATCAATGGCTATCGCTTTGCTTAAACGCCACTCACCAACCGGTGTATTAAAGTCAGTATCGTTAATACTGCCTTGCCAATGCTCCTTTTGACGATCAAAGCTGCCATGAAGTGCCAATTGGCCTGATACCGGCGTGCCTTCAATTTTCAGTTGTAAATCATGTTTCTTTTCTGTGCCTTTCGCGTTGAGTGTCAGGTTCCTGATAGTTAAATCCGCCTGCTGCAATTGCCGCACAATAATCGACAATTGCCCCTGGATCTGCTCAGCCGAACGTACATCACCTTTGATCGTGGCGCTATCCACGCTTAACTCATCCTGCCAGCGCAGCCCACGTGCATTCAAATCTGCCATGATTTGGGGGGATTGCATATTGCCACGCAGTTTGACTTCGCCTGTAATGAAGCCAGCCAAACCCGGCAGTAAGCCCGTTAATTGTGGTGCATGAATTTCCCCATCCAGTTTCCACACCTGATCCGTAAGCTGCCCCTGTACATTGAGCGTATTACGCCCAACGGCAAGATCAAGCTGAGGAATATCCCACTGACCTGCTGCATTACCCGATGCCTTGCCACGCGCTTTGATGACATTCTGCTTCACATGACCATCAAGGGCAATCTCAGGGATCTGGAGCTGCCAGCTTCCTCCATATAGGCTACCACGCACAGCTATTTGCCCGGTGATTTCAGCGGGCCATTCCGGCCACTGTTTGGCTGTATTGATACCATCCAACATTAATTTGGCATTCCAGCTAATGGCCTGACGCCAATCAACCACACCGACAATATCGGCTTTCCCCTGCAAGGCCGCCAAACGCAAGCGCGTTAACTTCAGTAATTCTTCATTGCCTTTTGCATCCAACATTAACGATGCCGGCGGAAGATTATTACCTTTAATATCTGAACGGAGAGAAAGATCATAGTGGCTTGCTTGACCATTCAAGCGCAACTTGACGCCATCAAGCTGATAGTCTGGCTTGCCTTGCAGCGGCCATTGCAGTTGCTGGCTTTTCAATGTCAGACGTACAGGCAAGTCGGCTTTTGCCAATTCAGTCTGAGCATCCAAACTGGCGGCAACAGGGCCGGAAAGATTCAACGCGAGATTAAGCTGCTGTAATAACGCACCTTTTAGCGTCAAATCGATCTGTTGGCCGGTTAAGTCATCCAGATTGATATGTTTTAAATTATCGACCTTACCCTTAACCTCCAGGTTTACTGGCCATTGTTCAGCAAGTTTTGCCGTCCCCTGTATCGCCAGTGAACCTTCCGGTGCCTGCAAACTTAATGTTTTTATCTCGACTGCCTGCCCCTGATTACTGGCCTGTAGCCGCAAATCGTTAATCTTGATATCGGTATCACCGGTTAAATGAAGCTGACTGCCGTGGATGCTTTCCAGCGTGATATCAAGCGGAATGGGAATATTGGGTAACTCTGTTAACAGCGGTTGGGCAAACAGCGCTTTCAACGTTTCACCCAGAGACTTTTCCGATTTAGCCTGCTGGCTAACTTTTTGTGCTGTACCGATTTTTTCAGGTGCACTTTTTGGCAATGCCACTAACAGGTTATTAATTTCCGTCGGTTTTAATATCAGTTGTTTTTCCTGCCACTGAGCTGCCGTTTTAAACTCATCCAACGCAATAGCAATACCATCTACCTGCACATGAATGTTTTTCAAGGAAAGCAAATCCAGTGAAATAGGATACGGTGTTTGCAATTCAGTCAATGGTTCCGATTCAGTCGCAGGTGCCGGTGGCGGCAATTCAGCGGTATTCACCGAAACAGTAACACCTTCAGTGGTCAAAGCATTGACACATACCTGACTGTGTTTCAGGCAGGAAAGCTGGATAGAAAGGTGTAAATTATCCGCATTAACGTTAACACCTGGCATCTGATATTTAACGCCTTTTAACGTTAAATTGCGCCAACCTCCGCTGACACTCGCAATATCCAATCCTGGAACCCAACGTGCCGCACTGTTGATCACAAAATGCAAGCCCGTTTGCGTGCCAACCAGTCCAGTAACTGCCACCAATAACAGGCCGACAATCAGCAGGAAAGCAATACTCACCCTTTTTGCCCACTTCATAGTTCAGCCCCTAAACCAATATAAAATTCAATATTATGACTATCTGGATCTCCGATTGGCGTTGCCAAATCAAATTTTATCGGCCCAACCGGTGAAGCCCAGCGCACGCCAATGCCCGCACCGGTTTTAAAATTACTTTTTCTGATGTCATCCACCGCTTCACCGGAATCAACAAACAATGCACTCCACCAATTGCCATAAATATTGTATTGATATTCCAGCGAGCCAACCGCCAATTTTGATGCCCCGACTAATTTACCTTCACTGTTTTTTGGTGAGATTTTCTGGTACTTATAGCCACGAATACTGCGATCACCCCCGGCAAAGAAGCGCAGATCCGGTGGTACTTTGTCGAATTCATTAGTCTCTATCCAGCCCAAATCTGCCCGTACCACAAAACGATGATTCTCCCGATACGTTCTTATCCAGACGTGGTGGGCCTGTAACACCAAAAAATCGACATTGGATTGCCAGGTTTTATCAGAAATATCAATTGAGTAACGCTGGCTATCCCCCCAATAAGGCATCGTGCCGCCACGCTGGCGAATGCGGCTGAGACTCAGTCCCGGATAAAGTAACATGGTGGTATTGGTGACTTTAGCCTGGGTAAAGTGGCTCAGGCTCCAGCGCAAATTAACGCCGTACTGCCAACCCGTAAAACGATCCCAATTACGGGAAAGGTTCAAGGTTGCTGTATCCGAAATGGTATCGTTAATATCTTTGCGTCGATAACCTGTTTGTAGTTGGTAATATTCTTCCAGTGGGTTGGCTTTAAGCGGCATTTTGTAGGCTGCGTCAATGACTTGATCGCGTGCAGAAAGGTTAAGGCTACTACTTAAACTGTGTCCACGAGAATTCAGCCACGGTTTTTTCCATTTAGCCTGAACACGAGGCCCGACATCCGTTCCATAACCGCCCCCCAATTCAACATAGTTAGCAGAGCGAGGCACTAAAGACGCATTTAATGGCAATACCTTATCTTTACTCTCACGTCCTGTTTTAAAATCGGGCACAACAACCGCAGAATTGAACCATCCGGTATCAACCAAACGACGGTTAAACTCGGCTAATTGTTCCGAGGTATAGTATTCACCTGGTTTGAAAGGAATAAGGTTATCCAGATAGGTTTCACGAATTTGCGATCCAGAGAATGTCACAGGGCCGAAACGATAACGTTGTCCGCTATCAAAATCAAAGTCCCATATAGATTCATGCAGATCCTTTGCTACCCCTAACTCACTTTTTTTCATGACGGCATCAAAATAGCCTTTCTTAACCGCCAAATTTGTCAATGAATTTTTAAAATCTTCATATTCACCGTGGTTGAGTATTGTCCCGTCTTTTGGCATATTTTTCTTAATCAGGGCAGCATAATCTTTATCTGTTTTCGCGCCACCTTCCAAATCAACATTCACTTCAGCGACACGCACAGGTTCACCAAGCGTAACCTTTGCAGTTAAAACAGGACGGGCAGGAGGCATGTTCTCTTGATAAGTGAATTCAACGGTGGGAGCATAATATCCCAATGGACGAAGCCCTTGCCGTATCGCTTTCTCCACCCGGGCACGAAAACGGCCATCAGGAGAAACTTCATCGGTACTGATATTAGAAAGTTGTACTCTGGCATTTTTTTCTAATTCGCCAGAAAGTCCTTCCAACTTTAATCGTAAGTTTGCACTATAAGCCGATGGAGTGATGATAGAGACAAAAAGCGCACAGATGAGGGGATATCGTGACACTCGAACTCCTAATATTTATCTACCTGTTGAATAAAATTCAACAACATAAAAATGCCGTAATGAATTAATTCTGGTAAAGTTTTAACAATATACAAGCAACATATGATCATAAGACTTTGAATATACAGGAGAGAATCTTGCCAAATTCAACTAATGAAAGACAAGCTGTTTCTTCACCAGATGACATACCGGGTAGAACCACTCCATTAACCGTATCACCCTACCATGTCATCACACAGCATGCGATAGAGAACATTCCTGAAAATATGGAAATTGCCTATGTAGGAATGGGATGTTTCTGGGGCGTGGAACGCCTTTTTTGGCAACAGGAAGGCATTTACACCACTTCCGCCGGTTACAGTGGCGGCACTACGCCAAACCCAACTTATGAAGAAGTATGCACTGGCTTAACGGGTCATGCAGAAGTGGTCAGGATCGTATTTGATCCAACCAAAATTACCTATTCGCAATTACTCACCCTGTTCTGGGAAAATCACGATCCCGCCCAAGGTATGCGTCAACATGGCGATATTGGTACTCAGTACCGTTCCGCCCTGTACACGGTTTCACCACAACAGTATGAACAGGCCATTGCCAGCCGTGACCAATACCAACAAGCGCTGACGCAAAATAACGACCAACGTACCATCACAACGGAAATTCGTGAAGCGGGGCCATTCTACTTTGCCGAGGATTATCACCAGCAATACCTCCACAAAAACCCCGAAGGGTATTGTGGCCTGGGAGGTACTGGTATCTGCTTCCCGCCAACACTTAGGAATTAGCTGATTGAGTTAGCCCAATGGTATGACTATTGGGTTAACTGCCAAAGAACCCGTCGTAGATTCGAATTTACTACTCAGCCAAATTAGTTTTTATGACACTGACCGTAATTCTGGAAAAATCGGCATCCCATCCTTAAAATAAACATTTTTGTTTTTCTTTTTCACTTTATTGTTAATTTATTTAACGTATACGTTATAATTATAACGTTGGTTCAGGAGAACAAATGAAGTACAGTGAGTTTAAGCGATGGTTACTACAACAGGGAGCTGCATTCAAAAAAGCGTCTGGCGGTGGCAGTCACCAAAAAGTTAGTTTGAATGGCCGGCGTTCAGTTTTTCCTGATCTCGGTTCCAAAGAAATGCCAGAGCCGCTCCGCAAGAAGATATTAAAGGATCTGGGACTATGAGCTTCAAAATAAAAAATTAATATCAATATATTTTGGTAATTTTAGCCGAAAAATCAAACAAAGGTAGTCAAATGTCCATATTCCATTACCCAGTTAAATTAGAGCATGATAAATCGACAGGAGCTTACGTCGTATCATGCCGTGACTTACCCCTGATGAACTCAGTGGGTGACTCTATTGATGAGGCTCTTTTGGAGGCTGTTGAAGGTGTGGTAACAGCTATAGCAATAGAAATTGAGGAACGCCGCCCTATTCCTCTGGGTAGTGCTCCACTTGATGGTGAATACGTTGTTAATGTACCTGTGCTGGTAGCAATGAAAGCCGCTTTGCATAATGCCATGATAGAAACTGGCACACGCAAAGCTGAATTAGCCAGAAAAATGGGACAAAAACCCGCACAAATCGATCGATTACTTGATGTTGAGCATTCATCAAAAATTGAAACCGTCGAATTGGCATTACACCAACTAAACCGCAATGTGGGAATTTCTGTAATGACCGCAACAGTATAAATAACTCACGATCAAAAAACGGCCACAAGGCCGTTGATTATACTAATGCGATGTATCATATTGATCTTATTACATTGTCATTAGTCGATGAGCAGTTACAAACAATCACCCTATTTCGGTCTGTAAGCGCAATACTTGCTGATTAACTTCACTCATTACATGGAAATGGCGTTTATCTTTGATTTTCGGGGGTAAAATCTTTCCATAATTAAATTCAAAAGCGCCCATGTCCTTAATATATAACCGCCCACGGAATAGGGTTTTCACGTAGAGAGCAATTTTCAGTGGGTTATAATGGCGAAAGATTTTCATCTCTGTTTTTTCCTCCCATGCTTCTTACGATATGATTTTATGACTACTGCATAACATTTATTCATTACATAACGAGTCAATGCGTCACTGTTATGCCAACTGTATAGACTACGTATATGGAAATTTGTTCCCCCAACATTCAGATTCAATCACTATTTTGATATAACATAATGATATTAATGAGCATTATATTACATCATCCTCTTGTTTACTTATACATCACTCTAAATGTTATCAAATTGTTTATTTTATTGAGGACAGACCAGTTAACAAGCGCTATGCTGAATATGTCATTCCCTGATAACATGCCACACCATGACAAATAAGGAATAAACATGTTAAAAAACAATATTTTAATTAAAATCGTGTTATCTGCAATATTGAGTATCACGTCAATATTTGCGTTCGCCCATAACATCACCTTAGAACAACCTGTTCCCGCTGTCAGTGTGACAGATAAAGGTGAGCTGTTGCTAAACGATGGTAAGTTCAACTACCAAAATTGGAGCAGTACTGAACTTACGGGAAAAGTCAGAACGATCCAGCATATTGCCGGTCGTAGTTCCGCAAAAGAGATGAATGATCCCTTGATCCAGGCATTGAAGGATGCGGATTTACCCAAGGATAAATACCAAACCACCAGCATCGTGAATACCGATGAGGCTATTTTTGGCACTGGTGTTTTTGTTCGCAATAGTATCGAAGACAGTAAAAAACAGTTCCCGTGGTCACAATTTATTGTCGATAGTCACGGGCTGGTTAAAAAGGCTTGGGGACTGGAACCCAAAAGTTCGGCAATCATTGTACTGGATAAAAATGGTAAGGTGAAATTCGTCAAAGATGGCAAATTAAGTCACGAAGACATTACACACGTTATCAGCCTAATTAAAGAAGAATTGCAAAAATAGCCGATTCAATACCGTACAGTGATAATGGTTCTCCCATATTGTGAGCCATTATCACCTTCACATTATCGCTTTCGTATTAAAAAACTCTGACCCTGAATCCTGGATTAAGAAAAGATTCACGCGGCGTGTAATCGAGTGTTTTCCCTTCCCAATCCGTCACATATGCCCCCGCAGCAATAGCAATGGCATGGCCAGCTCCCGTATCCCAGATGTTGGTTGGCCCAAAGCGTGGGTAAAGTTGAGCTTTTCCCTCTGCAACCATACAGAACTTAAGTGAAGAACCTACTTCAAGTGTATCGTGCACCCCTAGCTGGGAAAGATAGTCTTGCAACTCCTCATCGTCCTTGTGAGAACGGCTGACTACCACCACTGGCGGCTTTGCCGGCATAACTTTAATGGGAAGCGTCTGACCATTGGTTTCTTTCCATGCCTGCCGCCCTTGCCCTGAATATAAGACATTCTGTACCGGGACATAGACAACTCCCATCACAGGCACACCATTTTCTACCAATGCGATATTAACGGTAAATTCCCCATTACGGCGAATAAACTCTTTCGTACCATCCAATGGATCAACCAGCCAATAACGCTGCCAATTTTTCCGCTCTTCCCATGCTGGTGGATCTTCTTCTGATAACAACGGAATATCAGGTGCAATGCGTAACAATCCCGCTTTAATGATCTGATGAGCTGCAATATCCGCAGCAGTAACAGGTGAATCATCCATTTTATGCTTAACTTGCAGCGGCTGTTCAGCCTGATAGACCTCCATGATCGCCGCGCCTGCTTCCCGTGCCAATTGGCAGATCTGTTGTAGCATCATACACCTCTGCGTTTGTTGTTTGGCTATACCACTTGAAGTACCATTTTTAACGCATTTTTTACCGGAATGGCGAATATTTTATTCATCCACCATTCCAAATTCAGCTAAAAAATAGCCGGTTAACCGGCTATTCAATAAGTTACAGAATTTCCAATAATTCCACTTCAAAGATCAACGTGCTATAAGGCGGGATGGATGCTCCAGCGCCACGCTCACCATAAGCCAGATTATGCGGAATATAGAGTTCCCATTTGGAACCAACTGGCATCAAGGTCAACGCCTCAATCCAACCCGGGATCACGCCGCTAACAGGGAATTCTGCTGGCGTACCGCGCTGCACTGAACTATCAAATACCGTGCCATCGATCAGGCGGCCTGTATAGTGGACACGAACACGGTCAGTACGGGCAGGGATAGCGCCATTACCTTGTGTCAGGACAGAAAATTGCAGACCAGACTCTGTGCTACTGACACCTTCACGCTGAATATTTTCTGCCAGGAATTTTTTGCCTTCTTCTGCCATCGCCTGCTGACGTTCACGGCGAACGCTATCAGCACGTTCATGTATCTCACGTAGCGCACGATGTAGTTCTTCTACCGGAATAGCAGGAGAACGGCTTTCCAACGCATCACACAACCCTGCCAACAGGGCTTCTGGTTCCAACCCTTGTAAACCGGATTCCTGTAATTGTTGTCCAACCTGCAAACCAATACCGTAACTTGCGCGCGCTTCAATAGACTCAAAAGAAGGTTTTGTCATGAAAGTACCTGTTATTAAATGAGTGAAAGCTCAAGCATAACAGCACTATATGGATGGGTAAACGCGGGAAAGTGGGTAAAAACAAAAAACGCCGGCAATGCCAGCGTTTTTTGTCACATGTTCTTCAGCTAATCAACGATTAAGCTTCTGGAACGATGTTAACGTTCAACTGTGCAAATACATCGCTGTGTACCTGGAAGTGAACTTCGTGTTCACCAACAGTACGCAGAACGCCGTTAGACAGGCGAACTTCGCTCTTAGATACTTCAACGCCAGCTGCAGTCACTGCATCAGCGATATCACGAGTACCGATAGAACCGAACAGTTTACCTTCGTCACCCGCTTTAGAAGCGATAGTGACAGAACCCAGCGCACTGATTTTCTCTGCACGAGCTTGTGCTGCTGCCAGAACGTCAGCCAGTTTAGCTTCCAGTTCAGCACGACGAGCTTCGAAGAATTCGATGTTTTTCTTAGTTGCAGGAACAGCTTTGCCCTGTGGTACTAAGAAGTTACGGGCATAACCCGCTTTAACGTTAACTTGGTCACCCAGGCTACCCAGGTTCGCTACTTTATCAAGCAGAATAATTTGCATTACCTTATCCTCTCAAAGTCGTTAATGGACTGAGCCTATTACTGATGACGATCAGTGTAAGGCAACAGAGACAGGTAGCGCGCACGCTTGATAGCACGAGCGAGCTGGCGCTGGTATTTTGCACGAGTGCCGGTAATACGGCTTGGTACAATTTTACCGCTTTCGGTAATGTAGTTTTTCAGCGTAGCAATATCTTTATAATCGATCTCTTGTACGCCTTCCGCGGTGAAGCGGCAGAACTTGCGACGACGGAAATAACGTGCCATTTGGCTAGTCTCCAGAATCTATCAATTCAATCTGCTCGGCATGTAGAACCAGTTTGCTAAGACCATTGCGCCCATAATGGGAATTAATGAATCCTGAAACCATTATTCGACTGCCGACCGTTATACTGTGAGTATATTCCTGTAACAACTGTCCGCTGGCAATAACGGGCATTCTGCACCATGATTGCCTGCTGAATCCGGCTTCCTGTTGCTGTGAACGATGTTCAAGCACAAACTGACAATGCGGAATACCAGATGGACTGACTCTTCGTATCGGTGCTTTGCACACTGTGCCTGTGAGCACCAAACGATTGGTTGTCACGGTAATTACTCTTCAGAATCCCCAGCTTCATCAGCATCATCAACCAGGTCTTCTTCCAAGACCAGATCACGGCTGCGACGTTCGTCTTTAGCCTTAACCATTGGTGATGCTTCAGTTATTGCGTGCTTAACGCGCATAACCATGCTACGGATAACGGCGTCGTTGAAGCGGAAGTTAGTTTCCAGCTCATCAATCGCTTCTTGTGGCGCTTCAACGTTCATCAGAACGTAGTGAGCCTTGTGCAGTTTGTTGATTGGGTAAGCCAGTTGACGACGACCCCAGTCTTCCAGACGGTGAATCTGACCTTGCGCGTTAGTGATAGTCGCACTGTAACGCTCGATCATGCCCGGAACCTGTTCGCTTTGGTCAGGATGGACCATAAAAACGATTTCGTAATGACGCATTAGCATTGCTCCTTACGGATTATTCAGCCTCCTGTCAGGGTCAGCCGTGGCCCATGGAGGCAAGGAACGTGTTTAGTACGGCTGAAAAATCGACGCGTCACTATACCCGTACAATACAAAAAACTCAATAAAGAATTATCGGGCACTTCTCTGGCGCACGATTTCAAACAAGCATACCCCTGTCGCAACCGATACGTTTAAAGAAGAGACGGAACCCGCCATGGGAATACTGATTAATTCATCACAATGTTCGCGAGTCAATCGACGCATACCTTCACCTTCCGCGCCCATCACCAGCGCCATCGGTCCCGTCAACTTGCTTGCGTATAAATCATGCGTGGCTTCACCGGCAGTGCCGACAATCCAGATATTGTGTTCTTGCAGTAAGCGCAATGTCCGCGCAAGGTTAGTCACTCGGATCAGCGGTACACTTTCTGCCGCGCCACAGGCCACTTTTTTGGCGGTGGCATTCAATTGTGCAGAACGATCACGAGGAACAATAACGGCATCAACTCCCGCAGCATCCGCGGTACGTAAGCAAGCTCCCAGATTATGCGGATCGGTGACACCATCCAATACCAGCAGAAATGGACGCTCTAGCCGAGCTAACAATTCCGGCAGATCATTTTCCTGATACTGACGTCCTGGCTTGACTCGTGCAATGATCCCCTGATGGACGGCACCTTCTGTTTGGGAGTCCAACCATTGACGGTTGGCAATTTGTACCGCGATACCGATACTTTCCAACTCTTGCAATAATGGGGTTAAACGGCGATCTTCACGCCCTTTCAACACATAAACTTCCATGAAACGTTGTGGATCGCGCTCCAGCAAGGCTTTAACGGCATGGATACCGTAGATAATTTCACTCATGACTGACTGATACCTGACTCACTGATATCGTTAAGATACCGAAAATAGTGGGCGGCAAAACCCGCCCTGTTTGATGATTGTATGGATTCACTTTACTCGCGATTAGCTTACGCTTTTTTTCGCACGCTTCGCTTTCAGTTTTGCCGCAATTTTTTTAGTCTTGCTTGACGGTTTTTTCTTTTTGCCTGACTTAGGCTCTGTAAACTTTTCCGCACTTTTCTTTTTACGAAAGGCGTTATCTGGCTCAAAATTGGCTGATTTTTTATGATCACGACCTTTTTTACTATTTTTACGCTCTGGCGTACCTTTTTTCGCTTTATTGCGGGCTGTCTTCCCTTGATTACGCGCTTTACGGGTTGTTGAAAGTAGGGTGAAATCAATATTACGTTCATCCATATGAACCGCTTCCACCCGAATCTCGACTTCATCACCGAGGCGATAAGTTGTTCCAGAAGACTCACCAATCAAACGCTGGCCGACGTTATCATATCGATAATAATCATTATCCAACGTTGAAACATGTACCAAGCCGTCAATAAACAGATCATTTAAGCGGACAAAGAAACCGAAACCTGTCACGCTGGTAATCAATCCAGTGAAAACATTACCCACTTGATCTTGCATGAAATCACATTTTAACCAGTCAGCCACATCCCTTGTCGCTTCGTCAGCACGGCGCTCGGTCATGGAACAGTGGTCACCCAATTGCAGCATCTGCTCCATGTCATTGTGCCAACCCCCTGTTGGCGTCCCGTTCTGCTCAATAGCACCCTTTTCTTGTGCCAATAAGTACTTAATCGCACGATGCAGAGCCAGGTCAGGGTAGCGGCGGATTGGCGAAGTGAAGTGAGAATAAGAGCGTAATGCCAGACCAAAATGCCCGCGATTCTCCGGCTCATAGATCGCTTGCTTCATAGAACGCAACAGCATCGTTTGTAGTAACTCGTGATCGGGCCGATCCGCAACTTGTTTCATCAATTGCGCATAATCTTTTGGTTCTGGCGTCAGGCCCCCCAACAAGCTCAATCCCAATTCATTGAAGACTGAACGCAGGTTCAGGATACTCTCTTCTTTTGGTCGATCATGGATGCGGTATAACGCAGGCTCATGGTGTTTTTCCACAAAGCGAGCTGCGGCAATGTTCGCCAAGATCATACACTCTTCAATAAGTTTATGTGCATCGTTACGTACAACGGGTTCTATACGTTCAATGCGACGTTCTGCATTAAAGATAAACTTGGCTTCTTCCGATTCAAACGAAATAGCGCCACGCTGTTCACGCGCATGTTCCAGTGCCTGATAAAGCTCATGCAGATGCTCAATATGTTGCACCAGCGGCTTGTAGTGCTCACGTAGTTCTTGATCACCCTGCAAAATCTTCCAAACTTTGGTATAGGTCAAACGGGCGTGTGAATTCATCACCGCTTCATAAAACTTGTAGGAAGAGAGCTTGCCTTGGGCGGAAACGGTCATTTCACACACCATACATAGGCGATCAACTTCTGGATTGAGGGAGCACAAGCCATTAGATAGCACTTCCGGCAGCATAGGGACAACCTGGGATGGGAAGTAAACCGAGTTACCGCGGCTGCGTGCTTCCATATCCAAAGCAGTTTGCGGACGAACATAGTAGCTGACATCAGCAATCGCTACCCACAACCGCCAACCACCACCCCGTTTTCTTTCGCAATACACCGCATCATCGAAGTCTCGTGCATCTTCACCGTCGATTGTCACTAGCGGCAAGGCCCGTAAATCTACCCGGTCTTGCTTGGCCGATTCCGGTACATGCTCAGCCAAACCCGCAATCTGTTTTTCTACCATCGGCGGCCAGCTATGGGGAATTTCATGGGTACGCAGTGCGATCTCAACCGCCATGTTCGTTCCCATCGTCTCACCCAACACTTCAACAATTTTGCCAATGGCTTTAGTCCGGCGAGTCGGGCGATTTGTCAATTCAACCACCACAACATTACCCATTCTTGCCCCGCAAGTGACTTCTTTCGGGATCAAGATATCGAAACAGAGACGGCTATCATCTGGGACGACAAATCCCATGCCAGCATCCATAAAATACCGGCCAACAATCTGGCTACTCTTGGGTTCCAAAACCCGCACGATACGCACTTCAACGCGGCCTTTTCTGTCTGGTCGCAAGGGCTGTGCCAGTACCACATCACCGTGGATCGCCATTTTCATCTGATCGGCTGGCAGGTAATAGTCTTCTTTGTGCCCTTCCGCACGCAGAAAACCATAACCATCGCGGTGTCCAATCACTGTACCTTTCAATAAATCCAGCCGCTCTGGTAATGCATAACATTGCCGGCGGGTAAAAACCAACTGTCCGTCACGCTCCATTGCCCGCAAACGGCGGCGCAGTGCTTCCTGTGCATCTGGAGTGGTTAACTGAAGTTCCTGTGCTAATTCCTGACGGCTTACCGGCGTGGCGTGTTTAGAAATGATATCCAAGATGTATTCACGGCTTGGGATAGGAGATTCGTATTTTGCAGCCTCTCGTTCCTGAAAAGGATCTTTTGACATCATCATTCCTCTATTGTCATCAGCAAGCTGTTTATCCCCTTGCTTCACTTAACCAAAAGTAATTGATAAAGGGGACGATTGTCATTGACCATGTCGGCCACAGTATGTTTATCCAACTCTTCCAAAAAATTTTCTACCGCTTGATTCAAGACCGACTTTAAGCGACATGCAGGCGTGATTTGACAGGCACTACAGTTAACCAATGACAAAGGTTCTAATGAACGAACCACATCACCAATTTTGATCTCGTTGGCAGGTTTCCCTAAACTAATGCCGCCATTTTTTCCCCTGACAGCATTCACTAATCCTAAGTGACTCAGTTGATTGATGATTTTTACCATATGGTTACGCGAAACACCATAAACTTCAGTGACTTCTGTAATACTCGTCATTTGGCCCTCTGGTAACGAGGCCATATAAATCAAGGCACGTAATCCATAATCGGTAAAACTGGTTAACTGCACACTCACCTCTGGGAGACTGAATATAACGGAGCTTATTTGGCACCAAAAAATGTATGTTTGTTGGTTTTCGTTAGTTAATCATCATTATGTGGGTATTTTAAAAATTAAGCAAAACGGGAAAAAACAAAAACCGGGCAATAAGCCCGGCCATGTGTGCATAAAAGATGAATTTATCGATTAAGCATCAAAGGGATCACGCAGGATCATCGTTTCCGCACGATCTGGGCCTGTAGAAATAATATCAACAGGAACGCCTGTCAGCTCTTCTACACGTTTGATGTAGTTCAATGCTGCTTGTGGCAATTGGCTGTGATCTTTCACGCCAAAAGTGCTTTCATCCCAGCCAGGCAGGGTTTCATAGACGGCTTCAAGCCCTTCCCAGTTTTCGGCAGCCAGTGGCGTTGTGTCAATGACAGTGCCATCAGGCAGGCGATAACCAACGCAGATTTTCACTTCTTTCAAGCCATCCAGCACATCCAGTTTAGTCATGCAGAAGCCAGACAGAGAGTTGATTTGGATCGCGCGACGAATAGCAACGATATCCAACCAGCCAGTACGACGGCTACGACCTGTAGTCGCACCAAACTCCTGACCTTTCTGACGCAGGTATTCACCTGTTTCATCAAACAGCTCAGTTGGGAATGGGCCGGCTCCTACACGGGTAGAGTAAGCCTTGATAATACCCAGTACATAATCAACATAACGTGGACCCAGGCCAGAACCTGTTGCAACGCCACCTGCCGTGGTGTTAGAAGAAGTCACATAAGGATAAGTACCGTGGTCGATATCCAGCAAAGTCCCCTGCGCACCTTCAAACATGACCAATTCACCTTTCTGGGTTGCTTTGTACAGCAAGTCAGAAACGTCAACTACCATGCCCGTCAGGATATCGGCAACCGCCAAAATGTCATCTAAGGTTTTCTGGTAATCGACGGCAGGTTCGTTGTAATAGTTAACTAACTGGAAGTTGTGGTAGTCGATGATTTCTTTCAGTTTGACAGCGAAAGCTTCTTTATCAAACAGATCACCCACACGCAAGCCACGACGTGCAACTTTGTCTTCGTACGCAGGACCAATACCACGACCTGTTGTACCAATCGCCTTGGCTCCACGCGCTTTTTCGCGGGCGTTATCCAATGCAACATGGTAAGGCAGGATCAGCGGACAAGCTTCAGAAATAAGCAGGCGCTCACGTACAGGAACCCCACGTGATTCAAGCGCTTTCATCTCTTTCATCAAAGCATCTGGTGCTAAAACGACCCCATTTGCGATAATGCTAATGACATTTTCACGTAAGATCCCGGATGGGATTAAGTGGAGAACGGTTTTTTCACCGTTGATGACTAGTGTATGGCCCGCGTTGTGGCCCCCTTGATAACGAACTACGTATTTAGCTCGTTCAGTCAGCAAGTCGACGATTTTACCCTTGCCCTCGTCACCCCATTGGGTGCCCAATACGACAACGTTCTTACCCATTTCAAAAGTTCACTCGGTTGCTTAAAAATGGATTCTACCATCTCATTTAGCACCTTTCAGTATTTTTTATTACTTCTTGTTATTTCTTTTCGTTATATAAATGTGACAGAAAGCAAACAATTGGTAATTATAGTGGGCTATAAAAAAGCCACTGTCGTTTTTTTACAGTGGCTTACAGTAAGTTAAGAGGATATTACTTCGTAGGTGCTTTCATATAACGGAAGAAATCAGTATCTGGACTAAGAACCATTACATCATTACCGTTATTCTTGAAGCTCTTTTCGTAAGCACGCAAGCTACGGATAAACGCATAGAATTCAGGATCTTGATTGAATGCATCCGCGAATAGTTTAGTGGCTTCCGCATCACCTTCACCGCGTAATACCAATGCTTCGCTCTGTGCTCCAGCCCTGATTTCAGTTGCTGTTTTATCAGCAGCAGCCCGGATCTTTTCTGCTTCTTCCGAACCTTCTGAACGCAAGAGACGCGCTTCAGCTTCACGGTCAGCACGCATACGCTGGTAAATAGCTTCTGAAATTTCCTGTGGTAAGTTGATCTGTTTGATACGAACGTCAACAACTTCAATACCTAACGCAGCCATGCTGTTTGGATTAACGGCTGGTTGCTTGCCTTTTGTCTCTTTTTCTACCAAGGCCGCAGCAGAGGCAATGGCATTATCGACATCTGTTGCATCATTTTCTTCGTGGGTTCCCCGATTCAGGGCATCACGCACATCGGTAGTTAAACGACCACGGGAATCAGTCACAATACCACGCACATCAAGACGACCAATTTCAGAACGCAAACGGTCACTGAACTTACGTCTCAGCATCACTTCAGCTCGGTTAATATCACCGTTACCTGTTGCCAGATAGTAACGGCTGAAATCATTAATGCGCCACTTTAAGTAAGAATCAACGATCAGGTCTTTATTTTCACGTGTTAAGAAACGATCCGCCTTGATATCCATAGTTTGGATACGGGCATCAAGTGTCTTAACCGTTTCCACAAACGGTATTTTGAAATGCAGACCCGGCTCATAAATGATCGGTTTATTCTCTGCATCACGTACGACCTTACTAAAACGCAACACAATGCCACGTTCACCTTCTTTGACAGTAAAGATTGATGAATAGAGAACAACCAATACCGCAATAATCGCAACAATAAATGAATTACGCATGATTATGGTCTCCCTATTCTGACCGTATCACCGCGCAGGTTATCGCTACCACCATAAGTGCTAGATTCCCGTTGTGGCGCAGGTTGATTCTGACGAATCACTTTCTGTACTGCTGTGTTACTCGACGTATTTTGCTGAACATGTGCCTGATCTTTCACAGCTTGATCCAATGGCAATAACAGCATGTTGTTACTCTTCTCGTTTGCAATGACTTTACGTGTATTGCTCAACACACGTTCCATCGTCTCGATATACAAACGTTCACGCGTAATTTCTGGAGCCGCCTTATATTCAGGTAAGATTTTGGCAAAACTGGCCACTTCACCCTTAGCATTCAATACCGCGCTAACTTTATAGGCTTTGGCATCCTCAATAATACGCTGAGCTTCACCTTTCGCTTTAGGTAATACTTCGTTCTCGTAAGCTTTAGCTTCACGAATGGTTTGCTGCTTCTGTTCACGCGCTGCGATCACATCATCGAATGCAGCCTTCACTTCTTCTGGTGGACGAGCAGCCTGGAAGTTTACATCGACCACAGTAATACCCATGTTGTATGGACGGATAGTCTCTTCCAGTACCTTCTGAGTATCGTTACGGACAATAGTACGCCCTTCCGTCAGATTGGTTTCCATCGAATATTTGCCAACAACACCACGCACAGCACTGTCTGTAGCTTGGTGCAAGCTATCATCAGGATTAGTCACACTGAAAAGATAAGCCGCTGGATCGGTAACACGATATTGAACGTTCATTTCTGCCAATACCACGTTTTCATCTGAAGTCAGCATGGCACCCGTTGTTGCCAAATCGCGAACAGATTCAACGTTAACCGCCCTGACATGATCAATGAACGTCATTTTCCAATTCAAACCAGGCTGTACAACATGATTAAATTTACCAAACCGAGTTACTACGCCACGTTCTGTTTCTTTAATCGTATAGAAACCACTTACAACCCAAACAGCAATTGCAGCAGCAACGGCAAGACCAATAAGACGCCCGCCAAATTTAGGGTTCTGTCCAGAACCATTTCCACCTTTGTTTCCACCGAAACCACCGAGTTTTTCACTCAGCTTACGGAACAGATCGTCGAGATCAGTTGCCCCACGGTTACGACCACCTTTATTGTTGCCGCCGGAGTTGCCGCCATTATTATCGCTGCTTCCCCACGGGTCGCGGTCCTGTCCGTTATTACCGGGCTGATTCCACGCCATGTTTTAGCTCCACTTTCTAGTTTTTACTGGTTTTTCAGAGGTGACTGCTCTCCACCCAGATGGGTGAGGCTTCCCACTTCACAGGCCATTGCCTGTCCCTGACAGGTTTGGCAGCGGCCTCCGTGGGCAGAAACGACAAACTTCATCGTTTTTGTAAGCAACCAATATTATTGGGTGATAATTTTTGACAGTGCTGACCTGTCACTGCAATTCTGGCACAATCATTTCATCACCGCCATTTCATCTCTGCCACTCCATAACTATAAGCACCTTGAAATGACGGATAAAATGATACCTTGTTTGTTGTCTTGCGCCAATCAATCAGACAACATAGTCGGGTAATTTTGGTTCTTGTTTACACAGACGACACCAATCAACCATTGGCATCCTGACTTCAACACCAACCTGGCCATTTTCTTCCAACCACTCACGCTCAATGGCCTGAAGCTGATAAAAACGGCTACGCAGACGTCCTGCTTCAGGTGGAAGGTGCAATTTATAGTGCGCAATTTCACCTGAAAGACGCTCAGTCAATACTTGCAGTAACAGAGGAATACCTGCGCCAGTTTGTGCAGATAACCAGACTCTGACCGGCCGATTTTCTTCATCACGATCAATACGGGGAATAAAATCTTCTAACATATCGATTTTATTCATCACCATCAGCGAAGGGATCTCATTGGATTCAATCTCTTCAAGAACACTGTCAACAGCAATAATGTTTTCATCGAAGCGAGGATCAGCCGCATCAACCACGTGCAGCAATAATCTCGCCTGCCGAGTTTCTTGCAAAGTCGCCTTGAACGCTGCCACCAAATCATGGGGTAAATGGCGAATAAAACCGACTGTATCAGCCAAAACAACCGTACCAACATCATCCACTTCTATTCGACGCAGTGTCGGATCCAAGGTGGCAAAAAGCTGGTCAGCCGCATAAACGTCGGCAGAAGTAATTTTATTGAATAAACTGGATTTCCCCGCATTGGTGTAACCGACAAGGGAGACGGTTGGGATATCGGCTTTATTACGTGCCTGGCGCCCCTGTTCACGCTGCTTCTCAACTTTGTTGAGGCGTCCCAAAATCTGTTTGATTTTGTCACGCAGCATACGGCGGTCACTTTCCAACTGGGTTTCCCCAGGCCCACGCAGCCCGATCCCCCCTTTTTGGCGTTCAAGGTGAGTCCAGCCTCGAACCAGACGGGTGGACAGATGACGCAATTGTGCCAATTCGACTTGCAACTTGCCTTCGTGCGTTCTTGCTCGTTGGGCAAAAATATCCAGAATCACCCCCGTGCGGTCAACGACACGGCATTGGCACAAGCGTTCAAGATTACGTTCCTGAGCAGGACTGAGGGCATGGTCAAACAACACCACATCTGCACCGCTGTTTTTGACAGCTTCAGCAATTTCCTCTGCCTTGCCCTCTCCGACAAAATATTTCGGATGAGGTGCCTTCCGGCTTCCCGTTACAATCTGCACAGGAGAAACACCCGCGGAAGTTACCAATGATTCGAATTCACTGAGATTTTCCGTATCTTTTTCCTGTGAGAAGAAAACATGCACCAGAACGGCTAACTCTCCGCCTTCATAACGATCAAACAACGGTGCAACCCCTCAGGCTGAGTAAAAATCCAATAAGAAAAAACATAGGTAAAGTCTCCCTACCTATGTTTTTATTCTCAGGCACGGCTGCTGATTTATTCAGCGCCATCGCCTTCCTGTTGTACTACCGGGTTAGTGCCAGCATGATAATTTCCAACACTAGTTGGTACATTCTGGTTGTTACCATGATGAGACACAGGACGGGAAGGCACAACAGTAGAGATGGCATGTTTATAAACCATCTGGCTAACCGTGTTCTTCAGTAAAATGACAAATTGGTCAAAAGATTCAATCTGACCCTGCAACTTGATGCCGTTTACCAAATAAATAGAAACCGGGACCCTTTCACGTCGTAAAGCGTTCAGGAATGGATCTTGCAAAGATTGCCCCTTAGCCATTCTATATTTTCCTTATTTGTTGTTTTTAACTAAGAACCGATTGGTTCGAAAAGTAACTACTCAAAAATGATACTTTGTACTGATAACGGGTACTGATCAATTGTACACAATCAATGAATTTATGTACTAACAACCTGCATGACTGTGTTTAGGTTTTGTTTAGGTTGATCGCTATCCAACCAGGTCACATTGTCCCAACTTCTGAGCCAGGTAATCTGACGCTTCGCCAATTGGCGTGTCGCACAGATACCACGATAAACCATCTCATCATGGGAGATTTCGCCCGCGAGGTAGGACCACATCTGACGATAACCAACACAACGAATGGAGGGTAAATCTGTATGCAAATCACTACGAGCATAAAGTGCTTTTACCTCATCTTCAAACCCTGATTTGATCATTTGTTCAAAACGGGCTGCGATACGCTGATGCAACATTTCACGACTTGCCGGCGCAATCGCAAATTGATGAACTCGATAAGGCAATATTTCTCCAGACGTTTCAGTCAACTCAGTTAGAGTTTTACCCGAAATTCGAAAAACTTCCAGTGCACGAGTAAGACGTTGTGGATCATTAGGATGAATCCTTGCCGCAGAAACGGGATCAATTTCCTGTAATTGTCGATGTAACGCGTCCCATCCCAGCTCTGCTGCCTGCTGCTCAATCTGCTCCCTCACCACCGGATTTGCAGAAGGCAAAGGCGATAATCCTTCCAACAATGCTTTGAAATATAGCATGGTTCCACCAACCAGGAGTGGTATTCTCCCAGCCGCGGTGATTTCTGCCATTTCTTGCAATGCATCACGACGAAAATCGGCAGCAGAATAGACTGCCGAAGGATCAAGAATATCGATCAAACGATGCGGTGCCTGTGCCTGCTCTTCTGCTGAGGGTTTTGCTGTCCCAATATCCATTCCACGATAAATCAAGGCAGAATCGACACTGATTAATTCAACCGGAAGATGCTGACGCAAAGCGATCGATAACGCTGTTTTCCCTGAAGCCGTCGGCCCCATGATAAAAATAGCTGTCGGCAGATGTTGAGTTTTTAAATCACTCATGATTAAGGAATGCCACCACTGCTTGTAAATCAATTAACTGTAATAACCCATCTGGCGGCGATCTCACCAGCTGAGGGCAAAGACGTTCGACATCAGCCAAAAGCTGGACAGCTTGCGCGATGTTCCACGTTTCATGCTCGCTATCCACGTGACGGGAAAGCCAACTGGCAACCTGCTCAACAGAAGCGGCTGACTGTTCCCCAAGATAGCCCAACAGTTCCGGCAAGAGTTTCGGCAGGTTCTGTTGACGCAGAGGCAACGATACCGCATGAATGGTTACTTTTCCATGTGCGACTGTCGATTCAATGCCAAAAGTCTTTAATAAGTCGCTATTCTGCTTTAAGACATTCATTTCTGACTGATTGAGAGCCAGTTTCAGCGGGATCAATAACGGCTGGGATTTAAGCCCCTGTTCTCCGGGGGTGAGTTGCGCCTGTTTCAGCCAGCGTTCAGCAACGGGCAGGGAAAGCAGCCCGATTCCCAATGGGGATTCAATCAAAGCATAACAACCTGCATAGATACACAATACTTTTCCAAAGCTATGTTTCCCCTGCCCCGTTGGCACAGGCGTAGCAGAAACCGATACACTTTCCCGCGTACCCCGCTCTGGAAATAACGGGCGTTTTTCTTCCGGAGAGAATTGCATCATTTTTTGGTACAACTCCCCCTGTTTTTTCTGGTAGCTTTCCCCATGCTGTACTTGTTGCGTACCACGATCATGATGCTCATGACGTCGTGAAGAGGATTCATCCACTTGCTCAACACGCTTACGGATAAAATGGTTTTCTCCCGCCGAAGGGCGATTTTCCGGCACCCACCTTGTCGCACTCTCCTGACAGCCGAGCGCCAATTCATCGCCCGTACCGCGTTGTTTCAATACTGTAGCCACTCCCTGATAAATAAAATCATGTACCAGGCGAGCCTGATGGAAACGCACTTCATGTTTGGCTGGATGTACATTGACATCCACCTGACGCGGATCGATTTCGAGATACAAAACATAAGCGGGTTGTTGCTCCCCCTTAATCAAATCCTGATAAGCTTGACGAATTGCATGATTAATCAGGCGATCCCGCATCATACGCCCATTCACATAGCAATATTGGATCTCGCTTACTGCCGTATTCACGGGATCTACAACCCAACCCTTAATAGACAAAGCATCATGCTGCCATGACAACGCCAGCGCCTGTTGCACAAAAGCAGTGCCACAAATGGCGGCCAGACGCCGTTCATGCTGAGATTCATCTTTAGCGGGACGATACTGGCGCACTAATTTCCCATTGTGATTGAGGTTAATGGCGACATCCAACCGCGCCAAAGCTATCCGACGTACGACTTCATCAATATGGCCAAATTCTGTTTTTTCTGTTCTCAGAAATTTGCGGCGAGCAGGGGTGTTATAAAACAGATCCAACACTTCAACCGTTGTTCCCACAGGGTGAGCAGCGGGTTTTACCGTGACATCCATATCACGGCCTTCGGCATAAGATTGCCATGCTTCTGCCTGGTTTTCAGGGCGGGAAGTTAATGTCAGCCTTGAAACAGAGCTGATACTCGCTAAGGCTTCCCCACGGAAACCCATGCTGACAATTGCTTCCAAATCGTCCAATGAAGCAATTTTACTGGTTGCATGGCGCGCCAATGCCAGCATCAAATCCTGTTTGGCTATCCCACAGCCATTATCGCGAATTCGGATAAGCTTTGCGCCACCCCGTTCAATATCAATATCAATACGGGTTGCACCGGCATCAAGGCTATTTTCCACTAACTCTTTCACTACAGAAGAAGGGCGTTCAACCACTTCACCGGCAGCGATCTGGTTTGCCAATTGTGGGGGTAATATCTTGATAGCCATAATGTGACCTTACTTACAATTCAGAGCCTTGATAGGCTATATTTGGTTACTTTGGTGCAGACTGCAATGGATTAGCCAGAAAATAGTGACGTAATCCCGCATGAATAGCCTGTGCCAGTTTTTCCTGATACTGACTGGAACCTAATAACGTTTCTTCAGATACGTTACTGATAAAACCGGTTTCCACTAAAATGGACGGAATATCCGGCGAGCGCAAAACACCAAGGCTTGCATGTTCTGGTGTACGTTTATGCAGGGAACCAATTCTGGATAACTGATTCAATACCTGCATGGCAACGTCATAGCCAACCCGCTGTGAATGCCCAAACTGCAAATCCAGCACGGCCTTACTCAGATACGGATCTGTGCCATTGGCGAGAGCATCGCCGGCACCGCCCAATAATTCCGATTGTTTTTCATGCTGCTCCAACCAATTCCCCAATTCACTGTTTGCACGACGGTTGGAGAGCACCCAGACAGAAGCACCTCTGGCACTACGGTTGGGAGCGGCATCGGCATGAATTGATACCAGTATATTGGCTTTATGTTTACGGGCGACTTCAGAACGTCCTGCCACAGAGATAAAATAATCGCCATTTCGCGTCAACACAGGCGTGAACATGGGATCGTTACGCAAAAGGACTTCCAATTTACGAGCAACATTAATCGTGACATTTTTTTCTTTCAACCCCCGTTGCCCAATCGCCCCAGGATCTTGCCCTCCATGCCCCGCATCAATAGCAACAACAATCGGACGAGATACGCTTCCTTGCACAGATTGGTTAGCCTGCTTTTTCACACTTTGCTCACGGTGGTTCGATACTGGCTGAGTCTCTTTTCCCGTCAGTTGAGCATTTTTTGTAAGTAACCGCTTACTTTCATTTTGTAGGGCATGATGATTCGATACAGGTGAATTTTTCGCTACTCCATGGGCTTTCAGTGTCATCACCACTTGCGATTTATTGCCGACATTTTTCACCGTAGAGGTCACTGTGGCCTTATGTACCAATTCCAACACCACCCGCTGATGATGTGCATCAGCGGGCTGGCTGGAGCGAACCCGTTTTACCAGATTCTGGCCGGATAAAAGCATCGGTAATCCAATAACTTTGCCGGGTTGGCGAATGTCTACCACCAACCGTTCAGGAGAATGCAAAGAAAAGAACCGATAATCAGGATGCCCACCAGCGAATTCCAGCGTTACTACAGCCTCAGCGGGAGCATTCTTCACATGAATATTCGACAACGTAGCCGCCGACGCTGCCGTCATAACCAACTGGCTTAACATGAAAAACAAAACACAGGCCATTACCCAATAGGCACGCCATTTTTTTATCACATCCACGAAAAAGGCATTCATCATGGTCGGGTATTCCTTCATAAGGACTTCAAATTATCCAACAGACTTTCACCATATTCAGATAACGCAACAAAACGTGCCTGGCGCCCTTCACTGTCATAACTCAGGTGCAACTCAATATCTGCATCAGGCAAAACGCCAGCCCCCTGTTGAGGCCACTCCACCAGACAAATAGAGTCCTGATGGAAATAATCCCGAATTCCCATAAATTCCAGCTCTTCAGGATCAGCCAGACGGTAAAGATCAAAATGGTAGACAGGCCGTGGTTGTAAGGCATAAGGCTCGACTAGCGTATAAGTCGGACTCTTCACATGCCCCTGATGGCCGAGAGCTTGCAGAAAACCACGGCTGAATGTGGTTTTTCCCGCACCAAGATCGCCATATAGATAAATAACATAGCCGCGATCGCCAACTGCCGCCACTGCATTACCCAATGCAACTGTGGCATTTTCATTTGGAAGTGATAAAACGAGTTCTTTCATTGAAAAATATCTGTTTTGATTGATTGAATGAGAAACTAATCAGGTAGACATATCAGTTAAATAGCTTAACCCGTAACCATAACATAATTCAGACATCATCATTGAGTCTCTTCTGTGCTACCGTAACAACTATATACCGCATTTTTTGTATTCAATTCCCTCTGTGTTAAGCTAAACCTCCTCTTTCAGCAGTAATTTGATATTTCATGGCAACCCTCCTCGATCTGAATCTTTTGGCAACCAACATCAAACAATGGGGCCTTTCCCTTGGCTTCCAGCAAGTCGGCATTTGTGACACCGATTTATCGGCAGAAGAACCAAAGCTACAGGAATGGCTTGATAAGCAATATCATGGCGAAATGGACTGGATGGCTCGTCACGGCATGATGCGCGCCCGTCCTCACGAGCTTCTACCGGGAACTTTGCGGGTTATCAGTGTACGCATGAATTATCTGCCTGCTAAGGCAGCATTTGCCAGTACGCTTAACAATCCACAAATGGGTTATATTAGCCGCTATTCGTTGGGCCGAGACTATCATAAACTGCTGCGTCAGCGTCTTAAAAAACTGGGTGACAAGATCCAAGAATATTGCAGCACTCATGAATACCAGGGAACTTTGAATTTTCGACCTTTTGTCGATTCCGCTCCGATTATGGAGCGTCCTCTGGCAGAAAAAGCGGGGCTTGGCTGGGTTGGTAAACACTCACTTATATTAAATCGTGAATCTGGCTCCTGGTTTTTCCTTGGTGAATTACTGATTAATCTTCCCCTGCCCATTGATATTCCACAAGAGGAACAATGCGGACGCTGCGTAGCCTGCATGACAACTTGTCCAACTGGTGCCATTGTTGAGCCTTACACCATTGATGCCCGACGCTGCATCTCTTATCTGACCATTGAATTAGAAGGTGCCATTCCAGAAGAACTTCGCCCACTGATGGGTAACCGGATTTATGGTTGCGATGATTGCCAACTTATTTGCCCCTGGAACCGTTTTTCTCAATTAACAGATGAAGCTGGCTTTAGCCCACGTGCCGCACTGCACTCCCCTGACCTGCTAGAACTATTCAATTGGAGCGAGGAAAAGTTTCTGCGTATCACGGAAGGCTCGGCAATTCGCCGTATTGGATATTTGCGCTGGTTACGCAACATTTCCGTCGCCCTGGGGAATGCCCCGTATCAAGACGACATCGTGCTAGCATTGGAAAAAAGGTTCGGCTTAAGCGAAGTTTTGGATGAACATATCCACTGGGCGATAACCCAACAAATGATCCGTCGGAATGCTAACGCTATTGAGGTTCAAACCTCACAACAAAAACGATTGATACGAGCAATAACCAAAGGCTTACCTAGAGACGCCTAATAATTAACCAAGCAAATTTATGGCAAAAAAAGCCGTTCATTTTCTTGTGAATAAAATGAAAATGCTTTGCTGATCAACTAACAAACAGAGAATAAATGTTGATCATGTTATTTTTAAATTAGGTTAATTAATTTAACTAATCAATAAGTTAAGTTTGAACTGTTGTTGTAAATGGTAAGTCAAAAAAAGCAGACACAAAGATGCCTCCTGTGGATAACTCTGTGTAACAAGTAGAGTATCATCAGGTGACTAAATCGGGTGATAATGTTAAAAACTGTGGATAAAAAACAAGAATTGAGTTCTAGTCACAAATACCAGAAATCAGCAGCAAAATAACAGCCCACTCATCCATTCTAGACGCTAGTGGAGAAATTTTCCTCTGCCCACTCAAAAATGAGGCGGCATTATGGACCTGTTGGAGCAGGATAGCAAGCGCTTTATCGACAATTTATTTTGATAAGGTTTACAATAAGTCCCAACATTCCGCGCTGGCATTTTTCCTTATCAACTCGCTCTCCATATTCCAAATTAACGCATTCTTATCTTCTTAATTAATAGCCGTGATAATCACCTGCATAGTTACCTAGATGGACACCGGGAAAGTATTGGGATGGGGATCGAAGAAATGAAAGCGTTCGGGTTAAGCTCCCTGCTAAAGTACAAATCTTTCAGGGTGAAGCTGCTTATCTTCGATTCCCACAACGGCCTGACAACAGAGGAGTGGCCGGAGTTATTCTTTTCAAATACTGTCAATACAACAGAAACACACCTGGCTAAGCGGGAAGCAAGGCATCCCTCAATGCTTCAGTATCCTCATAGATGTGATAGTACGTGAGCCGTCCGCCACGGATCCTGCAAATAAGCGCCCAGTCACTACGAAAATCCCTGCCGGTCTGCCGGCTTTTATGATGTAGTGTTCCATACATGGCCACATGCTCGCCTTCAGTAAATTTTGCTTCAACGTTGAATTCACCAGGCTCAAGTAGATCAATGAAACCACCAAAGAAACGCCTGGCGCCCTCCGGACCAATAAAAGTATCATGCAGGGAATTATGAGGGTTGGCTTCCGGCCACATGGAAACAAAGCGGGCGTCCGGAGCCACAAGCGCCAGGGCATCTTCCATTCGTCCTGAAAAAATGTGGTCGAGAAACGCCTGAACAGTACTGAGAGTTGTCATAAAATACCTTAAGAAATTGAGATTGAAAGTTGGGGATCAGAATCCAGCCAGTACTAATTTTCCGACGGTACGCCCCCCCTCAAGCTGTCGATGCGCGGCGCGAAGATTTTCGGCATTGATTTTGCCGATGATCTGAGTTGCAGTTGAGGTTAGCTGCCCGTTGTCAATCATGGTAGCGACAGCATTGAGGATTGCGCCCTGCCGTGCTTTATCTCGAGTCGAGAACATGGAACGGGTGAACATAAATTCCCAAAGGAAGCTCGCGCTTTTGCGCATCAGCAGGTTGAGATCTGGATTTTGGTCAAATGGCACGATACAGCACAGCTTACCCTGTGGGGCGATAAGGTCAGCCAGTGCTGGATAGTGATGATCCGGATCGTTCAGCAGCAGGATCAAGTCTGGTGCGGGTAGATTCTGGTTCTGAATTTGTGCCTTCATGTCGCCGAAATGATCGATAACTGCATGAGCACCGAGTTTTTTACACCAGGCACGTGATTCGGGCCTGGACGCTGTGGCAATAATCTTTAAGCCAGGGATCAAGCGTGCAAGCTGTATTGCTATCGAGCCAACACCACCGGCACCACCAACAATAAGCAGTGTTTTTTCTCCAGCGTCATGTTTGAGGGACAATCCCATGCAGTCGATCAAAGCCTCCCATGCGGTAAGTGCTGTTAGCGGAAGTGCGGCAGCACTGGGAGCATCGATGGAGCGGGGACGATGGCCCACAATGGCCGCGTCGATAACATGCAGCTCACTGTTTGCTCCAGGCCGGGTCAAGTCACCAGCGTAATACACCTCGTCACCAATAGAGAATTCCGTTACTTTCTCGCCAGTTGCAACGACTTCGCCCGCAACATCCCAACCGATCACCTCGAAACGTCCGTCATCTGGTTTGCGACGACGCTGACGGTAATCGGCCGGGTTAACAGAAATAGCCTGGACACGAACTAGCAAATCACCGGGTCCAGGCACGGGATCAGGGATGTCCCGATCCACAAGAGACTCGGGATCTTCAGCGGGTAGTGCCTTTACTACACCTACAGCTTTCATAAAAAACTCCTTTGACTTTCCAAGTTAGTGGTAATGGCCTGTAGGTCAGGGACTATATACATACTGTCCGTTCCCTTTTCAGGCCGTTTTCAATATCATCGCTTTGCCGGCGATTTCGGTGGTGGCTCCAACACCTTCAACAAGAAGAAACGGGAGATGATGAGTGTCGGCGCAGCGAAACAGAAAAAGAGAGTTACAGTTAGGAACGCGCGATTCCATGCCACCGCAGCCGCCTGTGAGGTCAGTTGCTGTCCTATCTGTCCCATGGCAGCTGCGGCGGCATCAACTGATGACAACCCGCCTCGAACAAACTGCGCGGTTAGGCTGTCAAGCCGTCCATTCAGCAGGACTTCACCGGAAGTCAGGTACGCGCTGAGCATTTGGTTGTTCAGTTCAGTCTGGCGCGTCACCACGGCCCCCAGATATCCGATCCCGGCCAGCCCACCCAACTGACGGGCTGCCGACATCAGCGCTGCGCCATGCGGGATCTGTGGCCCCGGCATCCACATCAGTGCCAATAGCGTGATCGCGAGGAATAGAAAACCCAGTCCGCTACCTCTCAGCAAAACCGGCAGAAAAAGTGCATCCACTCCCGCCCCACGAGCCTGATGACCGAGAAGCCAGGTTGCAATCATCAGAAGAACAATTCCGGCCGGAACGGTAAGGACTGCCGGGATCCTGAGCTTAGGCAACACATAAGCAGAAAGACACATTGCCAAGGCAAAGCTAGCCGCTCCAGGTAAAAGCAGCTCACCGACCTGGCGCGAATTCATCCCCAGCCCACCGATTGCATAGGCCGGGATCAGGTATGCTGTACCGAACAATGCAAAGCCGGCCACAAAACTGGCGAGAAAAGCAAACGAGAAATTCAAATGCCCATAAATCGATAAATCAAGCATCCGGGATTGCGGCATCTGCCGTATCACCCGTAAACCCGCCAACAAGACCAGGATCCCTCCGACTACCGCAGCAATAACGATCCGGGGTTCACTGAACCAGTTCCAACGTTCTCCCTGGGTTGACACATAGGTTAAACACATAGATGCAACTGCGATCATCAGTACAAGCAAACCATCAAACGGAACCTTGACCGATGTAGAACGGATACCGATACGTGTCATCCGTAGCAGCACCAGTGCCAGCACTCCGGCACTGGTTGCCCCTGCCGCAATCCAGCGCCAATCAAAACTGTCAAGTATCCAGCCTTGCATACCTGGCGCCAGTGCAGCAGCACCGGCAGAGGAACCCAGCGCATAGAGAAGCTGAAATCCTGGTTGCGAGGGACGGACAAACGTCTGGAAAAGAAGAGCCTGGGCGGAGACAAGCATCACACCACCCGCTAGGCCGAGACCGGTGAAAATAGCCAGGTGTAGAGGCCAGTATCCGGTCAGAGTCGACAGGCAGAAAAACGTCACCATCAGCGACACACTTGCTGTCATCGCTTCCCGTGTACCTATCCATCCACAAAACCAGGGGGCAACCAGAAATCCCAAAATCTTTGCGGCCAGATAGACAATGGTAAGCCAGGCAAATTCATCCGGAGTTGTAGAAAGATCGCCATTGATTTCATTGCGTGCCAGGCTCAGGATAGTCGAACCCACGCCATCCGTAAGCAGGGCAATCAACACACCGATGCTCAATAGCACCTTACCACGGCGTTGCATTCTAGGCGAAGTCAGTCCCTTCTGCCCTACCAATCTGTGGACCGCGATCATCATCGTGCCATCTCCTGATCGCGGGTTTGACGGGTCATGCTGAGCTTCATTGTCTCACTGCTTTCATCAACGATCTGAACGAGCCCATTAGTGCGAATAGCGACACGTGCACTAAGTCCGGGAACCAGCCGCACCTCCTTCGGTACATCAGTTAGCCGGATTTTTACTGGTACGCGCTGGACAATCCTTACAAAGTTGCCGGTGGCATTGTCCGGTGGGATCAGGCTAAAAGCGGCTCCAGAACCCGGGGCGATACTTTCGACCACCCCGGCTATCCGCGCATCAGGAAATCCGTCAACCGAAATGCGCACCGGCTGGCCGGGAAGCACCTGCCCGACATAAGTTTCACGCGGATTTGCCTCTACCCAGAGACGATGTATGGGAACCAAATCTAGCATCCGCGTCCCAGCCGAAACGTAGCGGCCAACCTGAATATCACGGCTACCAACCACACCGTCAACCGGTGCACGCACCACGGTGGAGTCCAAATCAACTCTCGACGCATCGAGCGACGCTTTAGCCAACGCGAGGGTTGCGGCAACTGCTGCACGCTGACTGTCGAGATATTCCAGTTGTCTCTGCGCTGCCAGCCGTGATGCCTGCGCGGCGCGCAGCCTTGCTTCTGCCTGCCCCAGATCAGCCCGAGCCAAGTCCACGCTTGCAACCGAAACTGCCCGGGAATCCACTAAAGTATTGGTCCGATTGAACGTTCTTCTAGCCAGATCCAAGTTTGCCTGAACCTCAGCAATAGTTGCCTCCGATTGATCAATGATAGATTCCTGAACCTTTCTCTGGGCTGCCAAAGTCCCTATTGCCGCTTCAGCCTGAGCAACAGCGGCTTCCGCGGAGGCCACCATCGCCCGATAATTGTGATCATCTATCCGGAATAATACATCTCCTTGACGCACAGGCTGGTT
Source organism: Xenorhabdus thailandensis (assembly GCF_037996785.1). NCBI lineage: Bacteria > Pseudomonadati > Pseudomonadota > Gammaproteobacteria > Enterobacterales > Morganellaceae > Xenorhabdus > Xenorhabdus thailandensis. The sequence continues at coordinate 215,897 of NZ_JBBMXF010000007.1, forward strand.
ATCCGTCACTTGCAATTCAACCACATGACCCGAAACTCTCGGGGCGATTGCGGTAATGTCACCCCTGACATAAGCATTGTCGATCCTTAATTCGTAACGACCGGCATTAAACCAGTCCCACCCCCAGCTGGCGCCAGCAAATATCAGTGCACCAATCAACGTAAAACGAAGGACCCACTTGATCCTGACTTTTCCCAACATCAAATTTTGTCTCCCGTCAATACCCGTGTCACGCCCGAAGTCCTGTCATGAAGCTGCTCCGAATGAAAGCTTTCCACCAAAGATCATGGAATGTGTGGTACGGGCAGCATTCATCTGCCAGAACTGTTCAGCAACGTCTTCTGGATCCACCGAGGCTTCGTGCTGTACAGAACCTGCCGATTTCTTCACAAAACCGTTAACCACAACTTCACCTACATAGACACCGTGCTGCGCAAGAGTTTGTGTCAGCACACCGGTTGCTTTATGTTGTGCAGCCACAGAAACAGCCAATGCACCGAAATCCTTGGCAAAGCTGTCGATATCCGAACCGTAGAAGGCCATCACCCCACTGGTGGCCAGAACAGCGCCCCGGGTAACTTCAAGATCGGGCTGAACCGCCTGCACAGCGGCAATATACCCGACGACACGTACCGCAAGACTCTGGGAGAGAGCTTCCGGTGCCGTGGAGAGTAAATCTCCATCAATATCACTGAAAGCATTCCAGTGTAGGATACCCACAGGCCCCATATCGGCACGAATATCCTCCATGACACGTGATACTGCTGCCGTATCACCAAGGTCGGCGACATAGGACTGCACCCTGATGCCGTCGGCCTGAAGCGATGCTACAGCGTCAGATAGTCGCTGTGCATTTCGGGCTATCAGAGCCACTGGATGACCTTCGGCGCCGAATCGCCGAGCAACGGCATCAGCGATGGCAGGCCCGTACCCGCAGATAACGATGGTATGTTTCATAGTTCACTCTCCTGTTCAAATTCCCCAATCCAACTACAACGTTGGAGTTTATATTAGTCTCATTTTGGTATCGCGACAACTCACTTTGAACGGGAAAGGTGCTAATAGCTTAGGAACAAAACGCAGAATTCTTGAGACGCCCGTGGTCGAGTTTTCACGATACGGACCCGACACCACGGCCTAACGAATGACCTATTATTTCATACAGATAGAATGCTTCATGAATGTGGACTGAATGCTCCTTACAAACTTGAAATAATTTTAGATCCTAACCCAATTAATATTCTTGACTTAGCCAAAACCAATCAATAAACTTAATAAAAACGCCAACGTTTTAGTTGGCAAATTAAAAATGATATAAAAAAATATGCCCGGTTACAGATAGGTTATTCTCAGAAATTCATTTAATAACGAAATCTCGTTATTCCACTTATGGCAAGACAGCCATAAGGCTTTCTGCTGATCAATTTAAGGAAAGAGTTCATGAAGTTATTACACATCAATGCATCAACACGTGCTTCCGACAGCCAATCACTCGACGTTGCGAATACCTTTATCAACGAGTTGGGCAAAAACAGCAGCAATCTTCAAATTGATACATTTAATCTTTTTGAGGATGAGCTGCCTGAATTCGATGGCCTTGCCGTTGGCGCAAAGATGGCATTATTCTCGGCTAGTGATTTCAGCGCAGACCAAAAGCAGGCATGGGAAAACATCAAGAAAGTCTTCGATCGCTTCGCCTCAGCGGATGCTTATATCTTTAACGTACCCCTCTGGAATAACAGCATTCCCTATAAACTCAAACAGTTCATTGACGTAGTAACACAGCCAGGCTGGGCTTTTGGCTTTGATCCTGCGAAAGGTTATTCCGGTCTACTGACAGGGAAAAAAGCTATCGTCGTCCATGCCAGCGGTGTGTACTACGATGGCATTCCCGAAGCGTTTGGTTCAGATTTTGCCACTGCATATCTAGAGGACTGGCTCAAATTTATCGGTGTGGAAACAGTGGAACATCTCCATGTAGCACCTACTGTCATGAATGCTGACTATACAAAAACAAAAACCGAAGCCAAATGTAGCGCAAAAAAATTAGCAAATGAATGGACAAATGATTAATTTCACTAATTTATTTTGTATTTATTAATATGAAATACTTTTAGGCATGCCTGTCGTAATTCGACAGTTGCATGTCCCTCTACAGTGAAGTTAATTTTTAAGTCACTTAACAAAGTGCTGGTAAGCACGCAGAATTCACAAGGCCTTACAACGCTACGGCGCCAGTGCGTACGAAGTTAGCCGTTGTACATAGACACCCTGCGTCGAGCATATCAGCCCCGACAAACATACGTGCAACCCAGAATCCCTCTCACCATTCGACCAATCCCAGAATCAGGAAAGACAGATGGTCTGCCTCAAAAACGTGAAGCATGTTCCTACATCCTGTCCGGCAAGAGAATAGCCTACGTTTTATTGGTATAAAACTTACGCCACGACTTCTCATCAGGCACCGTTGCGTCAAGGAGTTTTAAGGAATAAAGGAAGTTTTTCAATGAATTACAGATAGAAATAGGCGTCTGAAGATCAAAAATTGGAGCGGGAAACGAGACTCGAACTCGCGACCCCAACCTTGGCAAGGTTGTGCTCTACCAACTGAGCTATTCCCGCGTCGCTGACAGCTAATATGATTAGCTTGAGATGCCTGAATACTGATTTTGAAGCCCGGTAACCTTATGAGTTACAGGAAATTTCTAAATCCTACATATCAGGAATGGGCGCCATTATGAACGCCTTCAGATAAGATGGCAAGTCCTTTGCTTTACTCCCGAGTTAAACGCTCAAAAGATATTCGCCCCAGTTTGACACAAAAAATCCCTACCGTAACCCCAACAGTTATCTGGAATACCAAACAGCACAGAGTTAACATTAAATAAACAATTAACCAACATCTAATAAGATTTATGCTTGTCCTAACGATTTTGTGGAAATAGATTAACAACAATTTTCGTTGTTAATTAGATAATTATTCTCTTAAGAGAGGGTCAGGAACATGGCTCGATATTATCAATCTAAATTTGTCACGGGTAATGAGGCGCTGGTTGACCTTCTACTCGCTCAAGCTGAGTTGGATGAAATCCACAATCTCAACACAGCGGGGTTCGTTTCAGGTTATCGTGGCTCTCCTTTAGCCCGCTTAGATCAAACATTATGGCAACACAGCAAAGCACTTATCCAAGCTAACATTCGTTTTCAACCAGCCATTAATGAAGATCTCGCAGCCGATGCACTGATAGGTACACAAAAAGTCGAAACAGATCCAGACCGACAGGTTAACGGTGTTTTTGGTATGTGGTACGGCAAAGGGCCAGGTGTCGATCGTTCCGGTGATGCACTTAAACATGGCAATGCCTACGGCTCCTCACCAACCGGTGGTGTACTGGTTATCGTCGGCGACGATCACGGTTGTGTTTCTTCTTCCATGTCCCACCAATCCGATCTCGCGATGATGGCATGGAGTATGCCTATTTTGCACCCAGCATCGGTTGCCGATTATATGAGTGTCGGTTTATGGGGCTGGGCGGCATCACGTGTCAGCGGTGCATGGTTTGGTTTTAAAGCAATCAGTGAAGTTGTGGAAAGCGGTGCTGTCAGAGAAAGCAAGCCATTCCCTGATTATAAAATTCCCCACGTTGATCCTGGCCCCGATGGGTTGCATTGGCGCTGGCCAGATCTCCCAGGTCCACAAATTGAAAAGCGCCTGGCCTATAAACTAAAAGCCGTCGAAGAGTTCGCTAAACTAAACCCCATTGATTACCTGCTCGCTCCCTGCGAACAGCCACAGGCTTTATTGGTAACGGTTGGCAAGGCCCATAAGGATGTTATGGAAGCCCTGCGTATCGGAGGCCTTACGCCTTCTGATCTGGCCCAACAAGGCGTCGCTTTTCTCCATGTCCGTTTAGTTTATCCTTTATCACCACTTCTCAGCGAACTTGCTACCCAAGTCAGTCATATTTTTATTATTGAAGAAAAAGCCGCCATCGTTGAGATGCTGCTGGCTCATCAATTAGTTAAGTTACAGAAAATGACCAATCTGATAGGTAAGCATAACCAGCTTGGTCAGAGGTTATTACCTACTGATGTTGAACTACGCCCTTCACGGGTTGCCACCCCACTTTCTGGATGGTTACACCAATTCAATTTATTTCTCTCCGTGCCACCCGAATGGTCAACGACTACCATTCAGCACGATACAAGCTTACCTAAACGCACACCGTATTTTTGCGCCGGATGCCCTCATAGCACGTCAACTCGCTTGCCAGACGGTAGCCAAGCTCAGCCTGGTATTGGATGCCATGTTATGGCTACGTGGATGGATCGCAATACCGGAAACGGCCTCTTGCCAATGGGGGGAGAAGGCGTCGACTGGATAGGACACTCTCCATTTGTCAATCGTTCCCATGTCTTTCAAAATCTGGGCGATGGCACCTATTTCCATTCTGGTCACTTAGCCATTCGCCAATCAGTCGCCGCAGGAAGCCACATTACTTACAAATTGCTGTTCAATGATGCTGTGGCAATGACAGGTGGGCAACCGCTGGATGGGAATATCACCCTATCGCAAATTGTTTCTTTAATGATTGCTGAAGGTGTGAAAGAAGTGGTTGTCGTGACGGATGACATGGATAAATATAAAAACCACCTCCCTGCCAAGGTAAAGATCTATGAACGAGATTATCTGGAAGATGTACAGAAACGTCTTCGAGATATCGTTGGCGTAACGGTACTCATCTACGATCAAGCCTGTGCCACAGAACTCCGTCGTAAAAGGAAACGGGGGTTAGCGCCAAAAGTGACGCGGCGCGCCGTCATCAATGAATTGGTCTGTGAGGGATGTGGCGACTGTCAAATACAATCAAATTGCCTCGCCGTCATTCCAGTCAAAACGCCTTTAGGCACTAAACGCAAGATAGACCAACACGTTTGCAACACAGATCTGTCCTGTCTGAAAGGATTCTGCCCCAGCTTTATCACTGTCGAAAATGCCAACCCACGTGCAGATCTCAGTAAGATCATCACACAAGCTGAGTTAGATAAAATTATCCACAAACTACCTCAGCCAACACTGGCTTCTGCTAAAACACCTTATGAAATCCTATTAGTCGGTATCGGTGGTACAGGTATCGTCACCGCAGGGCACCTACTGGCAAATGCTGCACAATTAGATAATTGCTTTGTGAGTCTGCTCAATTTTACCGGATTTGCGCAAAAAGGCGGGGAAGCTATAACCCATGTTCGGCTATGCCATAACAAGGATACACTGCATCAAGTCAGGATTGATCGCGGACGTGCTAATCTGGTTATCGCCGCTGATTTAGTGGCTGCCACCGGGCAAAACGCACTGGAAGTGATGTCGAGGGGATCAACAAAATGCATACTGAACACTCATGAAACCCAAATCGGTACGATGCTTCGCTCTCCTATGCTGGATCTGGATCACCCTAAAATGTTAGATATCCTGAATCAGCATACACAGACATTACTCCCCATTGATGCAGAAATAATGGCGACTCATTTAGTCGGTGACAAAGACCAAACCAATATCATATTAATGGGTTATGCCTGGCAGCTCGGCAAACTGCCAATCACACTATCAGCCATCGACAATGCCATGCAAGAACTAGGAGCTTCAGCGGATAATGCCCGACGAGCTTTCTGTATAGGCCGCATCGCGGCAGCACAACCCGAAATACTGCAAAAACACCTTAATATTATGCCGCAAGAAAATATAAAAAGTCTGGACGATCTCATCATGCATCGGTATCAATTGCTGGTTGATTATCAAAATGAAAGATATGCGATGCGTTATCTCAGCCGTATTGCCCAGGTTCAAATGGTGGCTCAGCAGATCGACGCAGAAGAAATTACTCAATCCGTTGCGAAAAACTTATTCAAGTTAATGGCATATAAAGATGAATATGAAGTCGCCCGACTCTACGTTAAAACCGGTTTTTTCGATAAGCTCCGCTCGCAATTTGATAATACAGATACCATCCGTTTTCACCTTAGCCTTCCTCTCTTTAATCGCAAAGATCCCCGTACAGGCCAACGTGGAAAAAAAGAATATGGTGCGTGGATCGTTCCTGTATTGCGCTTTCTTGCCGCATGTAAATCACTACGTAGTACTGTTTTCGATATTTTTGGCTATCAGGAAGAGCGTAAACAGGAAAGAAATTTGCTGCTTGAGTATGAGCGATTAATTGATTTTTTAATCGAAAAAATGGAACGCAATAATCTGGCAACTTGCCTGCAACTCGCCGAACTGCCTGATCAAGTACGTGGTTTTGGTCATGTGAAACAAAAAGCGATGAAACGCATGTTGGAAAGTAAAGAAGCGTTGTTGAAAACGTTATAAAATAAGTTGGTAATTTATTCTCTTATAACGAAAAAAGGGCCATCAGGCCCTTTTTTCTATGACTTGCAGACTTTTATCACATCTACAGTCCTGAATTTGGAGCGGGAAACGAGACTCGAACTCGCGACCCCAACCTTGGCAAGGTTGTGCTCTACCAACTGAGCTATTCCCGCATTTTGTGTGGCTTGCATTAAGCCTGACTTGGCATACCCGAATAAATCTTAATTTGGAGCGGGAAACGAGACTCGAACTCGCGACCCCAACCTTGGCAAGGTTGTGCTCTACCAACTGAGCTATTCCCGCATATATTCTGGTATATCGTACGGTTGAAATTCTTCACCGGTACGGGGAGCGCATTATACGAGAAATTATTCCTCTGGCAAGTCCCACAACACAAAAAATTGTATTTTTCCTCTGATTGATGATTAAACCAGCAAACAATCCGCTTAACCACCAATGCAGAGATTGATTTACGTACGAATCTTATATCAAATGCCGTTCTTTACTTTTGGACCACATTTTATTTCTGGATAAAATGTTCGCGGTAATACACCAATTCAGCAATGGATTCCCGAATATCATCCAAGGCCTGGTGGGTATTTTTCTTACTAAATCCCGACAACATTTCAGGTTTCCAACGACGGGCCAATTCTTTCAGGGTACTGACATCCAAGTAACGGTAGTGAAAATACTTTTCTAACTCTGGCATATAGCGAAACAGGAAACGACGATCTTGCCCCACGCTATTGCCACAAATAGGTGATTTTCCTGCCGGCACCCATTGTTCCAGAAAAGCAATGGTTGCTTTTTCAGCTTGCGCATCACCAAACTGGCTCTGCTTTACACGTTCGACTAATCCACTCGCAGTATGCGTCCGCACATTCCATTCATCCATTAATGCCAATTGCGCATCCGGCTGATGAACCGCAATTACAGGCCCTTCTGCAAGGATATTCAATTCCGAATCGGTGACAATAGTCGCAATTTCAATTATGCGATCGCGCTCGGGATCTAGGCCCGTCATCTCTAAATCTATCCAGATAAGATTGTTCTCACTTTTTGACATGATATATCCTAGTTTCCTTCAAAAGAGGTAGTCTGTATCTGTGAGGTATCATAACGTTTTTGATCACTCACAGCGATGATCAGCAAGATAGATGAAAGATAAACAAAAAATAAGTGAGGTTCGGTGGCTAAAAGTAAACTCTCTAAAGGGCAACAGCGCCGTGTGCAAGCGAATCATCAGCGCAAGCTGAATAAGGCCAATGCCCAAAAGTCAGAAATGGATGACAGCCAGTTTGGTGAGCCACAAGAAGGGTTGGTGATCAGCCGATTCGGGCAACATGCTGATATTGAAGCAGCCGATTCTTCTATACAGCGTTGCAATATCCGCAGAACAATCCACTCATTGGTCACAGGTGATCGCGTTGTATGGCGCCCCGCGCTACAACTCCAGTCTGATGTCAAAGTAAATGGTATCGTAGAAGCGGTTCATGAGCGCACTTCCGTTCTTACTCGTCCTGACTACTATGATGGCATCAAACCCATCGCATCAAATATTAACCAAATTGTGATAGTTTCCGCTATCTTACCTGAGCTTTCGCTGAATATTATCGATCGCTATTTAGTCGCATGTGAAACACTCAATATCGAGCCGCTGATTGTACTCAATAAAATTGACCTGTTAGATGCCGAAAGCCGTGAATGGGTTAACGAAGTCATGGAGATCTATCGCCATATCGGCTATCGCGTACTGGAGGTTTCCAGCTACACCGGCGAGGGTATCCCTGAACTGACCGCACTGCTGGCTAACAAAATCAGTATCTTTGCTGGCCAATCTGGTGTCGGGAAATCCAGCTTGCTCAATACCCTGTTGCCCGACATGAACGAAGATATTCTGGTCAATAATGTCTCAGATAACTCAGGCCTCGGTCAGCATACCACGACCACAGCACGCCTTTACCATTTTCCACTGGGGGGAGATGTGATCGACTCTCCAGGTGTCCGTGAGTTTGGCTTGTGGCATCTAACGCCAGAACAGGTTACACAAGGTTTTGTCGAATTCCGCGAATATCTGGGAGGGTGCAAGTTCCGTGATTGCAAACATCTAGACGATCCTGGATGTGCCCTAAAAGAAGCATTGGAACAAGGCACCATTGCTCAGGAACGTTTCGAAAATTACCACCGGATTCTGGAAAGCATGGCACAGGTTAAACCACGCCGAAATTTCACAAGCGCTCAAAAATAAGACAATAATTAACGATACCCTGACATTAAAAATAATGGCAGGTACAATAGTCGACTTTTGTCCAATTTGCCAAGATGTCCAATTTGCCAAGAAAAGAACCAAGAGGTTGACGTGCTGGATAATTTTAAAATTAACTTACAATATTTACTGCCAAAACAATGTATTACAAAACTGGCAGGTTGGTTTGCCAATAAAAAAGCAGGCTGGCTGACGCAGCTTGCCATCAAGGCTTTCGCGAAGGCCTATAAAGTGGATATGAATGAGGCGCAAGATCCTGCATTCACTGCTTATTCAACATTCAATGAATTTTTTGTCCGCCCCCTTAAGGAAGGCATTCGCCCTATCGCCAATGAAGCCCACCAATTGGCCCTGCCAGCAGACGGCACCGTCAGCCAGCTTGGGGCGATCCGCGAAGATCAGATTATTCAGGCCAAAGGCCACTATTACACTATAGAAGCACTGCTGGCAGGACAGTATCAACTGGCCGAACAGTTCCGTAATGGTCAATTTATCACGACTTACTTATCGCCAAGGGATTATCACCGTGTCCACATGCCATGCGATGGCGTGCTCAAGGAGATGATCTATGTCCCTGGCGATCTGTTCTCAGTAAATCCCTTGACGGCAGCCAATGTGCCAAATTTATTTGCGCGTAATGAACGCATCATCTGTTTATTTGAGACGAAATTCGGCCCCATGGTGCAAATTCTGGTTGGTGCGACCATTGTTGGCAGTATTGAAACTGTCTGGAGTGGTTGTGTCACACCTCCGCGTGAAGGCATCATCAAGCGCTGGACCTACCCTACAGAAGGTCAAGAAAGCATCATTTCCCTCAAAAAAGGCGAGGAAATGGGTCGCTTCAAGCTGGGTTCAACTGTGATCAACTTGTTTGCGGCTAATCAGATTAATTTTGCTAACAACTTATACAGTGGTTCCCAAACCCGTATGGGAGACGTGATGGCGCAAACTGTTACATCAGAAGAACCCACAGTAAATAACGATGAATCAATGAATTAAAGATATCATCAGCTAATTTATAACCAAGGAGCCCCTTATTGTGCGCCTGATTATCAGTTTACTTCTCAGCCTCTTAATTACGAGTCCGGCTTTTGCTTCTGTGCCTCAGTTGGATGAAACCCAACTAAAACAAGAACTGAAGCAGGTTGGAGGCAGTAAACGCTCACAAGATTCTGAAATCGCACATGCACTTCAAGGGGCAATAAATTGGGTTAATGATACAAAATCCGCCAATGAGCGTTCCCAGAAATATCGACAAGCAATTGATGAATTTCCTAAAATCATCAAAGAACTACGCCAAAAAATCCTTGCTGAAGACAATGCCGCTACCCCCATTCCGGCTAACCAACCTATCAGCAATTTAGAACAGCAAATTATCCAGACAAATAACAAATTACAGGAACAAGGACACCAATTACAGCACGAACAGGATAAGCTCCGAGAAATCAGTGATTCCATGAGTCAATTACCTCAACAGCAGGCTGAAGCGAAGCGTTTGCTAACTGAGGCAACTTCTCGGTTCCAGTCTCTGGATTCACCTTCCACGCCACTGGCCAAAGCGCAATTGGCGCTGGCGCAAGCAGAAGTCAATGCCCGTAAGGCGATGGTTGATGAACTGGAGATGGCTCAACTTTCTGTCAATAATCGTCAGGAAATTGCGCGCATACGCGCAGAATTATACAAAAAACGTTATCAACGACTGGATGTTAAACTCCAGCGATTACGCAGCCAGTTAAATACCCAACGCCAGCAGAAAACGGAATCTGCGCTGGAATATACAGAAATGCTGGCGGAGCAGAGTGGTGAAAAACTGCCAAAGTTTTTGCAGGAAGAACTCCAGCAAAACCGCCAATTGTCACAAATGCTCAACCAGCAAACCCAGAGAATGGAAGCCATTGGTTCAAAACAGCGCAAGGCCAACAGCGAAATTCTTTTTGTCCTCCAAACACTCAATACTATCCGTGAACAAGCACAATGGCTAAACGATTCCACTGCCCTTGGTGAAACCTTGAGGGCGAGAGTCACCCATATTCCCGATATGTCAAAATCCCAGCAAATTGACAGAGATATTGTCGAATTGCGGGTCGAAAGACTGAAATATGAGGAAATGCTGGACCAGTTGCAACGGCCTCTTGAGCAAACATTGCCCTCATATCACACTCTGACGCCAGAGCAAAAAAAGGTCTATGAGTCACTTATCCGCACCAGGAAAGAACTATTAAATTCCCTGCTATCAGGATATGACAATGAGATCCTGGAACAGACACAATTCAAGGTTATCACCAACAAATTAAATGATGCCCTGAAAGAAGTTCAGGATGCTACCCACCGCTATCTGTTCTGGGTAGCCGATGTCAATCCTATATCGCTCAATTATCCATTGAAGGTGGTGCAAAATCTGACGCGTCTGTTATCTCTGGACACATTCTCTCAGTTGGGCGCCTCTATCCACAGCATGTTAACCAAACAAGATACTCTGCTCTATTTGCTGGGTACTTTATTACTGGTTATTTTTAGTGTTAGTTCACACCGCCAGTATCATGCTTTTCTTGAGCGTTCGAGTAATCGCATCGGGAAAGTGACACAAGATCATTTCTCTTTGACTATGCGCACCGTTTTTTGGTCTGTTGTCGCGGCATTACCGTTGCCAATGCTTTGGTCAGCCATTGGTTATGGGTTACAAAATGCATGGCAGTATCCGATGGCTACCGCAATAGGTAACGGTGTCCGTGAAACCACCCCCGTTCTGTGGATCTTTATGCTCAGTGCGGCCTTTGCCCATCCCAATGGTCTATTTATCGCCCATTTTCGCTGGCCGGAAGAACGCATCAAACGAGCGATGCGTTTCTATCGCCTTTCCATTTTCCTGATCGTGCCTCTGATGATGGCATTGATCACTTTTAATCATTACAAAGACCAGGACTTTATCGCAACCCTCGGCAGGCTATGTTTCATCATGCTCTGTATCTCGCTGAGTTTGGTCACCAGTAGCTTAAAACGCGCCGGCATTCCACTCTATATGGACAAACATGGTTCAGGCGAAAATATTGTTAGCTCTGTTCTATGGTGGATACTGCTCTCTGCCCCAATCTTAGCGGCACTTGCTTCAATCCTGGGTTATCTGCAAACCTCACAGGCACTATTAGGTCGTCTGGAAACCTCTGTCGCTATCTGGTTCTTCCTGCTGGTCATTTACCACATTATACGTCGATGGATGCTAATCCAGCGCCGTAAGATCGCTTTTGAACGGGCAAAACAACGCCGCGCAGAAATATTGGCCCAACGCGCCAAAAGTGAAGAAGATTCTGGCAATATCAATAGCAGCGTAGAGGGATCAATCGAGATTGAAGAGCCAGTCATCGATTTGGATGCCATCAGTGCCCAGTCGTTAGGGTTGGTACGCTCAATTCTGACAATGACAGCACTGGTTTCACTTATTCTATTGTGGTCTGAACTGCATTCAGCCTTTTCTTTCCTTGAAAATATCCGGCTTTGGGACGTGAGTACAACCATCAATGGTGTTGATAGCATTCAACCAATTACTCTGGGTTCCGTATTAATTGCAATCTTAGTTATTGTTATTACTACGCAACTCGTCCGTAACTTACCCGCTCTGCTGGAACTCGCCCTGTTACAGCATTTAGTGCTGACACCGGGAACAGGTTATGCCATTACGACACTCACCAAATATAGCATTACCCTCATTGGTGGTTTGGTAGGTTTTTCTCTGGTGGGTATTGAATGGTCAAAAATACAATGGCTAATTGCTGCAATGGGGGTTGGGCTTGGTTTTGGCTTACAGGAAATTTTCACCAATATTATTTCTGGTCTGATCATCTTATTTGAAAAACCGATCCGCATTGGTGATACCGTGACTATCCGTGGCCTGACAGGCAGCATCACGAAGATCAATACACGGGCAACAACCCTGTCTGACTGGGACAAAAAAGAGATTATTGTTCCCAACAAGGCCTTTATTACAGAGCAATTTATCAACTGGTCATTGTCTGACACGATCACGCGTATCGTCCTGACAATCCCTGTGCCGGCTGATGTGGACTCTGCAAACGCCACCGACATATTGATGTCTGCCGCCAAAAGCTCACCCTTTATTCTCGATAACCCAATGCCGGAAGTGTATTTAGTGGATTTGCAACAAGGTATTCAGATTTATGAACTACGTGCCTATGCTGCCGAGATGGGGCATCGTATGCCTGCCCGTCATGAAGTACATCAACATATTTTGCAGGAATTCCACAAACATGATATCACCTTGCCATTCCCACCATTTCAGGCACGGGTTGATATTTTTGGACAAGAGATCCGCAGTGCTACAACTAACTTCACGGGCCGTAATCCCCCACGCAGGCCGGGAGAACTGTAAGCCTATATAACCACATGACCAAACGTATACCTTTTCAACTTAGTGGATTACTGGCATTCAATGGCGTTTCTATTCTAGGAAATGCCATTACTGAAATTGCTATCCCATGGTTGATTTTGGAAATATCGGGCAGCCCACTATTAGTTGCTGCCATAATGTCTGCAAAAATCCTTCCCCTGCTCTTTTCCATTTTCTTTAGTGCTCAATTAGTGGATAAATATGGAGCATATCGCATTTCCTTATTATCTGATTTAGTCAATTTTTTCAGTGTGTTGTTAATTCCTCTGTTTTACACCATGGACGTCCTGAATTTTTACCTGTTGGCGGTCTTACTGATATTCTCCACCATTTTGGATTCCCCTGGACGTTTAGCGAAAGACGTCATGCTGGCAAAAGAAATCAAACAGAATAAAAGCGAACATGAATTGATCAATGGTATCAACAGTACGGTTGAGAATATTTGTGATCTGATCGGTCCCATCGTTGGTTCATTGATTATTGCCACGCTCGGTACACTCAATGCCCTGTATTTCGATGCGGTAAGTTTTTTGATAACTACATTAGGACTGATTATTCTGAAAAAACATTTTGTCGCCAATATCAATGAAGTGACTGAAATTCCCTCACAACCACACCATTATTTCCTTGAAGCATTCAGATACATGACATCTGAGAAAGAACTTCTCGCCATACTACTCATTAGTGCAATAGTAAATTTTGTGATTACACCATTTCTGATCATCTATTTACCCTATGTGAATAAACAAGAATTTAATTCTGTATTAAGCCTCGGTATCTCAATGACCAGCTTTGGCATAGGAACAACGCTCTCTTCACTACTCTATGGTGTTTATGGCAAATATTTTCCCAGCAACCGTATTATCATTATCAGCTACAGTCTATTTGTCCTATGCCTAATATCTTTGGCGCTATTTAACGGACAATATGCTTTTTTCATTCAGCTTTTCGCTATTGGTATTTGCATCGGATTTTCTGCTCCCGTTGAAATGACTCTGATTCAACGTCAAGTACCCGAAAATCTATTTGGCAGAATAATGACGCTATTCTCCTCCACACGATTTCTTGCTGTGCCTGTTGGGTATCTCTGTTTTGGTACGATACTGGAATCCAGCCTTGCCAAGCAAACGCCATTACTAATGGCTTTTGTGGTATCAGGGGGATTAATAATTTATTGGGTAATGTGCAAGAGAATTAAATAAAGCCGAGGATATGTCAGTTCGTTATGCCTAATATCTATGATTTTTGATTTGGATAATATTTCCTTTTAAAAGGAGGGAGCGTACTCCCAACTTCCAGAAGAAAAATTTCCTTTTAACTCGCTCAAAATAACTACGATGAAATCAAATAACATTAATGACGCATACCGATTGCTAATCGATTCATCCCATTCATAAGCGCAATCGCAAAGGTCAAATCAGAAATTTCCTGATCCGTGAAGTGATCTTTCAAGGGTAAATAAGCATTATCATCTGCATGTGTCGTTATAACGTGAGTAAGCGCTTCGGCCCACTCCAACGCCGCTTTTTCACGGGGAGTAAACTGACTACTCACTCGCCATCCGGCTAATTCAGCTAACCGACGTTCTGCCTCTTGATTTTCGCGCAAAACTTGAGAATGTTTATTTAAGCAGAAAGAACAACCATTGATTTGAGATACTCGCAAATAGATCAATTCAACCAATTGCAAACCTAACTGACTATTTTCCAGACCTTCTTTTACAGAACGAAAACCTTGAAGTAACTCTGGAGATAAGTTGTAGTAAGCAAGGCGTAATTTACTCATCAATAATACTCATTATATTAATATCTAAAGGAACTATATTAAAAATGATTACTTTAAGTAAAGGAAAGCATTATTTTTTATAATAACTACTTTATCTAAGTTAAAAAAGCATAAAAGGAGAATTGATTAAAATTTATATAATTTACTACGATAATCATTTAATTAGATAATTAACAAAAATGCCACAAAAGGAATAAGTGGAATTTTATATTACGTGGCAAACTAAACAATTAATTTTTTCACACTCTAATTTTAACTTACTGATTTATACAATAAATTAAAAATTCTTAGCGATATATCCGATATTAATACTTTCTTCTTGGATCAGTGCCGTACTCATTATCATCCTGAGTATCTCCCAAAAGAGTAAATACGAATAAAATAAGTCGACGTATTGTTACGGCAAGACTTGGAATAAAGGTAACAATGATATGCATTAGCAACAATGCAAAACCAGTAGTATCATTAATTTCTGAACCCAATACTATAATGGCCAGAAATACAACAATGTTAAATAAATATAACTTTCAACATTATTTACGAAGGACACGATCAGATAATTCAAAATATACCAATATAACTTCAAGATGCATATGATTTCTCCCCATTAATAATATCACTTTAAAAAAATAACTTGCATTAACATAATAAATGCAATACCGTTATGAACGAAGTAAACGCGTGAGTATTCCTTTAAACAACCATCTCATGCCCAATATTTAATAAAAAAGAGAACCACACTCAAATAAATTGGAGTTTAAATACAAGTTCCCACCAGCATGGTTGATTATTTGACTGGAAAAATCACTTATCAATAAGAAAACAGCATCACACGGATGCTGTTTTCAAACAATTAGCGTCTTTAAACCTGATACATTTTCCGTAAATAACCAGAAACAGCATCATCCGCATTGGAACCAATGACTTCCATCTCAGGTAAAATATTTTTTAAACGCTGGTGCGCTCCCTGCATAATGCAGCCTTTACCGGCCACACTTAACATTTCCTGATCGTTCATACCATCGCCAAATGCAATACAGTCATTCAATTGATATCCAATCAATTGGCAAACTTGCTCTAATGCATGGCCTTTAGAAACACCACCAGCCATTACTTCCAAACAATTTCTCAGTGAAAAACTGACATTAACCCTTTCCCCCCAACGGGCTTTAATCCTCTCTTCCAAATCCATCAAATAATCATGGTCTTCACTGGTGTAGTAAACCTTGCATACGCCATCTGTGGGAAAATTATCGCGCTGAAAAAGTTGGTAATGGAAAACAGACTCTTGGAAAAATTCTGTCTGTTCAGGGGATTCTCGATTTATTAGCCAATCATCGTTATTAAAATAATTAGTCAGGATATCAGGATTATCAAACTCCAATAAACACAAATCATGGGCAATATCAGGATCTAAGTTATGGCTAAATATCAATTCATCCTGGGTATTGTGAACCCTTGCACCGTTGGAAGTGATCATATAAGCATCAATACCCAATCCATCACGGATCTGTCCCACATCAATATGATGCCGCCCTGTTGCAAAAACAAAATGAATCCCTTGTTCCGTTAATAAGTTCAACGTTTCCTTGGTGTATGGGGTTAATTTATGGTCGGGAGATAACAAAGTGCCATCTAAATCTGAAGCAACAACATGATACATGGTTATAGTTCCTAAACTAAATCAATTCTGGTCAAAAAAATCACAAATTGCATTAAGAGCCTGCGCTCGCAATGCATCTTTTTCGAACAAAATTTCGTGATGAGCCCCCTGGATAATCAGAGGATTTTGGTGAGATGCACAAAAAGCCAATAACTCCCGATTACTTACTATCTTATCTTCACTTGCTTGTAATACGATGAGTGGAGTTTGAATTTTGCCCGCATTTTCAATCAGACTATCGCCCATCAGCATACTTTCACGCATCCAATGGTAAGTTGGCCCTCCAAGGCGCAATTCAGGATAATCAGCATAGTAGCGCAAATAACGCTGATAACGCGCATAACTGTGCGTTAATAGATTGATAAAATAGGGTAATGGCCGCCATTGCCCCGTTGATAGGGCATAAGCGTTACGTCTTTTGACATTGGGTTCTGCCTGGTTAACCAGAAAATTTGCCAACCAGCGAGGCATTGGTAAATTAATACCAAACATCGGCGCACATAACGCCACAGCACGAAAAATCGGCTCCTGGTAACGTATCAGAAAACGACTCAAAATCGCGCCACCCATCGAATGGGCCAGAGCATAACAACGATGAGACTGACGAGGCACTACTTCAAGTTCAATAAATTTCACTAAGTCATCCACATAATGATCGAACGCTTCAACATGGCCTTTTTGCCGATCATCCAACATACGCCCTGAACGGCCTTGCCCACGATGATCTATAATGAAAACATCGTAACCCAGATGATAAAAATCATAGGCCACTTCAGGGTATTTCACGTAACTTTCACTACGGCCAGGCAAAATGACGAGTGTTTTGTCATGATGGGGGGAACAAAAGGAGACATAATGGATGGGAATATCATCAATTCCTACAAATTGCCGTTCTTCTCTTGTTTGCCAAAAATCCAATAATAGTCCATTCGTAAAGGCTGAGAACTGAGGTTCACGGTTTAACCAGCTAGCTTTCAAGATCTCAGATACCATTCTTTACCCTTAGTTCATTGTCCTTTATGCCAATCCAACTTCAAGTTGCAGCTTGCAAATCAATGTGATTGTTTATATCTCCCCGCAAAGCGGGGAGATATAAGACGCATATTGAAAGGCGATTGGATAGTTTTTCAAATCTTTCAGTTACTCAAATTCTTCAAAATGCTCTCGGATTAAGGTCATAAAGGCATCACCAAAACGCTCCAATTTCCGCTGACCAACGCCATTAATCAGCAAAAGTTCATCCGGTGTTATTGGGCACTGTTCTGCCATCTCAATTAACGTGACATCATTGAAAACAACAAAAGGTGGAATATTGTTTTCATCAGCAATGGACTTACGCAATTTTCGCAACTTAGCAAATAATTTGCGATCGTAGTTGCCGCTGTACGATTTGTTTTGCTGATTACGGCTTTTTAAGTTTTGGATACGTGGTACGGCAAGTTGTAGAGACACTTCGCCACGTAATATCGGCCGAGCAGCTTCGGTCAATTGCAGAGCAGAATAGTTGGCAATGTTTTGGCTGATAAGCCCCAAGTGAATAAGCTGACGCAAGACGCTCATCCAATGTTCCTGACTCTGTTCTTTACCAATGCCATAAACAGGCAATTTGTCGTGTCCAAAATCTCTAATGCGTTGATTATTTGAACCACGTAGCACTTCTACAATATAGCCAATACCAAAACGTTGTCCAACGCGATAGATACAAGACAGCGCTTTCTGTGCTTCTACCAGACCGTCGTAACGTTTGGGAGGATCAAGGCAAATATCACAGTTGCCACACGCTGTTTGGCGACTTTCTCCGAAATAATTCAACAATACCAAACGCCGACAGGTTTGTGCCTGTGCAAATGCACCCATAGCATTGAGTTTATGCCGCTCAATATCCTGTTGTTCACCGGCGGGCTTTTCTTCTAAACAGCGACGCAGCCATACCATATCCGCAGGATCGTAAAACAGCACCGCTTCCGCCGGTAAACCATCTCGCCCAGCCCGGCCAGTTTCCTGATAATAAGATTCGATATTACGGGGAATATCAAAATGCACGACAAAACGCACATTAGGTTTATTAATTCCCATACCAAATGCAACCGTTGCTACAACGACCTGCAAATCATCTCGCTGGAAAGCATCTTGTACCCATGCCCGTTGGCTGTTTTCTAACCCTGCATGGTAAGGCGCAACACTTACCCCCCGCTTTTGCAGACGCTCCGCAGTTTCTTCTACTTTATTACGACTATTGCAATAGATAATGCCACTTTTTCCCTGCTGGCCACGGACAAATGACCAGAGCTGATCAAGCGGTTTGTATTTTTCAACTAAGGTATAGCGAATATTCGGACGATCAAAGCTGCTGATATGGATAATCGGATCATGCAACTCCAATAAACGCACGATATCCTGGCGGGTCGCTTTATCTGCTGTGGCTGTTAATGCGATCACCGGAAGATCGGGGAAGCGACGACGAAGTTGCCCTAATGCTCGATATTCTGGGCGAAAATCATGCCCCCATTGAGAAATACAATGAGCTTCATCGACAGCCAATAAAACAGGCTGCCAGTCGCGAAGTTGGTCAAGAAAATTATCCGTTACTAACCGTTCAGGGGCGATATAAAGCAGTTTAACACTCCCATTACGGCAACGTTGAATGATATCAAATTGCTGTTCACGACTTTGAGTTGAGTTCAGACATTCCGCTTCAACGCCATTCGCACGTAGCTGATCAACCTGGTCTTTCATCAATGAAATGAGTGGAGATACAACCAGAGTCAGCCCATTTTTAACCAATGCAGGGATCTGGTAGCACAGTGACTTACCGCCTCCTGTTGGCATAACCACCAGACAATCTCGTCCGTCAAGAACGGCGTCAATAACTTGCTGCTGTCCCGGACGAAATTGCTGGTATCCGAATGTTTTTCGTAATGCTTGTTCAGCCAGCGATGCCGTGCTGATAAGTTCTGCGGTAGACACGACTTTCCTCGATCGTTAGAAGCTAATCCCTGAAAAAGCCTAAAAATAGGCTATAAAAATACAGTTGCGATCCAATCACCTGTATATAAAAAATTACCGCTTATTCTACACGCTATATGATTATTTTTTGTAGCCCGTTTTTTTTCCCATGAATTGTTTCTCGAAGCGCTTCACAGGCTGGCAAAGTCGATCATGAAAGCATAAACTTAACAATCCATTAACTATATTAGCCCATTTAATGCCTGTTGATTTTACTTTTCATTATCAGGTTATCAGGAAAATCACATGGAAAATATTCAACCAGTAGACACCATCTTAACCTCAGAAGAAGCCCGTAAATTTATAGGTGAAATCTTTGTTTATCATATGCCATTCAATCGCCTATTGGGTCTCGAACTGCTCCGCTTCGAACAAGACTACGCAGAACTACAATTTTGTTACCAAGAGAAATTAATCGGCAATATGATCCATAAAATTTTACACGGTGGTGCAATCGCTTCCATATTAGATGTTGCTGGAGGGCTGGTTTGTGCAGGCAATACATTGACATCAATTGAAACAATTACCATCGCGGAGATCCAAAAACGCCTAACGACATTAGGGACTATTGATTTGCGAGTGGATTACCTACGCCCCGGACGTGGTGAAATATTTACTGCCAGTTGCAATCTTATCCGTGCAGGCAATAAAGTTTCTGTCGCCAGAATTGAATTGCATAATGAAAAACAAATGCATATCGCCAGTGCGGTGGGAACTTATTTGGTTGGCTAGAATTTTGGGACTTATACTTTTGGTTTTATATTTTTGATCTTACAAATTGAAGGTGCTGATGGGAAATATATAATTTCGCTTTTCTCCTCTCACACCTTCGTAATCATTATTAAATTGTATAAATATAGACATCTCAATTAGTTAAACATAAAAATTTAGCATATAGTGCTAATTGGCTGATAAGTAGAAACGTTTAATTTATTATTCATGTTATTAACTACTTGTAAATCATTTATTCAAATGACACATTGTATAGGTCCATGAGCTATCACCTTAGCAAGCTCTTCTTAATTTTCTGAACATTCTCTAAACATTCAAGGATATTATGAGTAACCAACAGACTGCCAAAGGTATCTTGTATGCCTTGGGGGCTTATCTTATCTGGGGATTGGCCCCTATATATTTCAAGACCATACAATATGTACCTCCCGATGAAATCGTGTCTCATCGTGTTATATGGTCAGTTTTTTTTATGGTACTGATGTTGACACTGACTCGTCACTGGCGCCAGGTTTGGGTTGTTGTTCGCCAGCCGAAGATACTGCTGCTGCTAGGCATCACAGCCTTCACTATTACCAGTAACTGGCTCACCTATATTTGGGCAGTCAATAATGGGCATTTACTGGAAGCAAGTCTGGGGTATTTTATTAACCCGTTGGTTAATGTCCTGTTTGGTATGATATTTCTTGGTGAACGTTTCCGCCGTATGCAGTGGGTTGCTGTAGGATTGGCCTTTACCGGTGTCTTGATCCAGCTATGGCAGTTTGGTTCTATCCCCGTGATTGGTTTATATTTAGCGACGACGTTTGCGGTCTATGGTCTGATCCGCAAAAAATTGGGCGTTGATGCACAGACAGGTATGTTGGTTGAAACAACCTGGGTATTCCCTGTCGCCTTGATTTACCTGCTGTTTTTCACCCATAGTCCAACAAGTAATATGCTGGATAATACGTACTCTTTGAACCTTATGTTGATTGCTGCCGGTATTATTACAACGGTGCCTCTGCTGCTCTTCACCGCGGCCGCTGCGCATCTGCGTTTGTCCACGCTGGGCTTCTTCCAGTATCTTGGCCCAACATTGATGTTCTTGCTGGCAACGTTAGTTTATGGTGAGGAAATAGGACCAGATCGTTTAATCACTTTTGGCTTTATTTGGGCTGCCTTGATTCTGTTTACTCTGGATGCGCTCTATACGCAACGCCGTTTACGGAAATAGCTCAATTTTTTCAACAACATTCCTAAACTGCCCAAGGTGTTATCTAAAATATCTATACCAATCTAACGTCAAGATGCGTGTGATATCTCCCCCGCTTCGCGGGGAGATATCAAGTTTCATATAGTGTTCTTGAAGTTTAGCTTTTGGGGTAGTGGAAACAGCCGACAAAGCAATTCATTAGAAAATAGATAGCGGGTGAGATGGCTATAGCCAGTTTTTGCGTTTGAAGTAAAGGTAAGGAGCCAAACCCGCTGCTATCATCAATCCAATCGCCGCAGGATAGCCGAATGTCCAATGCAACTCCGGCATAAATTCGAAGTTCATTCCATAGCTGGATGCGACCAGCGTGGGTGGTAGGAATACCACAGAGACAACGGAGAAGATCTTGATAATGCGGCTCTGTTCGATGTTAATAAAGCCCATCGCCGCCTGCATCAAGAAGTTCACTTTCTGGAACAGGGATTCATTGTGCGGCAGCAAGGATTCAATATCTCGCAGGATTTCACGAGCTTGTTCCAACTGATTGGCCGGCAAGCGGGCACGGCGCACAAGGAAGTTCAGGGCGCGCTGGCTATCCATCAAACACAAGCGGACTTTCCAGCCAATATCTTCCTGTTCAGCAAGGTTAGATAACGCAGAATCAAACTCATCGCCCTGTTTACCATTCATAATGACCCTGCTCAGGGATTCCAGCACGCTATAGATGTTTTCAATAACATCAGCCAATTGTTCGATTTTAGTTTCGAACAAATCCATCAACAGCTCATAAGCATTTCCATCAACCATCGTCTGGTTACGGGCACGCATTCGGTATAATCGAAATGCAGGGAGTTCACGCTCTCGCAATGTGTAGAGACGACCGTCACGGATAGTAAATGCGACTGTCGAGTTGCCAGCATGGTCTTCGGCATCTTCAAAGTAGAAGAATGAATGGACGTGCATACCATCTTCATCTTCAAAAAAACGGGCTGATGCCTCAATGTCATCCAACTCGGTGCGGGTCGCCAGGACTTGTCCCAGCTCATTCTGGACACGGAGGCGATCATTATCCCCCAGCCCCACTAAATCTACCCACATGGAGTCAGATAACTTATCACCTTCTTCAAATTCAAGACGGAGCAGGCGATTGTTCTCTAATTTAAATGCGTTCAGCATGTACCATAAGTCTCCTTATACTCCCTACGCTTATCGTAAGGCGCGAATGTTACGCTTAGAAGAAAAAGCCTGTCAACATTCGACCGGATTATTGGCCTGTTTCGAGTCTGGCATAAGCGGCCACCAGCCACTTAATACCTTCACCCTGAAACGCGATTTGCAAGCGGCAATGTTCCCCACTACCTTCTATATTGATAATCGTCCCTTCACCAAATTTGGGATGACGTACACGCTGTCCAAGAGCATAACCACTGTCATTGGCACTGATAGGTGTGCCCAGCCGTTTGTGGCTGACCGGGCGGGATACCGTTGCTCGCAAACGAACTTCTGCCACGCATTCTGTCGGTAATTCTCCAATAAAACGAGACGGACGGTGATGGACTTCCTTGCCATACAAACGACGGCTTTCCGCATAAGTCAGCGTCAATTTTTCCATCGCCCGAGTAACGCCTACATAGGCCAGGCGACGCTCTTCTTCCAGCCGACCGCCTTCTTCGATGGACATCTGACTCGGAAACATGCCCTCTTCCATACCGACAATAAAAACTTGCGGGAATTCCAAGCCCTTCGCTGAATGCAAGGTCATCAGTTGCACCGCATCCTGATAGGCATCCGCCTGACCTTCCCCCGATTCAAGCGCAGCATGGGAGAGGAAAGCCTGCAATGGCAGCAGGTTTTCGTCCTCGTCCTGATAACTAAATTGACGGGTTGCCGTGACCAATTCTTCGAGGTTTTCGATACGTGCTTGTGCTTTTTCGCCTTTTTCCTGTTGATACATCGCCCATAGGCCAGAATCACGGATAATGCGATCGGTCTGCACATGCAACGACACCTCCTGTGTTTCCGTTTCCAGCGCATCGATCAATTCGATGAAGCGTTGCAGTGCAGATGCCGCACGTCCAGCCAGCACTTTTTCCTGTATCAATACCAGACTACTTTCCCACAAAGTTTTTTGCTGATCTCGCGCAACCTGGCGCACAACATCAAGTGTTCTGTCGCCAATGCCACGTGTGGGTGTATTCACCACGCGCTCAAAAGCTGCATCATCGTGACGGTTTGCGACCAGACGCAAGTAGGATAAGGCATCTTTGATTTCCTGGCGTTCGAAGAAACGCTGTCCGCCATAAATACGATAAGGCATGGAAGCCTGCAACAAGGCTTCTTCCAGAACGCGGGATTGAGCATTGCTTCGATACAGGATCGCACACTCTTTCAGTGCACCGCCATTATCCAACCAATGCTTGATACGGCCGACAACATAACGGGACTCATCCAATTCATTGAAGGCACAATAAAGTGAAATTTGCTCTCCCTCGCTGCCTTCTGTCCACAAATTCTTACCCAAACGATCACTGTTATGAGCAATCAGGGCATTGGCCGCTTTAAGGATATTGCTGGTCGAACGGTAATTTTGTTCCAGACGGAGCGTTTCCGCTCCCTGAAAATCCTTGAGGAAACGCTGGATATTTTCTACCTGCGCACCACGCCAGCCATAAATGGACTGGTCATCATCCCCGACAATCATGACCTTACCGCTATCACCAGCCAGAAGACGAATCCAGGCATATTGAATACTGTTAGTATCCTGAAATTCATCCACCAGAATATTCGTGAAGCGTTCACGATAATGTTGCAGAATTTGTGGCTTGTTCAGCCAAAGTTCATGGGCGCGTAGTAACAATTCGGCAAAATCCACCAGCCCTGCGCGGTCACACGCTTCCTGATAAGCCTGGTAAATTTTCAGCCAGGTTGCCTCTACCGGATTACCGTAAATTTCAATGTGTTGTGGACGCAGTCCTTCATCTTTTTTGCCATTGATGTACCACATTCCCTGACGGGCTGGCCACTGTTTGTCATCCAGATTCATCGCTTTAATGAGGCGTTTGATGAGGCGGTGCTGATCTTCACTATCGAGGATCTGGAAATCTTGCGGCAAATTTGCATCAAGGTGATGGGCGCGCAACAAGCGATGAGCAAGGCTATGGAATGTACCGATCCACATGCCCCCCTGACTGGTGCCAATCAGGTTTTCAATTCGGTGCCGCATCTCAGCAGCCGCTTTATTAGTAAACGTGACCGCCATGATGGAAAACGGCGAGGCATTTTCAACTGACAGTAACCAGGCAATCCGATGAACCAGCACGCGCGTTTTACCACTGCCAGCACCAGCCAGTACCAACATATTACTACGGGGAGCTGCGACCGCTTCACGTTGTTTATCATTGAGGCTTTCGAGCAGATAAGAAACGTCCATAATTACCGTCAGTTGTTAATATTTTTATATAGATTTCGATTTGAAATTATATCAGTGCTACCAAAGAAGCCAAATCAGAAATCTCAATATGTGGCACCAGACGCCCCTCTGGTTCCTGCATCAAGTTTTTATTCTCAATGTTGATCCAACAGGCTTGCATACCACTGCAAAGTGCCCCTTCAACATCTGTATTCAAATTATCCCCCACATGCAAGATTTGATTTATAGGTAGGTTGAGCCGATCTGCCGCGGTCTGGTACATGTCAGGGTAAGGTTTAGAACGTCCATCTATGCCCGCTTTCAAAACAAATTCAAAGTAACGGGCAAGCCCACAGGCGGCAGGTTCAGCGTTTCCATTGGTAATCGCCACTAACGGCATTTTTTCCGCTAATAGGGACAAAACCTTATGGGTGGATTCTGGAACAGTGATTTGGTTACGCCAGTACGTAAAGCAAGACATAATTTCATTCGTCCCACGTACGGTTTCTTCATCATTGAAACCCTGGTGGGTAAACATAAGTTCTGCGGATTGCCGACGCCATGAAGTCACATCATGATAAATATCAGGTTCCCGTTCAAGAACCGCCTGGCGGTATAAATGCAGATCTTCATGCTCAAAGTGACCGAATTTGGCATCGTACTGCCTGATAAAACACAACACTTCTTTTTCGGTTTTATCGATTACAGGATGATTATCGTAAAGCGTATCATCCAGATCGAATGTCATCGCCGCAAACGGCGCGATAGGCCGATAAAAACGCATTATGATTTCCCTCGTTTGGCTCTAGGGTGAGCCACATCATAGACTTTGGTCAAGTGCTGAAAGTCCAAATGGGTATAAATCTGGGTGGTCGACAGGTTAGCGTGCCCCAGTAATTCCTGAACTGCACG
This sequence comes from Xenorhabdus thailandensis, assembly GCF_037996785.1. Classification (NCBI taxonomy): domain Bacteria; kingdom Pseudomonadati; phylum Pseudomonadota; class Gammaproteobacteria; order Enterobacterales; family Morganellaceae; genus Xenorhabdus; species Xenorhabdus thailandensis. The sequence continues at coordinate 241,634 of NZ_JBBMXF010000007.1, forward strand.
CAGATCTCCACTGGACTCCAGCATATGTGTGGCAAAAGAGTGTCGCAATTTATGAGGGTTAACATGGCTACTCACACCTTGCCGAATCCCCCACTGTTCAAATCGTTTCTGTACATTACGGGCAGAGAGACGTTTTCCGCTTTTGGTGGAAATAAAAACCGCATCATCTTCTGGCTCAAGTAATTCCCGCATTTCTAGCCAACGCTGGAGCCATTCCTGCGCCATACGGCCGAACGGCACTTTACGCTCTTTGCTGCCCTTGCCATGTACCCAAACGTCCGCGCCTTCCAGATCCAAATGGTGGCAATCCAGACCTACCAGCTCAGACAAACGCAATCCCGCGCCATACATCACTTCCAGCATGGTTCTGTCACGCACTGACAACGGATCGTTCAAATTAATATTGAGCAGTTGGTTAACTTCATCCACATCCATGTTTTTAGGTAAGTGACGTTTTTTACGCGGAGTACTGACTGTTTTAGCAGGGTTAGCTACCAACTTATTTTTCATTACCATCCAGTCAAGAAAACTACGCAAAGAAGACAAGCGCAAAGCAAGGCTGGCAGACTGCAAGCCTGCCCGCCGACTACGAGAGGCAAACATTTTGACTTTAGCCGGATCTAACTCTTGCCACTCACGTATCCCCATCTCCAGTGACATTTCCGCCAAAATTACCAAATGACGTCGATAGTGAGTGATCGTCACAGGGCTTAAACGTCGTTCAACACGCAAATAGTGCAAGAAATCTTCTACGGGAGCTAACAGTAAATCAATCGGCTGAGTCATGCGCGTTCAATCCAACGGGACAACAAACCCGGCAACAGCTTCGCCAAATGGTCGAGAATATCCGTTCCCATGCCTTCGTGATAGTGCTGTTTATCATGGCTATTGAAGATTACCATGCCCAAATCCCCTCGTGTTCCTAAAAGGGAAATCGCCACTGAACCCACATGGCGTGCCTGTGGCATTAACAATAAAATCTCTGGGCCGTGCAGTCGGCCAAGGTAGTGATTTTTTTCCCAAAATCTCTTAATGCGGACGGATTCAAAAGCCTGACGAGAAATAGCCAGCTCCGGCACATTCAATGGTGCTCCCAGACGCCATTTATCACTGAACAATCGAATATAACTGTTACTTAACCCCAGTGTTTTTGACCATGAACTTAAGCAGGAAAGAAAGTCCTGCAAACTCTTGGCACCAGAGAGATCCGAAAGTAATTGCAATAGGCTACTGAACAGCACTTCATTCTGTTTCGCCTGCGCTACCAAATAGTTCAGATCGTCTTCCAAATAACAGATACGTTTTCTCTGACGGTTCATATGCCATTCCATCAAAGAGACACACTCTCGTACCGGATGGGGAACTCTTATCTGATCGACCATATTGGCATTACGGATAAAAAAATCCGGATTATTCAACAAATAATCCACGACAGTCTGATCATCCAGTCTGTTTTCAATGTGCAATGGATCGTTTTTTTCACCCATTTTCCAATGCCCCATATTTCAAGAGAGACTCAACAAATACAGAATCAATCACAAATGAATCGTACCATCATAAACATGAGTTGCAGGCCCAGTCATAAAAAGGGGTTTTCCCGACCCATCCCAGCAAATTTGCAGTGTCCCTCCTGGAAGATCAACCCGAACCTGGTTATCCAACAGGTCTTGCTGAATACCGATTGCTACTGCTGCACACGCGCCACTGCCACATGCCCGTGTCTCACCGGCTCCTCGCTCAAAGACACGCAATCGAATATGACCTCGATTGATTACCTGCATGAAACCAATATTGGCGCGTTCAGGAAAACGTTCATGGCTTTCCAACACCGGTCCCAATATTTCCACTTCGGCAGTGTCCACATCCTCAACCTGTATGACGCAATGAGGGTTACCCATCGACACAACGCCACAAAGCACTGTCCGTTCAATAGCACGGATAATATAGGTTTTTTCAGCCTTATTGGCACGAAATGGAATACGCTGCGGCTCAAAGTCCGGCTCGCCCATGTTGACACAAACTTGCTCATCATTTGTGATGCTTAATATCATTCGGCCGGCCTGTGTACTGACCTTGATATCACGCTTATTAGTCAACCCTTTGAGACGGACAAAACGAGCAAAGCAACGTGCCCCGTTACCACACTGGGAAACTTCACTGCCGTCAGCATTAAAAATGCGGTAATGAAAGTCTAAGTCAGGATCATAGGGTGCTTCAACAATCAAAAGTTGATCAAAACCCACCCCAGTATTCCGATTAGCCAAACGGCAAATTAACTCTGGAGAAAAATAAACATTTTGGGTCACTGCATCAACGACCATAAAATCATTACCAAGACCATGCATTTTGGAGAACTGCATATACGACTCCAGGAGAAATCACATTACCCAATCACTATCATGCATTCATCGATATATTGTCTTTTAATAAATTGTTTTCTAACAATTTTTCCGACTGTACCTTATCTGTTTTGTGCATAGGTAGCTGTGTTGCAGATGTTTCCGCAGGAGGAAAATAGAGAGGCCCTTTCAAGCCACAACCAGCCAGAGAAAGTAATGTTATGATAGCCAGTGACCAACGAAGTTGTTTTTTCATTATATTAATGCCTGTGATTCATGCGCCAATACTCTCTATAATCGCAGCTAGGCCCTGAAAAGCAAATAGGAAATAAACATGAACGATAGCGAATTTCATCAATTGGCCGATCAATTGATGTTTCATCTCGAAGAGCAACTGGATAATTACGATGGTGATACGGATATCGACTATGAAACAAACGGCGGTGTGATGACGCTGAGTTTTGAAAACGACAGCAAAATCATTATTAACCGTCAAGAACCTTTTCATCAGATATGGCTGGCAACCAAAAATGGTGGTTACCATTTTAATTATCAGGATAACCAGTGGATTTGTGACCGCAGTGGTCATGATTTTATTTCCATGCTGGCACAAGCCATTACTGAGCAAAGTGGTGAGCCATTCCAATTTTCGTGACCATGTTTCATTAAAATCCAATTTCATCAAAACCAAATAAACACAATGAGTCAACGAAAGAGATCTAATAAAAGCGCCTGATAAAACAGGCGCTTAACTAATTGACTATATTAATAGTGGTACAATGAACGATAAGGATCGTGTGCATGTGCCCCACAGGTTTTATCAAGGCGCTCGTCAATATGAAGCCTGGTATCATTCGCTTCTACATCATCCACTGGGTACACTCCCTCTATAAATGGAGTGACATGGGTACGCTCACCTTTCTTAACGATTTGATAAAACTGCGGCAAGTTGAAATTGACAAAACTAGAGCCATAAGTAAAACGATCATGTGATGATGAATAAAATCGGCTGATATCTCGCACCAACTCTTCTTTACTGCCTTCACAATGGGAATAAATTTCCACTCGATTTGATTCATCAAGAATATAAATATTGAACCCTTGTTTGTTTTCAATATCTTCGAAAAAGAACTGGATGATGCCTTCGCAGGCGAAACCATCTATTACAGGCGGTAAGTGTTTTTCTTTGGTGTCAATTTTGACTGGCAGTCCATGCAATTTGGTGTTGGAAATGGCACCATAAAATTCCACTGCATTTTCCAATTTTTGTACCGAAACGTTTAACCGTTCGAAGAATAATCCCCATGTTTGCCCTGAGATGCGTAATGCCTTGAAACGGTTTGGATCTTGTCGGTTGCTAGACAGGCGTAACTCTATACACTCCGAAACTAATTGCTGGATACGCGTGCGGATCAATCCACGTAAGTGTTTGCTATAACAGAAAACTTCAACATCAGATGGTGGCGCTGCATCTTGATGCATTTTTCCCAATATGGTTTTCAATGCTTCCAATACCGATTGTTCGCCATTGAAATGCAAGGTTCTCACTTCATTCCATGAATTACGGTAAAGCAAATCAATGCTACCTACCAAACATTGCTGCAACTCACCAAAACTGAAAACATTCAAGTTCCTTAAGTCAAAACGAACGATTTGATCAGAAAATGCAGCTGTTGGATCTTGTTCTAAATTGACAATGATCGCCAAGTGGCGAATTTCACACGGGCTGTATAGTGCTTTTGGTGTAGGGGCTGGTAAACGGATTGGGAAATGAGCGGCAATGTCATCCACCAAATCATATAATTTCTGCCTGTCACACTGAGATCTGCCGTGATGAATATGGAGCCGAGTTTCTTTAGACAACAGGCCATTGAAATAGGTCCAGGAAACTAATTTATTCAGATAGCGATTGTATTCCAATGGTTGATGACCAGTGATCGATTCAATCGTGGGGGCATGATTGTAAAGATACCAACCACTGCGGTTTACTCGCCCCGGAGGGACATAGATGAAAGTCAGATCCTTTTCCGACAGATCCGGTGATATCTGAGGATTCACCAAAGTCACTTTACCGGGCAATGCTTCAAAAGCCGCATACAATTTACGGGTCAATACACCAATATCTTGTGGGCTGGCACTCACACTTAAATTATTACGGCGGGCAAAGCGGATTAAGTTGCGATAACTCTGCATCATGGTATCAAGCAATTCATTATGGGCATCACGCACCTGCTCAATTTTCCATGCATTACGGTTATCCAGCATAGCCAGTTTATTCTCATCCCAACCCCATTCGCGCACCAACTGGGACATAACCTGACGACGCCATCCTGTACAACCTTTATCATTCTGGCCTGCCAATAATTTCTCGCATACCTTCAGATAAAAACAACGACGCGCCAAATCAAGGCGCGCAAGGTCGTTCGTGGCAGTCAGGTAGCGGGTTACACGTTCCAGCATCATGCTATAAGCATCGAGGCCAAAAGAAACAATCGCGCCGTCATGAAAATATTGCTTCATTTCCATCGCCAGAAGCTTTCCATTGGGATATTCCCATGAATAAGCTTCCAACAGCAGGCTTTTCAAGACAGCCTTATAAGGAGAGTCCACACTCTTGTAAAGTTGCCAGAGGCTCGCCCCAAAATATTCTTCTGCGGACAATTCCCCCAAGCCACCCAGATCCAACCATTCATTTGGCGTCAACACACCCTGTGCATAGAGAGAAAGGACGTACTCATCATAATGAGTCTCCTCTTCCACGGGAACCATTGCCCATAACAAGCGCTTGCCAGCCAGACAAACCGCTGTGCGATAAAATTCATCAAGCAGAAGGATATGTTGGGTAGAACCGCAATCTTCACCGTTCAAACTACCACAGGCATTATGCCGAAAACGGTTTTCATCAATCAGAAAAAAAGTAACTTCAGTCCCCAGTGACGCCGCCCACTGTTCTATCAAGGTACATTTTTGTTCCAGCAAAGTTTTCTCGTCACTATCTAACCAAGATTGATGACAAACCCAAATATCTAAGTCAGAAGAACAACTTTGCCCAATAGAAGAAGTACTGCCCATGGAATAAATTCCCGTAATCGGCAATTCACCATTAGACGTAGGTGACGATACATCTGGCAGGACACCAGTAAGCTGGCTATCCAGATCATTAATCCAAAACTGCTGTGCTTCATCAGGTATAAAAAAGCAAACGCCATGAGGAACATCGCCTTTGATATAACCTGGCATCATTGGATGATGATAATGTAATAATACTGGAATTAAACTATAAACTTGCTTGAAAGCGTCACTCATTAAGCTCGTAGCGCGCTCTAATCTAAGTTGGTTAATTGCATCCAGTCGCTGCTTCAGCGTTTCAATATAGAGATACAAGAGTTTCGCCTGATATCAGTTCCAGTGCCTAAAGTAGTCCCCTGTTTCCGATAACACATGGTATTACAAGATTATTTAAAATTATTTTTACAAAATTATTGTCGGAAACGTGATCAATTTAACACCTTGCAATCAAAGCGTAAAGTACGCAATACCATCTTTTCTCTTCACCTGCAATAGCCGAAACACAATTAACTCCTTGTAAAATATTAAGTTAATCACGAAACAGACACAATAATATACTTTTTTAGCATAACGATTATCGTTGATTATTTTTCATATCGCAGTTGTAAAGCATTGTAAATACATCACTCTTTCATCAATATTTAACTGAATAATATTTTTCTTATTGTTAAATATTCTCACCGCTTTTTATCATTAAGATAATCACAAATTTCAATTTGCTTTTAAATCAATCTCTTTGTTTATTTTATCTATTTAAATAAAATATTATTTTAATATTTAAAATTATTTTTATTTCATAAACTGTATATCTATATACTATTTTGATTTTTTCTGGCTTTTTCGTAACTGGAAAAAAAATCATTGAGATGTTAAAACTGGCACTATTTTCTCACTAATTGGTGACTAACCGGTGGCTAAAAACCCTTATTTTCCATCAAGTCAAGTTGCGTAATCGTTAATACAGCGGTCAATAAAGCGACAAAAAATTGCAAGATGAAGAATATAGAAACCATTAGTTAATACAGTTACCCAACATACTTATTACCTAATAGATTTATCCATGACAATGAAAACCATTCGCATCGCTACCCGCCAAAGCCCATTAGCTATGTGGCAAGCGCAATATGTTCAAAAACAACTGAAACACTTTCATCCAGAACTGCAAGTAGAGCTGGTTCCAATGGTGACACGCGGCGATATTATCCTCGATACCCCATTGGCAAAGGTGGGAGGCAAGGGGCTGTTTGTGAAGGAATTGGAATTAGCTCTGCTCGAAAAGCGAGCTGATATTGCCGTCCATTCCATGAAAGATGTCCCTGTCGAATTTCCTGATGGTTTGGGATTGGTCACAATCTGCGAACGGGATGATCCACGGGATGCTTTTGTTTCAGTAGAATACGCCTCGCTCGATGACTTACCAACTGGCAGTGTTGTGGGTACGTCCAGTTTACGACGCCAGTGCCAAATCCGTCAGCGACGTCCTGATCTTGTCGTTCGTGACTTACGCGGTAATGTCGGGACCCGTCTGAACAAGCTCGATAACGGTGATTATGATGCCATTATTCTTGCAACAGCGGGCCTGAAACGGCTGGGGCTGGAAGAACGCATTCGTATGCCATTAGAGCCTGAATTATTGCTGCCAGCCGTCGGCCAAGGGGCGGTAGGTATTGAGTGTCGGCTCGATGATCAGCAAACCCGTGAACTGCTGTCGCCCTTGAACCATGCAAGAACAGAAGTTTGCGTTCTCGCTGAAAGAGCGATGAACACCCACCTTGAAGGGGGCTGTCAGGTACCGATTGGCAGTTATGCTATCTGGCAGGGAGAGAAGATTTGGCTACGCGCGCTCGTGGGTTCCCCGGATGGCACGGTGATCGTACGCGGTGAAAGAGTGGTTTCACCCAAAGAAGCTCGTCAAGCGGGTATCGCATTGGCGGAAGAGTTATTGGAGAAGGGCGCACGCCAGATCCTGGCTAGCGTATACCAGAGGAACCTACCGAAATGAGCATTTTGATCACCCGCCCTGTCCCCGCAGGAGAGGAATTGGTCACGCGACTGCGGTCTATTGGAAAATCAGCCTTCAGCGCCCCCCTCATCGAAATTCAGCCGGGGGCAGATTTGCCATTACTGCCACAAAAACTGCAATGGCTATCTGCGGGAGATCGGGTTTTTCTATTATCAAAAAATGCTGTTCATTATGCCAATGAACAGCTTATTCAAGCAGGCCAGTCATGGCCTGAACAGCTATCCTATTATGGGATCGGCAAATCAACTTCCCTGATGTTTCATCAATTAACTGGATTGGAAATCTTCTATTCTAAGCAAGGTGAAACCAGTGAAGATCTACTGCAACTCCCCACTTTACAATCAGTGGACAATAAAAAGATTTTATTGCTCCGAGGTAATGGCGGCCGTGAAGTGATCGCCTCTACATTAAGGCTCCGTGGAGGTGTCGTCGATTACTGTGAATGTTATTCACGCCAGCCAGTTAAATACGATACAGCCGATTTCAGTCGTCACTGGCAGCAATGTGGTATAAAAACCATCGTTGTCACAAGTGGCGAAATGCTACAACTGTTATATAACTTAGTCACTGATAGCGACGGAAAAGCATGGTTATTGAATTGCAAGCTGATTGTGGTCAGCGAACGTCTTGCTCATATCGCCCAAACTTTGGGCTGGCAAACAATACAAGTCGCCAAGAGTGCAGATAATGACGCCTTAATCCAGGCACTGGAATAAATTAATATGGGATGTCTATTATGACGGAACAAAAAAAGACGGAACAAAAGCAACCTACCGATGCGGTTAAAAGTTATGGATGGTTAGGTAATACGCTCTCAATTGCCATTTCTTTGGCGATAGGTGTTGGTGGTCTTTATATTTATTATCATGGTCAACAACAGAATGCTGCATTAAAAACCGAAAATGTTGCTCTTCAACAAGAGATAGCGTCTCTGACACAACGGCACTCTGCCGATAAGCAAAACTTTGACGCCAAATTCCAAGAGCTGGAAACTGCTTTACAACAAACCAACTCACAAAGCCAACGGCTAGATAGCAGTATTGCAGAGCTTCAAGACCGTGTTTCGGCATTTTCAAATACGGATATCGAAAACTGGCGCCTGGCGCAGGCAAGCTCCCTCGTTAAGATGGCGGGCCGAAAAGTATGGAGCGAACAGGATATTACCACTGCCATCGCTTTGCTGAAAGATGCCGACCAGAACCTGGCTGAAATGGATGATCCCAGCCTGCTCTATGCCCGTAAAGCTATCATGGCAGATATCGATTCCCTGTCTAAAATCAAACAAATTGATTTAGATGGTATTATCCTGATGCTAAATCAGCTATCAAACCAAGTCGATAACCTACACCTTGCCAATAAAATAGAACAAGCCGCTTCGGAGAAGGCAAATGATCATGGGATCACGGCTTCCCTCTCTGATTGGCGCCAGAACCTGAGCAATAGCTGGCACAGCTTTATGGATAATTTCATTACCATTACTCCACGTGATAACAGCAAAGAGCCGTTGCTGGCACCTAATCAAGGCGTTTACCTGCGCGAGAACATTCGTTCCAAACTTCTGATTGCTGCGCAGGCAATTCCTCGCCATCAAGTTAAAATTTATCAGGGCGCATTGGAAGACGTTCAATCTTGGGTGAAAGCCTATTTTGATACCTCTTACCCAGAGGCAGAAAACTTTTTAAATAATGTTGTTTCACTACAAAAGAGACCGTTATCCATCGATGTCCCTGAACAATTGAACAGCCAGCCAATATTGGCAGAGCTGGTCCGTAAGCGTATTTATAATTTACCGAATTCCAAGCAATCCCAAATAGGTTCCCAACCTGAAATTCAGCCTGAGGCACAATCACAGTCATCAACAGGAACCACCGATCAGGCAAAAATATCTGTTGGGGAGAGCTGAGCATGTTAAAAATATTCTTACTGTTCATTATCCTTATCGTGGGGATCGTAGTAGGCCCCTTGATGTCAGGTCATCAAGGATATGTTTTGATCCAGACGGACAAGTCCAATATTACTACCAGTATCACCGGGCTAGTGATTATCTTCCTTCTGCTACAATTCCTGCTGATTTTCATCGGCTGGTGTTATCGGCGCTTAAAACGTACCAGCACGTTTACCCATAGCTGGATCTTTGGTGGATATAAACGTAATCGTGCTCGTTCACAAACCAAACAGGCACTGCTGAAATTCGTCGAAGGGGACTTCAAGCAAGTTGAACGCCTGATGGCGCGTAATGCTGACCATGCGGAACTTCCTGTCGTGAATTATCTTCTGGCGGCAGAGGCAGCCCAACGACGCGGCGATTATTTCCGCACCAACCAATATATTGAACAAGCAGCAGAAGTTGCTGATAAAGACCAACTCCCTGTTGATATTACCCGCATCCGTGTTCAATTAGCACAAGGTGAAACTCATGCCGCGCGCGTTGGTGTGGACAAACTGTTGGATCATGCCCCTCGTCATCCTGAAGCGTTGCGATTGGCGGAACAGGCTTACACTCTTTCAGGTGCTTACCAATCCTTGATTGATATCTTGCCTTCTATGCTGAAAGCTAACCTGCACAGTGAAGAAGAACTCTTTAAATTGCGTCAGCAAGCCTATAGTGGATTGATGAATCAGGTTATGGCAGAGAAAGGCAGTACGGGGCTAAAAATATGGTGGAAAGATCAAAGCCGCAAAATTCGCCATGACATTGTGCTGCAGGTTGCCATGGCCGAGCATTTGATTGAATGCAATGATCACGAAACTGCCCAACAAATCATTTTAGACGGATTAAAACAACAGTATGACGAACGTTTGCTACTATTAATTCCGCATCTTAAGGCAAGTCATTCTGACGCCATACAAAAGGCTCTCTCTCACCTGTTAAAGCAACATGGCGCAACCCCACTGCTCAATAGTACGCTGGGACAAGTTGCCTTGCACCATGGGCAATGGGCGAATGCTGAATCGGCATTTAAAGCCGCCCTTGCTCAGCGACCAGATGCTCATGATTACGCATGGCTTGCCGATGCACTGGACAGATTGCAAAAGCATGAAGAAGCTACCCAAACCCGCAATAAAGGCTTTATGCTGACCTTGAAGCGTGATAGCGACGTCGAAGTATAACAGCACAGAGACACACCTCAGTTAACGATGCAATATATGGAATGTCATTGAATCGTTAACTGAGGTGCATTCATCATTACAGCTCATGGCAAACCGCCTGAAGCCTATCCTCATTTTTCTACAGACAAAAAAAACACCTATCAAAAAAGACAGGTGTATAAATACAATCAGGTCTACAGACGGATAGTGCCTCACTCAACGTTGTGTCCGGTTTGCGATGAAAAAATGCTTACTCATCTATAACATGGACCATAGGCACCGACAATCAGCTCTACATCATCCCTAGGTTTATGAAGCCATATGCTGTCATAAGGAGTGAGATGAGTATCTACGATTTTAATCTAGCATTTTACGTGCCAACTTTTTTAATCAGGATAAACTTTCCTTACCCACGGTTTGGATAGCTTTCCATAATAGATAACCTGACTTTCATCAAATATCGTTAAAAATACCGTCTCTCATTTGAGACGCCATTTAAGTAATTTATATATAGTATATATAAATCATATAGTTGAACGTCTCCTATTTGAGACATCAAGTAGTGTGGTTTGTCGTTGAAATACAACATCAATAAAAAAATATATTTAAAAACATAATGTTAATGCATTAAAAAAACAATAACACTCAATCTATTGAGTAAAAATAAAACAGAAATTATGGGAAAATAAAAAGGGGAAAACTTTTTATTAACAGAAAAAAACAAGAGGAGAAAAAAGAAATCACTAAGCAGTTGTTAGAAAGAGAAAACCCTCGCTATTGCGAGGGTTTTCTCAGAATCTGGTCGGCGAGAGAGGATTCGAACCTCCGACCCACTGGTCCCAAACCAGTTGCGCTACCAAGCTGCGCTACTCGCCGAAATATATTTTTTTATCTTTCTTATGGTGCGAAGGGGGGGACTTGAACCCCCACGTCCGTAAGGACACTAACACCTGAAGCTAGCGCGTCTACCAATTCCGCCACCCTCGCGTTTCATAAAAAAGATGGGGTGGCTAACGAGACTCGAACTCGCGACAACTGGAATCACAATCCAGGGCTCTACCAACTGAGCTATAGCCACCATAACAGCTATCTTTTTACATACAACGATGCTCGACCACGATAACTCATTACCACTGCTCTTGCACGCTTTAAATGGCGCGCCCGACAGGATTCGAACCTGAGACCTCTGCCTCCGGAGGGCAGCGCTCTATCCAGCTGAGCTACGGGCGCTTAACGCCGTTGCGGTGGAGGATAGTACGGATTTAATGTCGTACTGTCCAGTGCTTTTTTAAAAGAAATGATGCGTTTGATTATGCTTTGCTCATTTGGATGATAAAGGCAGCACTTTTTCCACCGGAGTATTAGCAAAAACAGTTTTACGTTCAAAAATCAACCAATAAAGCTATGTCGATTTTTTAGGTAAATACCATTTCATTAACCAATAAATTAGTGACACGATCAGCAAAAATACGCCCCCGACTATCAAGGAAAAACGGGTATCCGTGTTAATTGCCATCCCCACTAATACACAGCTCAGGAAAATCAGTGTCAGATAATTGACATAAGGGAACAGAATTGATTTAAACTGATGCTGTTTTATGGCTTCCTCATGATGCTGGCGGAAACGCAATTGACTGACCAGAATCACAAACCATGGCACCATACCAGGCAATACACTGGCGCTATAAACATAAACAAATACTGACTGCGGATTTGGTATTAGGTAATTCAGGCTAGAACCTGCAATCAAGCAAGCAATGGTAATTGCAATACATCTTACCGGCACACCATTTTTCGACAATTTCAGCAATGAAGCAGGCAATTGACGGTTCTGCGCCAAGGCATACAACATTCTGCCACCGCTGTACATCCCGCTGTTACAACCTGACAATGCAGCAGTCAACACAACAAAGTTAATTACCGCAGCCGCAGAAGTGATACCGACTTTAGAAAAAGTCATCACAAACGGGCTGCCATGAGCACCTACTTCTGTCCACGGGAACAATGTAACAACAATAAAAATGGCACCAACATAAAAAATCAGGATACGCCACAAGATATTGTTGATCGCTTTTCTAAGCGTCACTTGTGGTTTTTTCGCTTCACCGGCAGTAATACCAACCAGCTCTACCCCTTGATAGGAAGCAACCACAATACAAAGGGCAAATAAAAAGCCTTTCCACCCACCGGAGAAGAAACCACCATGTGTGGTCAAGTTATCCAAACCAATGGGTTGCCAGTCATTACCCAACCCGAAGAAAATCAAACCAATGCCAATCAGGATCATCACAATAATCGTTGTGACTTTGATCATGGCAAACCAAAACTCCAGCTCGCCATACAGCCTGACTGCCGCCAAGTTTGCCAAAGCAACCAATCCAACCGCTACCAGTGCCGAAATCCATTGAGGCAACTCCGGAAACCAAAATTCAGCATAGACGCCAACCGCAGTAATCTCTGAAATCCCGACAGAAACCCACATGAACCAGTAACCCCATGCGGTCAAGCAGCCCCAATAAGGACTTAAATACTTATGCCCAAAAGCAGCAAATGAACCCGTTACAGGTTCAAGAAACAACATTTCTCCCATGGAACGCATAATGAAAAAGACAAAAAGCCCAGCAATAATGTAAGCCAGCAAAACAGAAGGGCCGGCCCATTTCAAGGTACTGGCTGATCCCATGAACAGCCCTACACCGATTGTGCCACCTAGCGCAATCAGCTCAATATGACGTGCCTCAAGTCCCCTTTGCAGGCTCTGTTTTGAATCACTCATAAAACTCCCTATCCACTTTTATGATGTCTATACTTGCAAACAGAAAAATACAGGAATTGATAATCAATCGTTGTAAAAAAGGCTGGGATCAAAACACGTTTTGCCAATCAGTGAAATAAAAAAATGATAAAATTGAAGATTGCGAACATGGGGATTTAAAAACAAGCAGTCAAACAACAAGCCATTGTTCAACCCAAAGACAGTAATACAATAAGGCAAAACCTGCTGCATATGCGCAATACAGCAGGCAAAACAGAGAAATTTCGGGATTAGAGCTTGCCACCGTAATAATAACCAAGGAATCTCAATAGCTTTATCTGTCTACGAATTCTGCTTGGCTGAGAGAGTAAGCGATACAACCATTCCAAGCCCAGATCCTGCCAGACTTTCGGTGCACGTTTAACGTGACCAGTAAAGGCATCATAGGTTCCTCCAATCCCCATATACAGTGCATCTGGATGTACCTTGCGGCAGTCACGCATAAAGATTTCCTGTTTGGGTGATCCCATCGCAACAGTAATGATCGCAGCACCACTGGCACAAATCCGCTCAAATACTTCATCACGCATATCGGGTGTAAAATATCCATCCTGGCTGCCCACAATATTGACATTCCATTGGGTACGCAGTTTGTTCTCGGTCTGTGCCAGGATATCGGGTTTTCCACCAACCAGAAAGACCGGTGTACCTTCACGTCCTGCCCGTTCCATCAGGGCTTCCCATAAATCAGCACCCGCAATACGCGATACATTCGCATCAGGGTATTTACGACGAATGGCGCGTACGATGCTAATACCATCTGCGTATAAATATTCGGCTTCATCCAGTAATGCATTCAGCGCATTGTCTTTCTCCGCCGTGAGCACTTTTTCTGCGTTAATCGCAATCAATGTACCTGTTTTCACCTGCTCAGCCAGAAAAAGGTAGTCGAGGAAATGCGACATACCGCGGAATCCCCAGATGCTGAGACCACGAATGCGGTATTTGGGAATATTATTCAACGCCATTTTTTTTCCTTACATCCAAAACAACAGATGCTTTTCGCGAGGCTGCCAAATTATTAACCATAAATTTTCGAATCAGCCCAGCACTTTCAAACAGCCAATACAGCAACTTCGCCGCAACCAGACATAGGCCAAAAACAACACAAAAGAACACCACCCGAGAAACAAAAGAATCTACACCTTCACGGGCCAACACAATCATGTTAAAGATGGCACCAAAGCAGAAAGCCTGCAAAATTGCTGCCTTATAGCGATTACTTTCCTGTTTTCCTGCTTCATAAATCCAGTCAAACCATTTAATAATAAAACCGACTGCGATCGCTCCCAGAGGGATAAAGAATACCCCCCCCATCACCACAAGAGAACCAATCAGTGTTGGGGATATCGCAAGACCAGAGTGGTTATCTAATACATCCCACGTAAAATAGTTAGCGGTGTTCCAGACCAAATTGGGTCTGTCCGGCCATACCCAGCTAGGAATAAAGACATAAAAATCACGGATAATCGGTGCCAATCCTTGAAAATCGATTTTGCTGTAATTATCCAATAACAAGGCCAAATTTTCCCACGGCGAGAAAGTATCTCGCGTGAGATACAGGAAAGTATAAAATGCCTCTGCCCCGCTTACATCCAAGCTGTAGCGCTTCAACGCCAGCCAGAACATACCGACAATTCCCATCGCACCCGCAGTAAACAACATCCACAGCGTGATCCAACCGCGAACAATCCCGATAAACAGGAACAATGCAAATGCGATAATGATGTTAGCCCGCGTTCCACCAACGATCACATATGTCAGGATGCCAAATCCCACCGTTCCTACTAAAAAACACAGCCATCGTACTTTGGTCGGTTTCAGAAAAAAGACCACTAGCATGGCAGGAATAAAGAAATAAAAGAATCGCTTGAGCGCCACGCCGGAAACCTGGCTGGAAAATATCTGGCTATAGGACTGTAACTTAAACAACAAAAAACCATTTTGCATAAAGAACGAACCTACCGTAACGATAGCAACGCCAGCAAGTAGTAACCACGTCAAATTAGTTTCTACCCGATTCATCGTAAATAGGGGATTACGCGGTACAGTCACCGCTAAGTTTTCAGGTCTGATATTATCGTTTGGCCGTATCTTATAAGTGAGGCGTGTTTTATAAGCAACATAGTAAATGGCATAAAAACAACCAGACGCCAACATCGCATGTAATAATGAATCTACCGGCACTACTTCCACATTAAACTGAAATACCAACAAGCTAGTCAGTGGAAAGCCAAAATAGAATGTCAGCAGATATAACAATGAGAAAAAAACATTAAAGTTAAAACGGACACGCTGAAACTCCTGATACGTCAAGGTCAGGATAAAGGCCACCGAAATCACGTAAACAACAAAAAGCCCACCGAATTGTGTCAAAGTCATTGCTACTCTCCAGATGCTGCCGACAGGGCGGTTTTCCACCCCTCAATGAAATGGGGATCAAAAAAAGCAATCGCCTTTTTATCGAGGGATAGCATCTGGCGCTGTGCTTCCTGCACCCAGTGTTTATTGAGTTCATCACCGTCAAACAGAACAGGGATCTGCTGTTCCGTTAAATCATGCCAGAATGGATTTTGACGGCTCAAAACAAACGGAATACCAAATTGAATCAGCAAACAGAGTGTTCCAATTCCTTGCTGACGTTTGAAAATGAAATAACCTAAGTCGCATTGGCGTAACAATGACAAATATTCATCAAAGGCTATTTGATCTTTTAAGATACGGATATTTTGCGCTGGAAATAACGACAACGCAGTTTGCTCCACGCTCTGGATATAGGCTTGGTTATTATCAGGATAGCCCATTGGGATTAGCACCCTAGCCTCATTACCAAATTGGTGGTGGATCTTCTGTAAGGCTTCAATATGACGGTTGGACTGATCCCCTGAATTGCCCAATAAGATGGTAATTCCTTGCGGTGAGCACGCTTTCTCTGTCACTGTCAATGCAGGCTCCATCCGAGTTGGGAAATAGAGCAATGATGATGGCACATCAGGTTTGACCCGACTTGAACACGAATTATCCTGAAAAAAGTGCCGCAGATCACCGCGCGTAGCGAAAATATGCCCCACCCGCTTTTGTGCCAAACGACGAATCAGATAGAACAAACGGAATTTCAGTTGGCGGGATTCTTCATAGAGATCAGCGCCCCAAACATGCCAGAAGAATTGGTGTCGCTGAATTTTGCCAATTAATAATGCCAACCACAAAGCAGCATTAAACTGCCCGTGGAAAAAGAAGCGGACGGTTCTATTTGCTTGCGCTTTCTCTATCACCGCCTGCGACAAAGTGGATTTGCTGTTATAAAGAGAAATAGCCAAATTAGGGTAGTTCGATAGCCATGTGTGGTCTTTAGACACCACCATAAAACACGGTTTGGCGGAAAAATGTATTTCCTGTGCCAAGACGTCATTAAAGAAACGTAGTAACGTTTGATTGTGATGTGGGATATCCGATCCCAAAACGTGAATTAGGGTTGTCATGCTCGCCTGCGATAAATAATAAATACGCTACAACAAAGAATGAAATAAACAATGTAAGTTACCATATATGACTGGGCAGCACCCAATGCCCCATTTACCGGTATCAGCCAATGAGAAAAACCTGTCAGTAAAAGGAACTGGCTCACTTCAGTCAATATATAAAAACGCAGTGCAGCTTTCGCTATCACCAGATATCCAAAAACATAAGCGCCAACTTTCAACACATCGCCCACTAATTGCCACGCAAACAGTTCCCGCATGGCGATGAATTTGTCTGAAAATAACAGCCAAATCACAAAATCACGCAACAACCAAACAGAGAAACTGGCAGCAACCACAGCAGGCAAGACAAATTTCAGCGCTTTCACAATCTCACTGGTAATTGCTTGCTTACTCTCCAGACGCGAAAGGGTCGGCAATAGATAGACAGTGAAGGAGGCGGTAATAAATTGTAAATAAGCATCCGAAATACTGCTTACCCCCTGCCAAATCCCGACCTCTTCCCAGCTATAACGCGCTGCCAGCAAATTTCGCATCATGACATATGCAACGGGCAATGTAATGGAAGTTAGCAACGCCATAAGGGTAAATTTCCCCAGATGGCTGGCAATCGCACGATCCCACATAGGTTTCAAGGCAGAAAATGTAATCACCTTGCGATGCAGTATCATCATGCCGGCAGGTAAAACCACCAATGCAGGCACCAATGCCAAGCCTGCCAATGCCCCTTCGTAGCCTCCCAGCCAATAACAGAGGCTATAAGCCAACACGCCTGTCAGACTGCCTAAAATAATGGCTGACGCATTTCCTTTAGCATCTCTGAACCCTTTCAGGATTGCCAGAAAATAGTTGGCGTAAGCGATACCCATTTGAATAAATGCGAGCGCCTGCACAACAGTTTTGTAATGGGTGTGACCAAATAGGCCAATACTGATAATTTCACTGAACAAAAGGAAGATCACTGCCAGTGAGGTCGAAAAACCCAAAATTATCAAGGACGATGTGCCTAATACTGCCCTGAGCCTTTCCGGTTGCTGATGATGTTCCGCCACATATTTAGTAACACCATTAAAAATCCCTGCCCCAGAGAGCACACCTAATACAGTAATGAGCTGGCGAAAATTACCTGCTTGCCCAACACCTGTTGGACCAAAAGATACCGCCAGAAGTTTAATGACCAGCAACCCCACACCGATCTTGATCAATGTGGAGCCCGCTGTCCAAATAGAAGCTTTAGCAAGTGACATATCAGGCGAAAAATTCCTTGATACGATCGATAACGATTTGCTGTTCTGTATCAGTGATGTTGTAGAACATCGGTAAGCGAACTAAGCGGTCACTTTCGCGGGTGGTAAAGCGATCTTCGCCGTGGAAACGGCCACATTTCTCCCCCGCTGGGCTGGTATGCAATGCCACGTAGTGGAATACGCTCAGGATACCATTCTCTTTCATGTAACTATTGAATGCACCACGCTCTTCTACATCTTTGAGCTTGATATAGAACATATGGGCATTGTGTTCCAAGCCTTCCGGGACAATTGGCAAAGCTAAATGCCCCGCGTCTGCTAATGGTTTCAGGGATTGATAGTAGTTATCCCACAAGGTCAGACGACGCTGGTTAATTTTTTCAGCAAGTTCCAGTTGTGCCCACAGGTAAGCCGCTTGCAAATCAGACAACAGATAGCTGGAACCGATATCACGCCATGTGTATTTGTCGACCTGTCCGCGGAAGAATTGACTGCGGTTAGTGCCTTTCTCCCGAATGATTTCGGCGCGGGCAATCATGGAACTATCATTGATTAATGTTGCCCCACCTTCACCACCGGCTGAATAATTTTTGGTTTCATGAAAGCTAAAACAGCCAATATGTCCAATTGTGCCTAATGCACGGCCTTTATAGGTAGACATGACGCCCTGTGCGGCATCTTCTACTACATACAGGTTATATTTTTTTGCCAGTGCCATGATGGTATCCATTTCACAGGCTACACCCGCATAATGCACGGGTACGATAACACGGGTCTTTTCTGTAATGGCTGCTTCAATTTTGTTCTCATCAATGTTCATGGTATCAGGACGAATATCCACGAACACAATAGTTGCACCACGCAGAACAAAAGCATTGGAAGTCGAAACAAAGGTGTAGCTCGGCATGATGACTTCATCACCTGGCTGGATATCCAACAATATTGCCGCCATTTCCAGTGAAGCTGTACAAGAGGGTGTCAGTAATACCTTCGGGCAATTAAAACGCTGTTCCATCCACGCTTCACAACGTTTGGTAAATTCTCCATCACCACACAACTTACCGCTAGCCATCGCCTGTTGCATGTATTCAAGTTCAGTGCCGACCACCGGTGGTTTATTAAATGGAATCATTTCGTCCTCTGTATAACCAATATGCGGTGCTTTCAATGATGGCACCACGACGTGTATAAAGACACAACGCAGCGATATTACTTATTTGCGTAGCCACTCTCAGCCATTGTATCTGATGGTTATGACACCACTGTTGCGCCGCCGACATTAATGTTTTGCCAATCCCTTGATGATAATTGCCCGGTACAGCAGCCAGTAAGCCAATGCGTGCTTCGCTGTTACCTATGTCCCTTAAGGTGACAAAGCCCGCTATTTGACCTCGTTCATCATGGATAAGCAGGCATTCATGATCAAATGTACCTAAAACAGCTTTTTCAACCCAAGCAGCATAGAACCTGCCACTGTCATCCTGTTGATACCAGGGTGCACGGAAGCGACTGGCGGTAAATGCACGCACTGCAACAGCCTTCAATACAGGGATATTTTCTTGTTTTGCCGAAATAGCTGTTCTTCCCGTATGAATGCCAGGAATATCTCCCGCCTCAACCGATAACCGTAAATCAACCTCACCTTCAACCAGTGAAAATCCGAAGGCAGAAAGCCCATCGATAATGTCCGTTTGCTGGGCCGACACTTTGGCTTGTACCAATGCATATTGGTCCAAATCAGCAACCGTCAACACTGCCGCTTCCGCCGAAAAATTCAGGCGAGCCGTAGATAAATCAAAAAACTGGCTTTCCCAGACCAAAGGTTCAAGGTTGGCGTGAATAGACATTGAGCAAATCCATCAGATAGTTGCCGTAACCTGTTTTCGCCAAATCCGTGGCCGCTATTTTCAATTGCTCCTCACTGAGCCAACCATTACGCCATGCGATCTCTTCCAGACAAGCAATCTTAAAGCCTTGCCGTTTTTCGACGGTCTGAACAAAAGTGCTGGCTTCAATCAGGCTGTCATGCGTCCCTGTATCCAACCAGGCAAAACCACGCCCCAATAATTCAACATTCAATTCACCGCATTCCAGATACATCTGGTTGATACTGGTGATTTCCAGTTCCCCACGCGGAGACGGTTTTACTTGTCTGGCGAAATCCACGACTTTGTTGTCGTAAAAATAGAGACCAGTCACCGCCCAATTGGATTTAGGCCGTACAGGTTTTTCTTCTATGGAAAGTACCCGATACTGCTCGTCAAATTCCACGACACCAAATCGTTCAGGATCCATCACTTGGTAACCGAATACTGTCGCCCCTGTTTTTCGGCCGGCGACATGTTGCAGTTTCGGGCTAAATGCTTGACCAAAAAAGATATTGTCACCCAATACCAGACAGCAAGCATCATTGCCGATAAATTCTTCGCCAATCAGAAATGCCTGCGCCAGGCCATCAGGTGAAGGCTGTTCGGCATAACTAAGGTGGATACCAAATTGTTCACCACTGCCTAATAATCGTTTAAAAGCGGGTAAATCTTCCGGTGTCGAGATGATCAGGATATCGCGTATGCCCGACAGCATTAACACTGACAGCGGATAATAAATCATCGGCTTGTCATAAATCGGTAATAGCTGCTTTGATACGCCACGTGTTATTGGATACAAACGGGTGCCAGAACCCCCAGCCAGTATAATTCCTTTCATCTGTTCCCCCGATAGGCTTATTTATTTCCTAACCCAAGTCGTTCCCCTGTATAAGAGCCATCCTGAACTCTTTTCCACCACTTCTCATTTTCCAGATACCATTGCACAGTCTTGCGAATGCCGGATTCGAACGTTTCTTCAGGAGTCCACCCTAATTCACGCTCAATTTTCGCTGCATCAATTGCATAACGCATATCATGCCCTGGGCGATCCGTTACGTGAGTAATAAGATCGCGATAATGTTCTACCCCAGCAGGTTTTTCGGGGCGCAGCTCCTCCAGTAATTCACAAATTGTTTCCACAACTTCGATATTTCGGCGTTCATTATGTCCACCGATGTTGTAGGTTTTGCCAGGCTCCGCCTTGGTGACCACCAAGTGCAACGCCCGCGCATGATCCTCCACATAGAGCCAATCACGGATTTGCTCTCCCTTGCCATAAACCGGCAAAGGCTTGCCTGCCAGCCCATTCAGAATTACCAATGGGATCAATTTCTCAGGGAAATGATAAGGACCATAGTTATTTGAACAATTGGTGATCACGGTCGGTAAGCCATAAGTACGGCGCCATGCCCTAACCAGATGATCGCTGGACGCTTTTGATGCAGAATAAGGGCTGCTTGGCGCGTAAGGTGTGGTTTCCGTAAAGAAACCATCTTCACCGTGCAAATCGCCATATACTTCGTCTGTTGAAATATGGTGGAAGCGGAATTGGGCTTGTTTTTCCTGATCCAACTGTTGCCAAAATGCACGAGCCGCTTCCAACAAAGTATAAGTGCCGATGATATTGGTTTCGATAAAAGCGGCCGGCCCATCAATGGAACGGTCGACATGGCTTTCTGCGGCCAAATGCATGACAGCATCCGGTTGATATTGCTGGAATACACGATCTAAAGCATCACGCTGGCGGATATCAACCTGCTCAAACGCATAGCGGGGATGCTTGGCAACGGGAGCCAGTGATTCAAGATTACCAGCATAAGTCAGGCTATCAACGACAACGACACTATCTTCAGTTTGATTAATAATGTGGCGCACAACCGCAGAACCGATAAAACCTGCACCACCTGTAATAAGAATACGTTTCAACGCCAAACTCCTTTTGTATCAACAACCCATTTTTGTTTTATGGCAGAACCATGAATGGCTTTAAACTGGCTATGATCCACCAGCATCAAGACAACATCCGCTTCTTCTAATGCCTGATTGACATCCATCAATTCCACCTTATCTTTCAGTAAATTAGGCAGCTCATGCACATTGGGTTCAACCGCGATAGTTTGCCCTACATGCCACTGCGAAACCATTTTTGTAATATAAACGGCTGGGCTTTCCCGCAAATCATCAATGTTTGGCTTGAAGGCCAAGCCAAAACAGGCAATTTTAATTTCATTTGCCCGTTTGCCACTTTCAGCTAAACAGTCAGCAACTGCGGCTTTCACTTGATCCACAACCCACAGCGGCTTGCCATCATTCACCAAACGCGCAGTATGAATTAAACGGGACTGCTCAGGGTTCTGGGATACGATGAACCACGGATCGACAGCAATGCAATGTCCCCCTACACCAGGGCCAGGTTGCAAAATATTTACACGTGGATGGCGGTTTGCCAGACTAATCAACTCCCACACATTGATTCCCTGTTCGGCACAGATCAAGGAAAGTTCGTTGGCAAAAGCGATATTAACATCTCGGAAACTGTTCTCTGTCAGCTTGCACATTTCCGCTGTTCTGGCATTGGTGATAACACATTCACCTTCAAGGAAAATATTGTACAACTCACTCGCCCTGCGGGAAGACTTGGCTGTCATGCCCCCTACGACACGATCATTTTTGATCAACTCCACCATCACTTGCCCCGGCAAAACACGCTCAGGGCAATAGGCGATATCGATATCTGAGTGTTCACCCGCTTGTTGAGGGAATGAAAGATCTGGACGTACCGCGGCTAACCATTCAGCCATCTGCTCTGTCGCACCAACAGGAGAAGTGGATTCCAAAATAACCAAATCGCCTTTTTTCAAGACGGGTGCTATTGATTCCGCCGCAGAACGCACATAGGCCATATCGGGTTCATGCTCCCCTTTGAAGGGCGTCGGAACAGCAATCAAAAAAGCATCCGCAGCTTGTGGAACCGTCACGGCTTTCAAAAAGCCTTCTTCTACCGCAATTTTTACTATCTTATCTAAATCAGGTTCAACGATATGAATCGAACCACGGTTAATCGTCTCTACCGCATGTTGATTAACATCCACGCCAATCACCCTCTTTTGTCGGGAGGCGAATGCCGCTGCGGTAGGTAAACCGATATAACCCAGACCGATAACAGAAATTGCTTCAAAACTCATAATGTCACCTGATTTTTTCTTAATGCATCAAGAATTCGCTGGCAAGCCCGGCCATCACCATAAGGATTATGGGCATGGCTCATTTTTTGGTAGGCGTTAACATCCGTCAATAGACGCGTAACTTCCGCAACAATGGTTTGTGTTCCTGTTCCCACCAGTCGTACTGTCCCCGCATCAACCGCTTCAGGTCGCTCAGTGGTATCACGCATCACTAAAACCGGTTTTCCCAGAGAAGGCGCTTCTTCCTGAATCCCCCCTGAGTCGGTCAAGATTAAATAGGCATGATTCATCAAATAGACGAAGGGCAGATAATCCTGTGGTTTGATAAGGACAACGTTATCAATGTCATGCAAAATGCGCTTAACAGGTTCACTGACATTCGGATTCAAATGAACCGGATAAACTATCTGGACATCAGGATGCGTTCTGGCAATCTGTGCCAATGCTTCACAAATACGCTCAAACCCTTTACCAAAATTTTCCCGACGATGACCTGTTACCAAGATCATTTTTCTATTTAGGTTAAGGAAAGGATAAAGCTCGCTAAACTGCCCATACATGGCTTCATCATTCATGATGCGATCACGCACTGATAACAGGGTATCAATTACCGTATTGCCTGTAACAAAAATACGGTTTTCCGCAATGGATTCTTTTAAGAGATTATTCCGGGAGTTTTCCGTCGGTGCAAAATGGTACATGGCCAAGTGCCCAGCAATCTTACGGTTGGCTTCTTCCGGCCATGGAGAATAAAGATCCCCTGTTCTTAAGCCAGCTTCAACATGACCTACTGGAATATGCTGATAGAAAGCGGCCAGACTCGTTGCCATGGTGGTTGTTGTGTCACCATGCACCAATACCACATCGGGTTTGAATTCTTCTAATACAGGCTTTATACCTTGCAAGATACGACATGTGATATCCGTCAGATCCTGCCCTTTTTGCATGATATTCAGATCAAAATCCGGCGTTATCCCAAACAGATGCAATACCTGATCCAGCATTTCCCGATGCTGAGCTGTGACACACACTTTTGCTTCAAAGGCAGCATCCATAGCCAACGCATGTACCAACGGAGCCATTTTAATGGCCTCCGGCCGAGTACCAAACACAGTCAACACTTTCACAGTGACTCTCTTATTTTGTCAATCATTGCAGATACTTCCAAGAATGGGAATCAAAAACCTATCGTTTATAGTTACTTATATGAACTATCGGGACGAGGACGTCTTACCAACGCGACACCTGCGCCAATCAACATGCCTACAGCTCCCCATAAAATCATCATGAAAACACGGCGAGGACTGTCTCGGTTAACCGGTTCTTCCGGTGTTCTAAGATAGCGGTAAGTTAGGAAAGCGTCCTGCAAAGTCGGACCAACATTTAATGTAGCCAGCATCGCGATATTTTGATCATAATCGATGCTGTAATCAGGACCCGTGGCTTCCAAAGTTTCAATTTGGGCTTGCAATAATGATGTACCCAACATAAACATTTTGGATTCAGGCAGTTCTTCGATAGGAATGTTTGTCTGATTACGGTGAATACCTTGCTTATCAGCTACTTTCAGTGACTGCTGCAAGACATTCAATTCACGATTATATATCGCCTTTGCCACCATCTCCTGACGTTTCACTAACGCTTTCATTGACTGAGTCCGCGTCGCCCACGCCCCTTTGATTTCGTTGTTCAAGTGAGTGCTCGCCCGTTGGTTGGCAAACGCAATATACTGACGCAGAAGTTGATTGGCATCAATGGCAGTTTCTGCTGTCAATTTGATACTGTCATTTGATGATGTTCTATCATCACTGCGCATGATTTTAATATCGTTGATTAATTCATCCAACAATACAGCATCCGCTTTGGCATGCCCTTCCTTACGTTGTTTGTAATACTCAGAATGAAGCCAAAATTCACGACGGGTATCATACGCAGAAACCTGCGTCATGAATTCTTTGTATGCACCGTCTGGAATGGTCGGTAATTGCGCTTCTGGCGAAGCATTGATATGGGTATCTAAATTACGCAAAAATTGTTGTTGCGAATAATAGCTACCCAAATTATTTGTTGTTGGTAAATCCACAATAGCGGTTGCGCTCCATTTTTGTTGCATCAAATAAGATGCCCCCAGAGCGACGGCAGCGAAAATGATTGCCAGTGCGATAATCCATATCTTTCCATGCCACAAAGCATAACACAAAGCCTGAATATCCAGTTCATGCTCTATAGCAGGTTGATCCTGTTTAGATTTCGTTTCTGAGATTATCACTGCACAAAACCCCTTTGATTGTCGATTTTTTAATGATGGCTTGCTGCCCGATTCATACGGCGTTTACACCGCTTAATAAAGCGAGCTACTTTCCACGCTCTTTTGATGCAATAGCCATACAAAATAAATGCAAGCAAAAATAATGCCAACATTATCCACTCAGGAACAAAACTGAGCTTCTCTCCAATGATTCCAATTGATGCTAATAGAGCCGCAGACAAAGTAATCAAAATAAATGACTGACGGGAAGTAAATCCAGAACGCATAATTAAATGATGAATGTGCTGACGATCTGGAGAAAATGGGCTCATTCCCTTACGCAACCGACGGTACATAATAGCAACCATATCCATCAGTGGGATCGCTATGACCCATAATGCTGTCACAGGACTAATAGAAGCATTTGCACCTTGCGTCGCTTCAGTCAATAGCCAAATAATGGTAAAACCGATCAAAGTACTTCCTGCATCCCCCATAAATACCCTGAAACGTTTTCCTAATATGCCAAGATTAAGGAGGATATAAGGCAATATCCCTGCTATAAATGCAAAACACCAAAACGCTAATGCCGTATTGCCACTTTCGTACAACAAAATACCCAATGCACCGAAAGAGACACAAGATAAACCACCCAGCAACCCATCAATACCATCCACCATATTGAAAGCATTGATAGCGGCCCAAACAGCAAATAGTGTCACAACGTAGCTGAATGGCCCGAGTGTCATTTCCCATGGTCCGAATGTATGTCCCAAGCTATTAAGCTTCAGGCCAGCAAAATACATCATACTGATACCAACCAAAGCCTGGATAGTAGCCCGAATCTTCACGCTAATATCAAAACGGTCATCTAAGGCACCGATAAACACTAATATTCCCGCACAAGCCAAATACAACCACTTATGAGGTATAAACTCTTTTGTAATAACAAATGCGAAACAAACACCAAAAAAAACAGATATCCCCCCTACCAAAGGAACTAAACCATGATGACGTTTACGATAATTAGGTTTATCAACCAAACCGATTTCTTTTGCTGCTTTACGAGCTACAAATAAAAATACAAATGAGAATATAAATACGTAGAAAATTTCGATACTCATACTGGGAATATTCACAATAACAACTCTCTATCAAAATTAATGATGGGGCATCTATTATTCATATACTTATGGATGTCCCACTTGACACCAAATCCATAAGTTTCCTGTTAACAAAACAAGACATCCTGACTTATAAAATTACTCAAAATGGACCATACGACCTGTCATGCATGACTCATAATTATAAAATGGTTAGTTAAGAAAAACGCATCTAACCACCCCAAAACCATGCAAAAAATAGACCATTTTGGGGAAACAGAGTAGAATAAGTAATCGATAAAAAAAAACGCCACTTTTTTGTGGCGTCTTAGGTAGTAAATATTATTTATTTACGGATCACTACGGAATTATCTATTTTACAAACACTATGAGCGTTTCATAAAGTCGAAGAACTCTTCATTTGTTTTTGTCATAGCCAGTTTGTTGATAAGAAATTCCATCGCATCAATTTCACCCATCGGATGAATAATCTTACGCAAGATCCACATTTTCTGTAGCTCATCCTGCGCAGTGAGCAGCTCTTCTTTACGTGTCCCAGAACGGTTGTAATCAATGGCTGGAAAGACGCGTTTTTCAGCAATCTTACGGGACAGGTGCAATTCCATGTTACCTGTACCTTTAAATTCTTCGTAAATAACTTCATCCATCTTGGAGCCAGTATCAACCAGCGCAGTCGCAATGATGGTCAGGCTACCGCCTTCTTCAACATTACGTGCGGCACCAAAGAAACGTTTTGGACGATGCAGAGCATTCGCGTCCACACCACCCGTCAAGACCTTACCGGAAGCAGGAACAACAGTGTTATATGCACGAGCCAGACGGGTGATAGAATCCAACAGGATAATAACGTCTTTCTTGTGTTCAACCAGACGTTTTGCTTTTTCGATCACCATTTCAGCCACTTGAACATGGCGAGAAGCGGGTTCATCAAAGGTAGAAGCAATAACTTCACCTTTTACCAGACGCTGCATTTCGGTGACTTCTTCTGGACGCTCATCAATCAGCAATACCATCAAAACACAATCTGGATAATTATAAGCGATGTTAGCCGCAATATTTTGCAGTAGCATGGTCTTACCCGCTTTTGGTGGGGCAACAATCAGGCCACGCTGACCACGGCCAATCGGTGCGGCCAGATCCAGAACACGGGCTGTCAAATCTTCAGTTGAACCATTACCACGCTCCATTCGCAAACGGTTGTTAGCATGAAGTGGAGTCAGGTTTTCAAACAGGATCTTACTGCGGGCATTTTCAGGTTTGTCAAAGTTGACTTCATTAACTTTCAACAGAGCAAAATAGCGTTCACCCTCTTTTGGTGGGCGGATTTTCCCTGAAATGGTGTCACCGGTACGGAGGTTAAAGCGGCGGATTTGACTAGGAGAAACGTAGATATCATCAGGACCTGCAAGGTAAGAGCTGTCTGCGGAGCGGAGGAAACCAAATCCATCCTGCAATATCTCCAGCACACCATCTCCGAAAATATCCTCTCCGCTTTTCGCATGCTGTTTGAGAATAGAGAAAATGATGTCCTGCTTACGCATACGAGCCAGGTTTTCCAGCCCCATATTTTCGCCGAGAGTAATCAACTCAGATACCGGCGTATTCTTTAATTCGGTAAGATTCATAATGGTGGGTTCTTTAACTCGGGGTATATCTCGAACTATGAACGTGAATGGTATGGCAGCATTATCGATGCCTGTTTATTTGTACCAGAAACGAATAACACCTGCTAACATATTAAATTACATTACAAGGCAATAAGTTTGAAGTACTCAGATTGATTTCAAAATAAGGCTGACAAACTGTCAAAACTATCTTCTAATTATCTATGTACCATATGTTATAACTATCTATAATATAGATACAATTTTACAGTGCAAACACTATTAAAGTTTAACAGTGGACACTATTTCAGCATACACATCTTTCAGCATAAACGTCTTTTTAACATAAGCACTGTTAGCAAATTCTAGACCTAACACCTAGCACAAGAAGGAGAAGGTTCGACATAAAAATGCCTAGGATAAAAACACCCTGCTTAAAGATAGTTAGCATTAGGACGCTATGAGTGTACTAAGCTATATACTGGGTTAATCGTATATAGACTCAGAAATTTTACCAAATGCGATATGTCATCAGATACTTCAGGTGACCCAGAGATAACAGATTTATCAGACACTACAAATTATTTAGTATGTAACATGCTTAATGTCAACTCTTTATATCAATAAGCCTTTATACCGAATAAAGAATTTATTCAAACTAAGCATCATACAAGCATATGGCCGCTAACTTACCATGCTTCGTAGCGGACGTCTAGCGGTCAATGAGATAAATCATCTCATACGCCAAACGTCCGTAATTACTGTGACCTGATTCTAAATTAGAGGTGTGGTTCCAAAAACTCTTTCAATTGAGTTTTTGACAAAGCACCTACTTTTACTGCAACCTTTTCACCACCTTTAAACAGAATCAGTGTTGGAATACCACGAATACCGTATTCTGGTGCTGTTGCTGGATTATCATCAATGTTCAGCTTGCCAACTGTCAGCTTTCCTTCGTATTCTGTAGCAATTTCATCCAGAATAGGGGCTATCATTTTACAAGGACCGCACCATTCAGCCCAAAATTCAACGAGAACAGGACCTTGTGCTTTCAAAACATCGTTTCCAAAGCCAGCATCAGTCAGAGAAATAATATTCGCACTCATTTTTTGCTCCAAAAGTAATATCTTTTACAGTGTCAGTGTACATTAACCAACATAAGGGTGTCTTTATTTCAACGGATACACTTTCTTAAAGCAATAGTTAACTGATATTCTACCTTACTATGAGCAAAACACATTTGACAGAAAAGAAGTTTTCCGACTTCGCATTGCACCCCAAGGTCTTAGAAGCCCTTG
Organism: Xenorhabdus thailandensis; assembly: GCF_037996785.1. NCBI lineage: Bacteria > Pseudomonadati > Pseudomonadota > Gammaproteobacteria > Enterobacterales > Morganellaceae > Xenorhabdus > Xenorhabdus thailandensis. The sequence goes on from NZ_JBBMXF010000007.1 coordinate 271,026, forward strand.
AGAAAAAGGGGTTTTCCAACTGCACGCCGATACAGGCGCTAACATTGCCTTTAACTGTCGAAGGCCGAGATGTTGCGGGGCAAGCACAAACCGGAACGGGCAAGACGCTGGCATTTTTGGCGTCTACTTTTAATTACTTGTTGACTCATCCTGCAAAGAAAGAGCGTAAAACTAATCAGCCAAGAGCGTTGATTATGGCACCTACCCGTGAATTGGCGGTGCAAATCTACTCTGACGCAGAAGAATTGGCACAAGCCACTGGGTTGAGAATGGGTCTTGCCTACGGCGGCGATGGCTATGATAAACAGCTTAAGGTTTTGGAAGCTGGCGTCGATATCGTCATTGGCACAACAGGGCGTTTGATCGATTACGCAAAACAGGGCCATATCCATCTTGGTGCCATTCAAGTTGTGGTACTTGATGAAGCAGATCGCATGTATGATCTAGGCTTTATCAAAGATATTCGTTGGTTGTTCCGCCGACTCCCTGCGGCCTCAGAAAGAATGAATTTGCTGTTTTCCGCAACTCTCTCTTATCGAGTGCGTGAACTGGCTTTTGAGCAGATGAATAATCCTGAGTATGTGGAAGTGGAACCGCTGCAAAAGACAGGACACCGCATTCAGGAAGAGCTATTTTATCCTTCCAACGAAGAAAAAATGCGCCTGCTACAGACTCTGCTGGAAGAAGAATGGCCTGATCGCTGCATCATTTTTGCCAATACCAAACACCGTTGCGAAGATATCTGGGCCCATCTGGCTGCTGATGGTCATCGAGTTGGTTTACTGACTGGTGATGTTGCACAAAAAAAACGTCTGCGTATTCTTGAAGAATTCAGCCTGGGTAATCTGGACATTCTGGTTGCCACAGATGTTGCCGCCCGTGGTCTGCATATCCCATCGGTGACACATGTATTTAATTATGATCTACCGGATGATTGTGAAGATTATGTTCACCGGATTGGCCGGACAGGCCGTGCTGGAGAAAGCGGCCATTCCATCAGCCTGGCGTGTGAAGAATACGCGCTGAACTTAACGGCCATTGAAGAATATATTCAGCACCAGATACCTGTTAGCAAATATAACAGTGATGCATTACTAAAAGATCTGCCAGTACCTAAGCGCCGTAATCGCACACGCTCAGGGGGACATCCTCGGCGTACCGGCATACCACGCCGTGGCAATACAACACGTAACAGTAAACGCCCAAGCTAAAAATTGAAATAACACGATGCTGAAACAACACAGGCCGGAATAAATACTATGCTGAGTACTTCTTCTCTTTATGCGGCTATTGATTTAGGCTCAAACAGTTTTCATATGCTGGTCATCCGTGAAGTATCCGGCAGCATTCAAGTCGTTACTCGCATAAAACGCAAAGTCAGGCTAGCTGCCGGATTAGATAAAAATAATCATTTATCACAACAGGCAATGGAACGGGGATGGCAGTGCTTGCACCTCTTTTCCGAATATTTGCAAAATATTCCTGCCTCACAAATCCGTGTTGTTGCTACCGCAACCTTGAGGCTGGCTGAAAATTCAGATGAGTTTGTCAAAAAGGCCTCAGAAATATTAGGCAAGCCCGTTCATGTGATCAGCGGCGAAGAAGAAGCTCAGCTAATTTATCAAGGTGTTGCTCACACAACTGGTGGGTCTGAAAATCGGCTTGTCGTAGATATTGGTGGTGCCAGTACCGAGTTGGTCACTGGTGTTGGAGCCAAAACCAATCAGCTTTTCAGCCTTGAAATGGGCTGTGTTACCTGGCTGGAACGTTATTTCAATGATCGCCGCCTGACAGCAGAAAACTTTGCCAGCGCAGAAGCTGCTGCGCACGATATTCTCAGCCCAGTTACTGCTAAGCTGCTTAAGCAAGGCTGGAACATTTGCGTAGGAGCTTCCGGCACAGTACAAGCCTTGCAGGAAATCATGATTGCCCAAGGTATGGATGAATTGATCACCCTACCCAAACTCCAGCAACTTAAACATCAGGCAATTGAATGCGGCAAGCTGGAAGAGTTGGAAATTGATGGGCTGACACTGGAACGGACGTTGGTTTTTCCAAGTGGATTGGCCATCTTGATCGCTATTTTTCAGGCATTGAATATCGAAAATATGATACTGGCAGGCGGCGCGCTACGTGAAGGCCTGGTTTACGGGATGCTGGATGCGCCGATTGAACAGGATATTCGCGCAAGAACCCTGTGCAATATTCAGCATCGCTTTCAATTGGATATTGAGCAGGCACAACGTGTCAAACAGTTAGCCGAAAATTTTTTCCAACAAGTTGCCAAGTCATGGAAATTGGACAAACGTTGTCGCGAATTATTAGGTGGTGCCTGTTTGCTCCATGAAATAGGCCTGTTTATTGATTTCCGTCAGGGGCCTGCACATTCCGCTTATTTGATAAGCCACCTGGATCTGCCCGGCTATACTCCTGCCCAAAAACGACTGTTGGCTACGCTATTGAGAAATCAAAGCGGCCCGGTGGATTTAGCATCGCTCAGTCAGCAAAATGCTGTGCCATTGATACAGGCACAACGGTTATGTCGCTTATTGCGTCTGGCAATTATTTTCGCTAACCGTCGGCGGGATGACACTTTGCCTGCATTACGATTACAGGCGGAAAATGAAACGCTCATTATCACTTTGCCTTATCAATGGCAGATAAAACATCCACTCAGAACTGAAGCATTACAGCAAGAAATGAAATGGCAGAGTTATGTCCAATGGTTGTTGTTGCTAGAGGAACAAAATAACTCTCGTTTAGGCTGAAATTTTTACTTTATTCCCCTGTAGTTATCCGTAAATGCAGGGGATTATTATCGAGCTATCTATTTGCCGTTTCTCAGTCCGAGCCCCAGACGGGATTTAATGTCGGCAAGGCGCGATTGCCCCTGTTTCATTCTTTCTTCTGCGCTCATCACTCGCTTACCTTGTGGCCAAGCCAAGTCATCCTGGGGCAATTCAAGCAAGAATCGGCTCGGTTCTGGACGGATAAGTTCACCAAACTGGCGGCGCTCTTTGCTGAGGCTGAAAAAAAGTTCTCTCCGTGCCCGTGTGATGCCGACATAAGCCAAACGACGCTCTTCCTCAATGTTGTCCTCATCAATGCTGCTTTGGTGTGGTAATAAACCTTCTTCCATACCAACCAAAAAAACATAGGGAAACTCCAGTCCTTTGGAAGCATGTAACGTCATTAACTGAACTTGATCCAACTCTGTATCTTCCTCGCCTTTCTCCAGCATATCCCGCAACGTAAAACGCGCCACAACTTGGGAAAGAGACATTGGCTCATTCAAGTCATCTCCTTCAAGCATTTCACTCATCCAAGTGAAAAGTTGGTTGACGTTTTTCATTCTCATTTCAGCCGCTTTTGGGCTGGGGGAGGTTTCATATAACCAGCTTTCGTAATCCATGCCACGCAGTAAGTCTCTCACAGCCAGCAGTGGCTCCCGCTCCGCCTGACGAGCTATTTCGGCCATCCAGTGGGTAAAACGCTGTAATGCCGCCAAACCACGTCCGGTTAAATACTGTTCCAGCCCAAGATCAAAACTGGCTTGATATAAGCTCTTACTGCGACTATTCGCCCATTCGCCCAATTTCTGGATCGTCACTGCACCGATTTCTCGCCGTGGTGTATTGACGATACGTAGAAACGCACTGTCATCCTCAGGGTTGGTCAAAACACGCAAATAAGAGAGCAAGTCTTTAATTTCAGGCCGAGAAAAGAACGATGTTCCCCCTGAAATTCGGTAAGGAATGCGGTTTTGCATCAACATTTTTTCGAAGATACGGGATTGATGATTACCGCGATATAAAATAGCGTAATCTTTATAGTCCGTTTTATTGATGAAGTGATGAGCGATCAACTCCCCCACTACACGCTCAGCTTCATGATCTTCATTGTTCGCTTCGATCACCCTGAGTGGATCACCATATCCCAATTCCGAAAAGAGTTTTTTTTCAAAAACATGGGGATTGTTAGCTATCAGAATATTCGCTGCTTTCAATATCCGCCCTGATGAACGGTAATTTTGTTCCAGCTTAATCACATTCAACTGCGGGAAATCGTCCTTCAATAAAATCAAATTCTGTGGACGAGCACCACGCCATGAATAAATGGATTGATCATCATCCCCGACCACAGTAAAACGTGCGCGATTACCCACTAATAATTTCACCAGTTGATATTGACTGGTATTCGTATCCTGATATTCATCCACCAGCAAGTAGCGAATTTTATTCTGCCAACGCTCCCTAACTTCTTCATCATGCATTAACAGCAAAGTTGGTTTGGTAATCAGATCATCAAAATCGAGGACATTACAACTAGTTAAGTGTAAGTCATAGCGACGGTAACATTCTGCAAACTGGTGTTCTTGCGCTGAGCGTGCCATTCTCATCACTTGTTCCGGCGACATTAAGTCACTCTTCCAGTTAGAAATGTTCGAAGTCAGTTTTTGTAGCAGATCTTTGTCTTCTTGCAGCAAATCCGCAGTAAGATCTTTTAGCAAAGCCATCTGATCTTGATCATCAAATAATGAGAAGTTACTTTTCATTCCCAACGCTTTGTGTTCACGCTTAACAATCTCCAACCCCAAAGTATGGAAAGTCGAGATCATCAGCCCCCGTGTCTCCTTACGACCCAAGGTTTGGGCAACACGTTCTTTCATTTCACGTGCCGCTTTATTAGTAAAAGTGACTGCCGCAATATGGCGAGCCTGATAACCACAGGTGCGGATCAGGTGGGCAATTTTATTGGTGATCACTCGTGTCTTGCCAGAGCCTGCACCTGCCAGAACCAGGCAAGGCCCTGTTACAAATTCAACCGCTTGTTGTTGGTTTGGATTTAATCGCATATTGTTTCGAAAACTATATCAATTTTGATGCTACTGTCATTGAAATACATAGGATCTATTTAACTACATTAATGTTATAACAGCTAATTACGCTTGCTGACATACAATCAATATACCCAATAGATTTCAAGCTATAGTTTGAAAGATAAAGAAAATCAAAGAGGATGTAATATGTTACGTAAAACGGGCTTTTTCTTTGATGAACTCTGTTTCTGGCACAATTCTGGATTATCACACGTTATGACATTTCCTGTTGGAGGATGGGTACAACCTCCCAATGGTGCAGGACATGCAGAATCACCGGAAACAAAACGCAGAATGAAAAACTTAATGGATATTTCGGGATTAAGTCATTCGTTGCAACTGCGTGGTGCTGAACCTCTTGATGATGCAACGCTGAGACTGGTGCATACCGAAGAGTATTTACAGCGCTTTAAGTCCGTGAGTGATAATGGCGGAGGAATATTAGGTTCAGAAGCACCAATAGGACAAGGCAGCTATGAAATCGCTAAACTATCCGCCGGACTCACTTATGCCGCAGTAAAAACGGTGTTACAAGGCGAGTTGGATAATGCCTACAGCCTTTCCCGTCCCCCCGGACACCACTGCCTGCCAGATCAAGCAATGGGATTTTGTTTCCTTGCCAATATTGCCCTCGCCATTGAGCACGCAAAAGAGCAGCTTGGAGTTGGCCGAGTCGCAGTCATTGACTGGGATGTCCACCACGGCAATGGAACCCAACATATCTTCTGGGAACGTGATGATGTTTTGACTATTTCTCTGCATCAAGATGGCTGCTATCCCGAAGGCTACAGTGGCGAGGAAGATATTGGCGCCGGCAAAGGAGAAGGTTTCAATCTCAATATCCCATTGATGGCGGGAGCTGGGCACAATAGTTATCTTTATGCTATGGATCAGATTGTGCTCCCGGCATTGCGACGTTACCAACCAGAATTGATCATCATTGCCTGCGGTTATGATGCCAATGCCTTTGATCCTCTGGCACGAATGCAATTGCATAGTGACAGCTTCCGTGAAATGACCCGCAGGGTACAGCAAGCAGCCGATAAACTATGCCATGGCAAATTAGTTATCGTTCACGAAGGGGGGTATTCCGAAGCCTATGTACCTTTCTGTGGATTAGCTGTCATGGAGGAATTAAGCGGTGTGCGCACTAAAGTTAACGATCCGGCCCTGAACATGATCCAAGCACAACAACCGAAAGAACGATTTGAAGCATGTCAGCGACAAGCCATCGATGAATTAAAACTGAAATTCAATTTGTAAGAATGAAAGAGCTACCTGCCCGATAAAGTCACTTCGGGCAGGATAACATTGTATTAACCACCAACTGCAATGCGTTTCATATCCGTCATATAACCACGCAAAGTACGGCCGATAACTTCAATCGGGTGGTTACGGATCGCCTCATTCACATCACGCAACTGCGCATTATCAATGCTACGATCTGCAACTGCTTTTCCTAAATCTCCGGCTTGCAGGGTTGCCATGAATTTCTCTTTCAGCAACGGAACAGCGACGTATGAGAACAGATAGTTACCATATTCCGCAGTATCAGAAATTACCACGTTCATTTCATACAGACGCTTGCGAGCAATGGTATTCGCAATCAATGGCAGTTCATGCAAAGATTCATAATAAGCAGACTCTTCAACGATGCCAGTATCTACCATCGTTTCAAATGCCAGTTCTACCCCTGCTTTGACCATGGCAATCATCAGGACACCATGATCAAAGTATTCTTGCTCACTGATCTGCCCTGTATAGTTCGGATAATTTTCGAATGACGTTTTACCCGTTTCTTCACGCCAAGCCAGCAAGTTTTTATCCCCATTTGCCCAATCTGCCATCATTGTGGAAGAGAATTCGCCAGAAATGATGTCATCCATATGTTTCTGGAACAGCGGAGTTAAAATGTTTTTCAGTTGTTCAGACAAAGCATAAGCACGCAATTTCGCTGGGTTGGAAAGACGATCCATCATTAATGTAATGCCGCCTTGTTTCAGCGCTTCAGTGATAGTTTCCCAACCAAACTGGATTAATTTTCCGGCATAACCGGAATCAACACCATCAGCAACCAGTTGGTCATAGCACAACAAAGAACCTGCCTGTAACATGCCACACAAGATGGTTTGTTCTCCCATCAAATCTGATTTAACTTCCGCTACGAAGGAAGATTCCAGTACGCCAGCGCGGTGTCCTCCTGTTGCGGCTGCCCATGCTTTCGCAATCGCCATCCCTTCGCCTTTTGCATCATTTTCTGGATGTACAGCAATCAGAGTGGGTACACCGAATCCACGCTTATACTCTTCACGCACTTCCGTACCCGGACATTTAGGTGCAACCATCACAACGGTAATATCTTTGCGTATTTGCTCACCCACTTCGACGATGTTGAAGCCGTGAGAATAGCCCAGCGCTGCCCCTTCTTTCATCAAGGGTTGCACTGCTTGAACCACCGCGGAATGCTGTTTGTCTGGCGTCAGGTTGATAACCAAATCAGCCTGTGGAACTAACTCTTCATAAGTGCCAACTTTGAAGCCATTTTCGGTTGCTTTACGCCATGATGGTCGCTTTTCATCAATCGCTTCTTTACGCAAGGCATAAGCAATATCTAAACCAGAATCACGCATATTCAGTCCCTGGTTTAGCCCTTGCGCACCACAACCGATGATCACCACTTTCTTGCCTTTCAAATACCCTGCTTCGTCAGCAAATTCTTCCCGCGCCATAAACCGACATTTGCCTAACTGCGCCAATTGTTGGCGTAAGTTCAACGTATCAAAATAATTAGCCATGGTGACTCCGATATAATAATTAGGTGTGAGGTCGTTTGCATAGAAACAATATATGACATGCGAGCCATTGCTGAAATTGATATATTAACAAGACTACATTGCAGTTTATGCAACAAACTTTTTCACGACAAACAACCTCTCAATAAAGGGCCTAAAAACGATGGATCTACGTGATTTAAAACTGTTTTTACACCTTGCAGAAAGTTGTCATTTTGGCCGCTCAGCCAAAGCCATGCACGTCAGCCCATCCACACTTTCACGCCAGATCCAGCGCCTTGAGGAGTTATTGGGGCATCCGCTTTTTCTGCGGGATAACCGAACAGTAAAATTGACCGCCGCCGGTGAACAATTCAAACAATTTGCCCAGCAAACTCTCCTGCAATATAAACAGTTACAGCATTCATTAAACCACCAAAGCCCATCACTGACAGGAGAGTTACGTCTATTCTGTTCAGTCACGGCTGCGTATAGCCATCTTCCACAAGTATTGGATAAATTTCGGGCAGAACATCCGTTGGTGGAAATTAAACTGACAACAGGAGATGCTGCTGATGCTGTTGATAAAGTTCAATCCGATGCTGTAGATTTGGGGATTGCGGGCAAGCCAGAGAAACTGGCTGATAATGTCAGCTTTACCAAAATAGGCGAAGTACCATTGGTATTGATTGCCCCTGCTCTGCCTTGTATCGTGAGAAATCTCGCTATACAAGAACATCCCGACTGGAATAACATCCCTTTTATCCTGCCTGAGCATGGGCCTTCCCGCAGGCGCATTGAACTGTGGTTTCGGCGGCATAAGATCCTGCACCCCGTCATTTACGCAACAGTTTCCGGCCATGAAGCGATTGTTTCTATGGTAGCACTAGGTTGCGGGATTGCACTGATCCCTACGGTTGTGGTCGAAAATAGCCCTGAACCTGTACGTAACCGAATTTCACTGCTGGAAAATATTGCACTGGTCGAACCGTTTGAATTGGGTGTCTGTGCGTTGAGTAAACGCTTAAACGAACCGTTGATTAAGGCATTTTGGGAACTATTGTAGTCTGACTATCGTTATTATTTGGCTAGCTTGCAATTGCTAATATCTCCCCCTCTACGCGGGGAGATATTAGACGCATCTTGAAAGGCAATTGGTATTTTTAGAAGATATTTTGCTGTTTATTTCTTTAACTGATTGATGATTAAGTCAGAAATAATTTAAATGAAGGATTATCGGTTTCATCATGATATTCATAGCCCAGCACATCCAAATGGCGATCAAAACAGACTTCTGGTCCTGAAAGTTCAAAGGCAGCTAATACGCGCCCATAATCCGTGCCATGACTGCGGTAATGAAACAGTGTGATATTCCAATGCGTCCCTAATGTTTGCAAAAATTTCAGCAAAGCGCCCGGAGATTCAGGAAAGGCAAAACTAAACAATCGCTCCTGCAACGGCTTAGATGGCCTGCCACCGATCATATAACGAACATGCAGCTTCGCCATTTCATCATCCGTAAAATCAGCAACTTGATACCCCGATGTTTTTAATTCTTCAATGATTTCATGACGTTCAGTATTTCCCCGACTCAATCTGATACCAACAAAGATACAGGCTTGGTTTGGATCTGTTGCATCCGAATAACGATAGCTAAATTCAGTGACGACACGAGTACCCAATATCTGGCAAAACTGTAAGAAACTCCCCTTTTGTTCAGGGATAGTCACCGCCAACAAAGCTTCGCGTTGCTCTCCAAGTTCGCAGCGTTCTGAAACGTAACGCAATCCATGAAAATTCACATTAGCCCCAGAAAGAATATGTGCCAGCCGTTCTCCCTGAATCTGGTGTTGCTGGACATATTTCTTCAAGCCTGCCAGCGCCAGAGCACCAGAAGGTTCGGCCACAGCCCTAACATCTTCAAAGATATCTTTCATGGCAGCACAGATAGCATCACTGTCTACTGTAATGACCTCATCGACATATTGCTGGCATAAGCGAAACGTTTCGTCGCCAATGCGTTTAACCGCCACACCTTCCGCGAATAATCCAACTCTCGGCAAATCGACCGGATGCCCAGCTTCCAGTGCGGCTTTCAAACAGGCAGAATCCTCGGCTTCCACACCAATGATCTTCATTTCAGGTACAAGCTGTTTAATGAGAACAGCAACCCCTGCAATCAATCCGCCACCACCAACCGGAACAAAGATACGATCAAGATGAACATCCTGCTGTAGCAACTCCATTGCCAGTGTCGCCTGGCCTGCAATCACGACAGGATGGTCAAAGGGTGGAACAAAGGTGTAACCGTGCTCTTTTGCCATCTCAATGGCTTTTGCTTTCGCTTCATCAAAGTTCGTACCATGCAACAGCACCTCGCCACCAAAACTACGGACTGCATCGACTTTAATATCCGCTGTCGCTATCGGCATGACAATAGTGGCTTTTATGCCAACCTTACTGGCCGATAATGCAACGCCTTGCGCATGGTTGCCCGCGGAAGCCGTGATGACACCTTTACTTTTTTGTTCTTCCGTCAAACCTGCGATCATCGCGTACGCACCGCGCAATTTGAAACTATGTACCAGCTGGCGATCTTCCCGTTTAACCAAAATCGTATTGCCTAAACGCGCAGAGATTTTTTTCATTTCCTGTAAGGGAGTGACTTGAGCAATATCATAAACTGGCGCACTCAGTGCCGCCTTGAGATATTCCGCTCCCTTGGGTTCAGTATTAAGAGGATAAACCGCCACAATCAACTCCCCAGTTTGGTTTTATCGCGCACAGCGCCTTTGTCAGCACTGGTCGCCAATGAAGCATAAGCACGTAATGCCAAAGAAACCTGACGTTCACGGGACTTAGGTGTCCATGCTTTATCTCCGCGAGATAATTCAGCCTGTGTACGCTCTGCCAGTTCTGTTTCCGTCACATCCAACTGAATTTTACGGTTTGGAATATCAATATTGATGATATCACCGTCATAAATCAGACCAATCAAGCCACCATTTGCCGCTTCTGGAGAGACGTGACCAATAGATAAACCCGATGTTCCGCCTGAGAAACGTCCATCCGTAATCAATGCACAACTTTTCCCCAATCCCATCGATTTCAGATAAGTGGTGGGATAGAGCATTTCTTGCATACCTGGACCACCTTTCGGCCCTTCATAACGAATAACAACTACGTCGCCCGCCACGACTTTTCCACCGAGAATGGCTTCTACTGCCTCCTCCTGGCTCTCGTAAACTTTGGCTGGGCCACGGAAAGTCAGGATTTCTTTATCAACGCCTGCTGTTTTTACAATGCAGCCATCTTTTGCAATGTTGCCGAACAAAACAGCCAATCCACCATCCTGACTGTAAGCATGGTTACGTTCACGAATACATCCTGTCTCACGATCGGCATCCAACGACGGCCAACGACAATCTTGTGAGAAAGCTTGTGTGGTACGAATGCCTGCTGGCCCCGCGGCATACATCCTTTTAACGCTTTCATCTTTTGTCAGCATGATGTCGTATTGGGCCAACGTTTGTGGCAAATCCAAACCCAAAACATTTTTCACATCACGGCGCAAAAGCCCCGCCCGATCAAGCTCACCAAGTATCCCAATCACTCCGCCAGCACGATGGACATCTTCCATGTGGTATTTCTGGGTGCTCGGAGCAACTTTACATAAATGCGGCACCTGACGAGACAGACGATCAATATCCGCCATCGTGAAGTCAACTTCAGCTTCCTGTGCTGCGGCCAACAAATGCAAAACGGTGTTAGTTGATCCCCCCATCGCAATATCCAATATCATGGCATTTTCAAATGCCGCTTTGGTCGCGATACTACGCGGGAGAGCGCTGGCATCATCTTGTTCATAATAGCGTTTAGTCAGTTCAACAATGCGTTTACCAGCATTGATAAACAGGGTCTTACGATCAGCATGAGTAGCGAGCAGTGACCCATTACCTGGCTGTGAAAGTCCAAGTGCTTCGGTCAAACAATTCATCGAATTCGCCGTAAACATCCCTGAGCAAGAGCCACACGTCGGACAGGCAGAACGTTCGATTTGTTCACTCTGTTCGTCACTGACATTGGGATTGGCACCCTGAATCATGGCATCAACCAAATCCAGTTTGATCAGCTGATCGGATAATCGCGTCTTACCCGCCTCCATTGGGCCACCAGAAACGAAAATAACCGGAATATTTAAGCGTAAAGATGCCATCAACATGCCTGGCGTGATTTTGTCACAGTTGGAAATACATACCATAGCATCAGCACAGTGGGCATTGACCATGTATTCCACTGAGTCAGCAATCAACTCCCGCGAAGGTAACGAATAGAGCATTCCACCATGCCCCATTGCGATACCATCATCAACAGCAATGGTATTGAACTCTTTCGCAACCCCTCCTGATGCCTGAATCTGTTCTGCCACCAGCTTACCGAGATCACGCAGATGTACATGTCCTGGTACAAACTGGGTGAATGAGTTAACAACCGCAATGATAGGTTTTCCAAAATCTGCATCTGTCATACCTGTGGCTCGCCATAAGGCGCGGGCTCCCGCCATATTGCGGCCATGAGTCGTCGTGGCAGAACGGTATTTAGGCATTGTCTTCACTCCCAAGTCTTATCAATTAACTAAAACAGGCGGGGAACGACCGCCCGTTGGGTTTTATATTTTTTATTACGGATTAATCGGATCCAACCAACCCCATTTATCTTCTGTCGTACCATCAAATAAGCCAAAGAACGCACTTTGGATTTTTTTAGTAATTGGGCCGCATTTACCAATACCCACCTGAATACCATCTACACTACGAACCGGAGTGATCTCCGCAGCCGTTCCTGTCATAAAAACTTCATCCGCTAAATAAAGCGATTCGCGAGAAAGTGCCTGTTCACGAACTTCCAGACCAAGATCCCGGGCTAACTTGATGATGGCATCACGGGTGATCCCTGGCAGGGCAGATGAAGTAAATGGCGGTGTAAATAGAATTCCATCCTTCACTTCAAATAGGTTTTCACCCGCACCTTCTGAAATATAACCATGCACATCCAGTGCAATACCTTCCTGATAACCATGGCGTCGTGCTTCACTTCCCACCAGTAAAGAAGAGAGATAATTACCTCCCGCTTTTGCGCTTGTAGGGATCGTATTTGCTGCCATGCGATTCCATGAAGAAACCATCGCATCAATACCCTGCTCTAGGGCTTCCTCACCGAGATAAGCGCCCCACGGGAAAGCGGCAATAATAACGTCTGTTTGATAACCAGCAGGTGGGTTTACTCCCATGCCAACATTCCCCACAAATACCAATGGGCGAATATAAGCACTGACCAATTTATTTTTACGCAGCGTTTCACGGCAAGCGTCCATCAATTCGTCCACACTTTGACTGACGGGAAAACGGTAAATCTTGGCTGAGTCACGCAAGCGCTGCATATGTTCACGATGACGAAAAACAACAGGCCCTTTGTGAGAGTCATAGCAACGAATCCCTTCAAATACCGAAGTACCATAATGTAATGCATGGGACATAACATGAACTTTAGCCTCTGCCCACGGCACCATTTCCCCATTGAACCAAATATAATCAGCTTGCTTTGTCATTCTCAGTTTTCCTTCAAGGGCGCATTATGCGCTTATTAATCGTGATTCTTTATGTTTGATCTCAACACCCGCAACGTCCACCAATTTCAGCAGTTGGGAAAAAAGTAAATTAACTGGACGTTGGCTAGACACGGTGAGTTCAATATTTACATTATCACTATCTGTTATATGATCCATATTCAATGCGCATATCTGAAATCCGCGGTGGCGGGTAACTCTCAAAATTCGTTCCAAAATCTCAGGACAGAACCGCGCCTTAATAGCAAGTTGATGCTGTATCATAATGATTTCTCCAACATGGTTTCGTTGCTTGCACCCGGTGGAACCAATGGCCAGACATTCTCTAATTCATCAATAGACACATGTAATAAATACGCGCCCTCGCTGTTGAACAAAGCATCCAATGCTTCATCCACTTGTGCTTTGTGAGTTACTCTCTGTCCCGGAATACCAAACGCCTGCGCCAACGTAAGAAAATCAGGATTATCAGTTAAGATCGTTTCGCTATAACGTTTGTCAAAAAACAGCTCTTGCCACTGGCGAACCATACCCAATCTTTGGTTATCCAATAAGATCAATTTGACCGGCAATTGCTTGCGTTTAATCGTGCCCAATTCCTGAACATTCATCATGAAGGAGCCGTCACCAGATATGCAGATAACCATATCTTCAGGACGAGCCATCTGGGCGCCAATCGCCGCCGGAATGCCAAATCCCATCGTGCCTAATCCACTTGATGTGATGAAGTTTTCTGGCTGACTAAAAGTCATGTGCTGAGCCGCCCACATCTGATGCTGACCAACATCGGTTGTGATAACCGTACTGGACGAAGCACGTTCAGAAACCTGCTTTAACAGTAACGGAGCATAAATACTTTCACCCTGATAGTCATAACGCCATGCATGTTCGTTTTTTAATTGTTTGATTTCTTGCTGCCAGGCTTGGATAGATAAAGGTTGTTGTAAATGAGGCAATAGCGTTTTTAAATCACCCAATAATGACACATGGGTTTGGCGTAATTTATTGAATTCAACAGGATCAATGTCCAAATGAATAACGTTGGCATGAGGTGCAAAGGTATTCAGCTTTCCTGTAACACGGTCATCAAAACGCGCGCCAGCAGCAATTAACAAATCACAGGATTGAACAGCAAGATTAGCTGCTTTAGTACCATGCATCCCTAACATGCCCAAATAACATTCATGTTCAAAATCTGCTGCTCCCAACCCTTTCAATGTGGAAACAACGGGAATACCCGTCTCAGAGACAAAATGACGTAATTCAGGAACAGCGCCAGACATGCCAATCCCACCACCCACATACAAAATAGGTTTTCGAGATGAAGCTAACAATTGACGGGCTAATTCAATCTCTTGTTTTGGAAGAGAAAACAGGGGAGATGTCGGTATTAAATAGGGAGCAAAATCACCTTGAGCTAACTGAATATCTTTTGGTAAATCAATCAGAACAGGGCCTGGGCGACCACTCATGGCAATGGAGAAGGCATCGGCCATGATTTGAGGTAATTTTTCCAGTGAATCAACAAGAAAGCTGTGTTTTGTACAAGAAAGAGACATTCCCAGTATATCAATTTCCTGAAAAGCATCCGTCCCGATAAATTCAGAGCTCACCTGTCCGGTAATCGCAACAACAGGCACAGAATCCAATAATGCATCAGCCAACCCCGTGATTAGGTTTGTCGCTCCAGGCCCTGATGTCGCGATGCAAACACCCGGCTTGCCACTTGCCCTTGCATAGCCAATTGCTGCCATAACAGCGCCTTGTTCATGGCGGCACAAAATATGCTCAACACCGCCATCATACAGCGCATCATAAACTGGCATGATGGCTCCACCTGGATAACCAAAAACTTTTTCAATTCCCTGTTTTCGTAATGCCTCTACAACCGATTGTGCCCCGTTCATTGCCGTCTCCCCTGTTATGTTTACCTTGTCATTGGCTGTTGTGATGTTTTATGACTTCTGCTTATCGAACCCAGTATCAGACCTAAAAAAAACCCCCGCGCCTTTCGGTGCGGGGGTTTTTGGAATCTGGCTATTCTTCTGTCTAAGCCGTTCTTCGTCCAAGTGCCGCCCCGCACGGTGGGATAATCACCACCACGCTCACAATAATTAGGCTAATCACTAGGACAAATGCGTTCATAATTTACTTTATTCGTTTTTAATTCGTATGCTTGACGTATATTTAAGAGTTATCACTTTCTATGATTGTTGACAACGATTATTTTTGTTTTTTTATAATTAAATTATTTTATTTATATTTTTCATTTAGATAACTAAGAAACAGTTAAATCCACTGGAATTCATTCATTTTTAGCTCAGAAAAAATTACTATCTATTTGTTTAATAAAATTATTAAACAATAAAATAATAAAAAAATGTGTTAATCGTCTAAGTCTCGATAACATGACAAAAATGTGATCGAAATTAATTCTTATGGTTAATGATTACCACGATAAACAGTATATAGAACTAAAAATTATTAAATTAATATTATGTATTTTATATGATTATAATCATCAACGAATACCTCTTATTATCGTTATATTTTTTTATCATAAGAACTCAATATTTTTAGAATTTTCATATATAACACTATGTTATTATTAAAACTCAACCGACTGAATAGTGTCAGTATTCTCATAATGAGAAATATATTTACGAACCTTTTCACAAAACAATGAAAGGCAACTTTTCATTATTTTTTATCAATCCATGATAACAGCTTTCTTGCTAAGGAGAGCATCATGGCACTGGCCGTTATTCATACACGGGCAACAATTGGTATTGATTCCCCTATCGTCACGATAGAAGCACATATCAGTAATGGTTTACCCGGTCTCACCCTTGTTGGTTTACCTGAAACTACCGTAAAAGAAGCCAGAGATCGTGTCCGAAGCGCTCTGATCAATAGTGGTTTTACTTATCCTCCCAAAAGGATCACTGTCAATTTAGCACCAGCAGATCTCCCCAAAGAAGGGGGAAGATACGATTTACCCATCGCGATTGCAATTTTAGCCGCATCAGAGCAAATCACGACAGATAAGCTACATAATTACGAGTTTTTAGGTGAGTTAGCACTCTCTGGTGAAATACGGAAAATTACGGGAGCAATTCCCGCCGCATTGAGTGCAAAAAGAGCAGGAAGACAGCTAATCCTCTCCTCAGAAAATCAAGCTGAACTGGCAATTTTGTCTCAGAACGAAACATTAATGGCAAATCATTTGCTACAAGTTTGCCACTTCTTACAGGGAGAAACAGCGGCTTTATCCTCTCCTCCTCTTGGCGAACTACAGACTGAAGCATTTATTCTGGATATACAGGATATTATTGGGCAGGAACAAGCTAAACGCGCATTGGAGATCACCGCGGCTGGCGGTCATAATCTTCTGCTACTCGGCCCTCCAGGCACTGGCAAAACTATGCTTGCCAGCCGATTATGTGGCTTATTACCACCATTAACGCATCAGGAAGCGCTAGACGTCGCTGCAATCAATAGCTTAGCTGGATGTCCAGTTAATCCTCAAAAATGGCATATACGCCCATTTAGAGCCCCTCATCATAGTTCTTCAATGGCAGCTCTTGTTGGAGGAGGTTCAATACCTAAGCCGGGAGAAATTTCTCTCGCCCATAATGGGGTGTTATTTCTAGATGAATTACCTGAATTTAATCGCAGTGTCCTTGATGCCCTGCGGGAACCGCTAGAATCCGGCGAAATAGTAATATCCCGTGCCAGAGCAAAAGTCCGTTTTCCTGCCCAAGTTCAATTGATTGCAGCTATGAATCCTAGCCCAACCGGTTATCATCAAGGAATGCATAACCGAAGTAGCCCACACCAAGTATTACGTTACCTCTCTAAACTATCAGGCCCTTTTTTAGATCGTTTTGATCTCTCTATTGAAGTTCCTCTGCTCCCTCCAGGAACTTTAAGTCAATCATCAACAAAATATGGAGAAAGTAGTCAAGAAATCAAAAAACGCGTAGCAAGGGCAAGAAAAATACAAGTAGAGCGCTGTGGGCACATCAATGCCCATCTCAGTAGCAAACAAACCGAAGTTATTTGCAAAATTAGTATGGAAAATGCCGTTTTTCTGGAAAATACTTTATTGAAATTAGGACTATCTATACGTGCTTGGCACAGAATACTTAGGGTTTCTCGCACAATTGCAGACTTAAAAGAACAAGCAAGAATAGAAAAACCAGATATTATGGAAGCACTCAGCTATCGAAGTATGGATAGGTTACTTATTCAATTACAGAAGCAGGCTGGATAAGTTATTGGCTAAAAGAGAGGCAATCGCCCCTCTTGCGTAGGTGATTAATAACAATGATGGTATTAATCATCAGTATCGGTATAGTCCTCTGAAGAATCAATCTGCGGTTTTCCGCCGGAAAGAGTATGAAAACGTTTTGGACGGCTAATTTTTTCCAAATACTTAGTCCATACCTTTTCCTCTGTTGTTGCAGGTGCACGTTCACCACGGCAAACTGCAACAAACAGTTTTTCTTCTTCTGTTTGAGGTTCACGTTTACCAAGGTCCAATTCATTGAACGCATGACCATAACGTTCTAGCAATTGAGCCTCTTTGATGGTGAAATCACCATGACGGGAAAATCCACGTGGATAATTTTTATTATCAAAAAAACGATTAGTCGTGATGAAGCTTTCAGCCATCTGACACACTCCTAACTCTAAGTCATACTAATTTATGGCGCGGAGTATTAGGGAGGCTTGACATTCTGTAAAACAAAATATTTAAATCTTAACGACAAAAACTATTGGAGATACATGTGGACACTGAATTACTGAAAACCTTTTTGGAAGTCAGTAAGACTCGTCACTTTGGTCGGGCAGCTGAATCGCTCTATTTAACACAATCCGCTGTTAGTTTTCGTATCCGCCAACTAGAAAATCAATTGGGTACCAATCTATTCACACGACATCGTAATAATATCCGCCTAACTGCAGCCGGAGAACGTCTGGTACCTTATGCAGAATCACTAATGAATACCTGGCAATTAGCGAAGAAAGAAATCAATTATGTCGCCCAGCATTCAAAACTCTCTATCGGCGCTACAGCATCCCTATGGGACAGCTATCTAACATCCTGGATAAATACATTTTATCAACTCCATCGGGAAACAAGAATCGAGTCTCTCGTTTCGACACGCCAGTCGCTAGTCAAACAATTACATTCTCGTGAATTGGATCTCTTAATTACTACTGAACCCCCCAAAATGGATGAGTTTCAAAGTCAGTTGATAGGTAATATCCAGCTTATTTTATTAACAACCCAGCATAATCTTGATAAGGGCGTAGAAAATTATATTAAATTAGAGTGGGGAGCTGATTTTCACCAACAAGAACAACAAATCTTAAAGAACGATCATCCCCCTATCATTACAACCACATCAGCACATATTGCCAAAGAGTTATTGGATAGTGTTAATGCTGCTACCTTCCTTCCTGTACATTGGCAAGAACAATATCCAAAACTCATTGCCTTACCTAATAATCAGTTAATAGAGCGACCATTGTACGCTGTATGGCTACAAAATAGTGACCAACAAGCGCTTATCCAACAATTATTAAAAATTCCTGTTGAGAAAGCACCTCTAACTACCCAAAAACAACTTTTATAGAAAAAAATAAGGATTGATGTACGGTTATAGAGCACTATAAGGTAGCGCCCACAAAGAAATTAGAATGACACGAGACTAGAAGTTAAAACCCTATGTCAGAACGATAATACGTTAGAACTGAGCAAGAAAATGATAAATAAGAAAAAACCCAGCTAAAATTAGCTGGGCTATTAATTTGAATAGCTATATCAATTATTACTTATTTGTTAACTGGCAGGGGCGGAGAGGCTCGAACTCCCAACACCCGGTTTTGGAGACCGGTGCTCTACCAATTGAACTACGCCCCTAAATACGGTGGCGGTGCGGACGGGACTCGAACCCGCGACCCCCGGCGTGACAGGCCGGTATTCTAACCAACTGAACTACCGCACCACCGAATTTCTTTTTTCTTTGCTGCCTTTTGTGCCGGCAACACTTATAAATTGATGTCTGGCAGTGCCCTACTCTCACATGGGGAGACCCCACACTACCATCGGCGCTACGGCGTTTCACTGCTGAGTTCGGCATGGGGTCAGGTGGGACCACCGCGCTATTGCCGCCAGACAAATCCTGTTTTCAATCCCGAACAAGCTGCTTTTCTACACTGAAACCCGTCTCTCTTTTCCACTCCCGAAAACCCCTTCGGTGTTGTCAGGTTAAGCCGCACGGTTCATTAGTACCGGTTAGCTCAACGTCTCGCAACGCTTACACACCCGGCCTATCCACGTCCTCGTCTCGAACGTTCCTTCAGTACCCTCAAGGGGTAAGGGAAGACTCATCTCAAGGCAAGTTTCCCGCTTAGATGCTTTCAGCGGTTATCTCTTCCGCACTTAGCTACCGGGCAGTGCCATTGGCATGACAACCCGAACACCAGTGGTGCGTCCACTCCGGTCCTCTCGTACTAGGAGCAGCCCCTTGCAATCTTCCAACGCCCACGGCAGATAGGGACCGAACTGTCTCACGACGTTCTAAACCCAGCTCGCGTACCACTTTAAATGGCGAACAGCCATACCCTTGGGACCTACTTCAGCCCCAGGATGTGATGAGCCGACATCGAGGTGCCAAACACCGCCGTCGATATGAACTCTTGGGCGGTATCAGCCTGTTATCCCCGGAGTACCTTTTATCCGTTGAGCGATGGCCCTTCCATGCAGAACCACCGGATCACTAAGACCTACTTTCGTACCTGCTCGAGCCGTCACTCTCGCAGTCAAGCTAGCTTATGCCTTTGCACTAACCTCACGATGTCCGACCGTGATTAGCTAACCTTCGTGCTCCTCCGTTACGCTTTGGGAGGAGACCGCCCCAGTCAAACTACCCACCAGACACTGTCCGCAACCCGGATAACGGGCCGGCGTTAGAACATCAAACATTCAAGGGTGGTATTTCAAGGATGGCTCCATGCAGACTGGCGTCCACACTTCCAAGCCTCCCACCTATCCTACACATCAAGGCTCCATGTTCAGTGTCAAGCTATAGTAAAGGTTCACGGGGTCTTTCCGTCTTGCCGCGGGTACACTGCATCTTCACAGCGAGTTCAATTTCACTGAGTCTCGGGTGGAGACAGCCTGGCCATCATTACGCCATTCGTGCAGGTCGGAACTTACCCGACAAGGAATTTCGCTACCTTAGGACCGTTATAGTTACGGCCGCCGTTTACTGGGGCTTCGATCAAGAGCTTCTCGCCGAGGCGATAACCCCATCAATTAACCTTCCAGCACCGGGCAGGCGTCACACCGTATACGTCCACTTTCGTGTTTGCACAGTGCTGTGTTTTTATTAAACAGTTGCAGCCAGCTGGTATCTGCGACTGGCCTCGGCTCCGGACGCACGTTCCTTCACCTAACGCCAGCGTGCCTTCTCCCGAAGTTACGGCACCATTTTGCCTAGTTCCTTCACCCGAGTTCTCTCAAGCGCCTGAGTATTCTCTACCTGACCACCTGTGTCGGTTTGGGGTACGATTCAATGTCACCTGGAGCTTAGAGGCTTTTCCTGGAAGCGGGGCATCAGCCACTTCAGCACCGTGGTGCCTCGTCATCACGCCTCAGTGTACAGCCAACCGGATTTGCCAAGTTAGCCCACCTACACGCTTAAACCGGGACGACCGTCGCCCGGATGGCCTAGCCTTCTCCGTCCCCCCTTCGCAGTCACCAGTACAGGAATATTAACCTGTTTCCCATCGACTACGCTTTTCAGCCTCGCCTTAGGGGTCGACTCACCCTGCCCCGATTAACGTTGGACAGGAACCCTTGGTCTTCCGGCGAGCGGGTTTTTCACCCGCTTTATCGTTACTTATGTCAGCATTCGCACTTCTGATACCTCCAGCCCACCTCACAGTGGACCTTCAACGGCTTACAGAACGCTCCCCTACCCAGCAACACTTAGTGTCGCTGCCGCAGCTTCGGTGCATGGTTTAGCCCCGTTACATCTTCCGCGCAGGCCGACTCGACCAGTGAGCTATTACGCTTTCTTTAAATGATGGCTGCTTCTAAGCCAACATCCTGGCTGTCTGAGCCTTCCCACTTCGTTTCCCACTTAACCATGACTTGGGGACCTTAGCTGGCGGTCTGGGTTGTTTCCCTCTTCACGACGGACGTTAGCACCCGCCGTGTGTCTCCCGTGATAACATTCTTCGGTATTCGCAGTTTGCATCGGGTTGGTAAGTCGGGATGACCCCCTAGCCGAAACAGTGCTCTACCCCCGAAGATGAGTTCACGAGGCGCTACCTAAATAGCTTTCGGGGAGAACCAGCTATCTCCCGGTTTGATTGGCCTTTCACCCCCAGCCACAAGTCATCCGCTAATTTTTCAACATTAGTCGGTTCGGTCCTCCAGTTAGTGTTACCCAACCTTCAACCTGCCCATGGCTAGATCACCGGGTTTCGGGTCTATACCCTGCAACTTATTCGCCCAGTTAAGACTCGGTTTCCCTGCGGCTCCCCTATACGGTTAACCTTGCTACAGAATATAAGTCGCTGACCCATTATACAAAAGGTACGCAGTCACCCTGATAAATCAAGGCTCCCACTGCTTGTACGTACACGGTTTCAGGTTCTTTTTCACTCCCCTCGCCGGGGTTCTTTTCGCCTTTCCCTCACGGTACTGGTTCACTATCGGTCAGTCAGGAGTATTTAGCCTTGGAGGATGGTCCCCCCCTCTTCAGACAGGATAACACGTGTCCCGCCTTACTCATCGAACCCACAGCCTGTGCTCTTCGTGTACGGGACTATCACCCTTTACTGTGCGCCTTTCCAGGCGCTTCCACTGACACACACACTGATGCTGGTTCTGGGCTCCTCCCCGTTCGCTCGCCGCTACTGGGGGAATCTCGGTTGATTTCTTTTCCTCGGGGTACTGAGATGTTTCAGTTCCCCCGGTTCGCCTCATTAACCTATGGATTCAGTTAATGATGGTGCAACGGATTGCACCGGGTTTCCCCATTCGGACATCGCCGGCTGATAGCGCTTCATATCAGCTCACCGGCGCTTTTCGCAGATTAGCACGTCCTTCATCGCCTCTGACTGCCTAGGCATCCACCGTGTACGCTTAGTCGCTTAACCTCACAACCCGAAGAAGTCTTCCGGTCGGAGTGTTGAGAGTTTCACCAATGTTATCATTCCATAACATTGACGGTTTCAAATTTTCAGCTTGTTCCAGATTGTTAAAGAGCGAATATTGCTAAACCGACGCGCACGCCCGCTTAGCAATATTTCGGTGGCACCGTCTTTCACCCGCTGCCTGAGCAAGATGGCGTCCCCTAGGGGATTCGAACCCCTGTTACCGCCGTGAAAGGGCGGTGTCCTAGGCCTCTAGACGAAGGGGACGTAAAGTCTTCTTCGCAGACGCTTGCTCTGTTTTTTCATCAGACAATCTGTGTGGGCACTGCACAATCACTATCGTTTGGTAAGGAGGTGATCCAACCGCAGGTTCCCCTACGGTTACCTTGTTACGACTTCACCCCAGTCATGAATCACAAAGTGGCAAGCGCCCTCCAAAAGGTTAAGCTACCTGCTTCTTTTGCAACCCACTCCCATGGTGTGACGGGCGGTGTGTACAAGGCCCGGGAACGTATTCACCGCAGCATGCTGATCTGCGATTACTAGCGATTCCGACTTCATGGAGTCGAGTTGCAGACTCCAATCCGGACTACGACAGACTTTATGAGGTCCGCTTGCTCTCGCGAGGTCGCTTCTCTTTGTATCTGCCATTGTAGCACGTGTGTAGCCCTACTCGTAAGGGCCATGATGACTTGACGTCATCCCCACCTTCCTCCGGTTTATCACCGGCAGTCTCCCTTGAGTTCCCACCCGAAGTGCTGGCAACAAAGGATAAGGGTTGCGCTCGTTGCGGGACTTAACCCAACATTTCACAACACGAGCTGACGACAGCCATGCAGCACCTGTCTCACGGTGCCCGAAGGCACTCCCGCATCTCTGCAGAATTCCGTGGATGTCAAGAGTAGGTAAGGTTCTTCGCGTTGCATCGAATTAAACCACATGCTCCACCGCTTGTGCGGGCCCCCGTCAATTCATTTGAGTTTTAATCTTGCGACCGTACTCCCCAGGCGGTCGATTTAACGCGTTAGCTCCGGAAGCCACAGCTCAAGGCCACAACCTCCAAATCGACATCGTTTACAGCGTGGACTACCAGGGTATCTAATCCTGTTTGCTCCCCACGCTTTCGCACCTGAGCGTCAGTCTTCGTCCAGGGGGCCGCCTTCGCCACCGGTATTCCTCCACATCTCTACGCATTTCACCGCTACACGTGGAATTCTACCCCCCTCTACGAGACTCTAGCCAACCAGTCTTAGATGCCATTCCCAGGTTAAGCCCGGGGATTTCACATCTAACTTAATTGGCCGCCTGCGTGCGCTTTACGCCCAGTAATTCCGATTAACGCTTGCACCCTCCGTATTACCGCGGCTGCTGGCACGGAGTTAGCCGGTGCTTCTTCTGTGGGTAACGTCAATCACAAGGTGTATTCGACCTTGTGCCTTCCTCCCCACTGAAAGTACTTTACAACCCGAAGGCCTTCTTCATACACGCGGCATGGCTGCATCAGGCTTGCGCCCATTGTGCAATATTCCCCACTGCTGCCTCCCGTAGGAGTCTGGGCCGTGTCTCAGTCCCAGTGTGGCTGGTCATCCTCTCAGACCAGCTAGGGATCGTCGCCTAGGTGAGCCATTACCCCACCTACTAGCTAATCCCATCTGGGTTCATCCGAAGGCGTGAGGCCCGAAGGTCCCCCACTTTGCTCCTTAGAGATTATGCGGTATTAGCCACCGTTTCCAGTGGTTATCCCCCGCCCTCGGGCAGATCCCCAGACATTACTCACCCGTCCGCCGCTCGCCGGCAGAAAAGCACGCTTTCCCCCGCTGCCGCTCGACTTGCATGTGTTAGGCCTGCCGCCAGCGTTCAATCTGAGCCATGATCAAACTCTTCAATTAAAAGTTTGATGCTCAAAGAATTTCACTGTTAGTTCATAATGAATTAACTGCTTAGTCACTCTTTAAGACTTGAATCTTTTTTGCCTTGCGGCAATTCGATAGTCTCTTGCGAGTGCCCACACAGATTGTCTGATTAACTTGTTAAAGAGCGTTGGCAACCGGAAGCGTCTTCCGGGTTGCGAGGCTGCGTATCTTACGCTTTTCGCCTTGAGAGTCAAGCGATTATTTTCACTTTTCTCTTACCGCCGTCGCCGCGTGTTTCAGCTTAGCGTCGGTCAGTGGTGGCGCATTATAGGGAGTTTTTTGATACTGGCAATAGTTTTTTGCAATTTTATTTTCAAATGAGTATTTTTTGCCCTTTTAAATATAAAAATCACTCAAATAGGCTAATATTAATACATCCCACTCCATTGCATGGCGTTTTTTTCCTCAATAACATTCCTATATAATTGCCTATATGTTTGCGATCCACTCTAACTATTGAGGTTTTTATGCCTACTGTTTTACGTCAATATCTAAATTTCTATCCTCAAATCGGTCAAAAAGTTCTTTTAGATCCTTCTTCTGTTGTAATTGGAGATGTCAGATTAGCAGACAATGTCAGCATTTGGCCCCTTGTAGTTATCAGGGGAGATGTAAATTATGTCTCAATTGGTTCACGTACAAATATTCAAGATGGCTCTGTTTTGCATGTGACGCATAAATCTCCTGATAATCCAAATGGCTTCCCACTAATCATTGGCGAAGATGTCACCGTAGGTCATAAATCAATGCTGCATGGATGTAAAATTGGAAATCGAGTCTTAGTTGGCATGGGTTCCATTTTACTTGATGGGGTAACTATTGAAGACGATGTTGTGATTGGAGCTGGTAGTCTAGTTCCTCCAGGTAAAAAATTAGAAAGCGGTTATCTGTATGTCGGTAGCCCTGCCAAACAAGTACGAAAACTCAAACCTGAAGAATTGGAAGGGCTGCTTTATTCCGCTAATAATTACGTTAGCTGGAAAAATGACTACCTATCAACACAAGCAGAAAGCAAAGAGTAGCGTCCAAATTGATCATCATGCCCACTCAAGATGGCTGTTTCAAACTCTTCTTCCAAATCCCAGCGATGTTGGCGAAACAAATCGAGTGGGTGATGATCCTTGCCATAACGCTCGCTTATTTCATCAGAACTCATCATACATTCCACCAGCAAACCATCCACCATTGCTGGAAATATCACCTTATTTTCTGCCTCATCCCACTCTTCACGATCAGGAAATTGAATTGATTGGTTCATACATGTAACTCCTGTCTTAAGGCCGTTAAAGCAGGTTCTATTTCGGGCAATACTCCATGCCACAATTCAAAAGAATACGCAGCCTGCCCAACCAGCATTCCTAGGCCATCAGCCAAACGTGAAACACCATTTTGATGAGCAAACGTAAGGAAAGGCGTTAATCCATGCTGGTAATACATGTCGTAACACACACTATTATTTTGAAAAATCAACGGAGAGATGGCAGGAATTTGCCCATCAAGGCCAGAAGCTGTTGCATTAATGATAATATCAAAATCTGGAGTAATAAGGCCAAGAGCACTCATTTCAATGGCCTGGATATCACCTAATAGAGAAAATGTATTTGCGATTATTTGAGCACGTTCAAATGTTCGGTTAGTAATAGTGACTGAACAGCCCAGTGACAACAAAGGAGACAATACACCTTTCGCTGCCCCACCAGCACCTATAATCAGAATCTTCTGTCCTTGAGAGAGGAATTTGAGTCGCTGCAAGTCTACTAATAATCCCATCCCGTCAGTATTGTCACCAAGCAATCGGTTTCCCTCAATTCGTTTTAATGTATTAACTGCACCGCAGAGACTCGCCCGTTCAGTTAATTCATCAGAGCATTTATAGGCTCTCTCTTTAAAAGGAACGGTGATATTCGCTCCTAATCCCCCCTGCTCGAAAAAATGAGTTAGGGTTTGTTCAAAATTTTCTACTGGAGCAAGTATTCTCCCATACTGATGTTCGATACCTGTTTGTTCAGCAAACAATCGATGAATATAAGGAGATTTACTATGTGCGATTGGATTCCCAAAAACAGCAAATTTATCCATAATTATCTATCCTTGCCGATATAATTTACCCGTTAACGCATCCCTGATTTCTGATGGATTCCTACGCCCACCAACTTCTCCTTCTAATATTGGGACACGATTGCCAAATTGCTGTCTTACTTCTTCTACACTACGACATGGTTCTAACCCACTTAGATTCGCACTGGTCGAAACAAGTGGTTTTTCATATATAGCGCACAGCTGCTGAACCAAAGGGTGATCCGTAATTCGAACGGCCAACGTTGAAAATTTGCCAGTCAACCATTTTGGTGTGGCTGCTTTCGCAGGGATTACCCATGTAACAGGGCCAGGCCAAGATGAGAATATGGTTTCTTTCTGTGCATCATTTAGCTGTTCATCATCAATATAAGGACATAATCTTTCATACTTATCAGCAATAAGAATTAGTCCTTTCTCCCATGGCCTATTTTTCAACGCTAATAGCTCTTGCACTGCATTTTCACTATCAGGATCACACCCTAATCCAAAAACGGCTTCAGTTGGATAGGCAATAACTTTTTCTTCTTTTAAGGCCGTGATAACTTCATCAAATACTGGTGAGATTACGTAACTCATTTCATTTCTCAATTTCGTTAACTTGCTGCTTACTACACAATTTACTGGCACAGAATAATTTTACGCCTTGGGAAGTGCGCTTTTCTATTAACAATGGATAGTGACAAAACATACATTCACCTGAAGTTGGCTTATTATTAAGTGCAAACTGACACTCTGGATAGCGACTACAGGAATAAAATGTCTTACCAAAGCGAGACTTACGCTGGAGTAATTTTCCTTGCTGACATTGAGGACAATTAATTGACGTTTCATCTGGTTTATCAATTAATTCTGTATATCCACATTCAGGATAATGGCTACAGCCAATGAACATACCATAACGCCCTTGACGCAAGGCTAAAGTGAAACCGCATTTGGGACAGCGTTGACCATCCAATTCTTTAACAATATGTCCATCTACTTGTGCTTTCAAAGGACGGAGATAATGGCAAGATGGATAACTGGAACACGCATAAAATGGGCCATGAGCGCCATTGCGGATCACTAACTCAGCATTACACTCAGGGCAATGCTCTCTTTCTTTTATAGTAAAAGGCACTTTCTTAAACATATCTCACTCGCTGAATATCGGCAGCCGCCATAACATTAGAAAAAGCACAAATTAAATCGCTTAATTAGTTCGGACATACCCACCAGCAACAACAGCAACTTTTCCCATGAGTTCCAACTCCAGTAATTTGGTCATAACTTCGGTAACAGGCAGGGAAGAACGCTGGGCAATCACATCAATAGGTGTAACTTCACTACTTACGTTAACCAGCACATCCACAAATGGCAACTCTGTTTGTTCAAATTGTTTATTTTCTTCCTCCTGACCTTTTTCTTCTATATTAACCCATTGAAAAGACGAACTAATATGTTCCATGATATCCATTACATTTGTTGCCAAATAAGCCCCTTGTTTAATCAACCAATGATTGCCTTCATTCGTAGGAGTGCCTAATGGACCAGGTAATGCAAAGATGTCTCGCCCTTGTTCAAGAGCACAACGCGCTGTAATTAATGAACCACTATTCTTATGAGCTTCCACAATAAGAAGAGCCAAACTTAACCCACTAATAATCCGATTTCGTCTTGGAAAATGCTTGGCCTTAGGTGGCACATCAGGAAAAAATTCGGAAACTAATGCGCCATTTTCTTTAATATGATCGGCTAAGGACTTATGTCTACTGGGGTAAATATTTTTAAGCCCACTACCAAGTACGGCGATTGTTCTGCCTCCCGAATCCAATGCTGCCTGATGGCAGATACCGTCAATACCAATCGCCAATCCACTCGTTATTACCAGATTATTTTTAGCCAAACCACTAGCAAATATCTTTCCCCATTTTTCGCCATAAAAAGTTGCAGCCCTGCTACCCACTATTGAAATTTGCTTTTGAGATAAAACCGATACATCACCAACAACAAAAAGAACAAGAGGTGGAGAGTGTATTTGTTTTAATAAAGGCGGATATGCGGGATGAGAGAAAGTCAACAAATGATGATCTGGCTGTTCTAACCAATTGAGAGCCGAAATTAGCGCGGAAGTGTTAGCTTTCATAAATTGCAAGCATTGTGCAGATGACAGACCACATGCTTTAAGGGAGGATATACTGCAATTTTTCGTTTGTAACAGACGATCCATAATAAGCATGGCCTTCGCTGCTGAAAGATGAGAGACCATTTTCATTCTTAACCACATTTCCATCGCTTCCATCGCTTCCATATCGTCATCCTGACCTGAGGTTGAGAGCACCCTCTCATGATTAATTTATGCTCAATACTGTCAATCTAAATGGGAAATGTCTAGAATAGGCATCAATTATCACTCACTTTTTGGATGCAGTTCTAAACATATATGTCAGTTTTACAAGTATTACATTATCCAGACGAGCGACTTCGCACAGTTGCCAAGCCAGTAGAAAAAGTCGATGCAGAAATTCAGCGTATCGTTGATGATATGTTTGAAACGATGTATGCAGAGGAAGGTATTGGTTTAGCGGCAACACAAGTCGATATACATCAGAGAATTATTGTCATTGACGTCTCTGAGGATCGTGATCAACGTCTTGTTCTGATTAACCCGGAATTGATTAATAAAGCCGGTGAAACAGGAATAGAAGAAGGTTGTTTATCTGTTCCTGAACAGCGTGGATTTGTGCCTCGCTCTGAGCAAGTAAAAATTAAGGCCTTAGACTATAACGGCCAACCATTTGAATTAGAAGCTGATGGATTACTGGCAATCTGTATTCAACATGAAATGGATCATTTAGTCGGTAAACTCTTTGTTGATTATTTATCACCATTGAAACGTCAACGCATCCGTCAGAAAGTTGAAAAAATTGACCGACTGAGAGCCAAAAACAAATAACTTTTATTATCGCAGGAAATAACAGTGTCTGATTCTTTACGTATTATTTTTGCCGGAACGCCTGATTTCGCGGCTCGCCATTTGGCTGCTTTATTAAACTCTCAACACCAAGTTGTCGGAGTGCTCGCTCCACCAGACAAGCCGGCAGGAAGAGGTAAGAAACTGACACCAAGTCCTGTAAAGGTATTGGCTGAAGAACATGATATTCCTGTTTTCCAGCCAAAAACCTTACGTACAGAAGAAAGCCAACAATGGGTCATGGCGCAGCAAGCTGATATTATGATCGTTGTTGCCTATGGCTTAATCCTTCCCCAAGCCATTTTAGATATACCACGTTTAGGATGCTTAAATGTCCACGGTTCTTTGCTACCTCGCTGGCGTGGTGCAGCTCCCATTCAGCGCTCCATTTGGGCCGGCGACCAAGAAACTGGCATAACTATCATGCAGATGAATGCAGGACTTGATACTGGTGATATGCTATTGAAAGCCATTTGCCCAATTACAAACGAAGATACCAGTGCTAGCTTATACGAAAAACTTGCCGATATTGGGCCAAAAGCCTTACTCAATACCCTAGATTTAATCACATCGGAAACACACCAGCCTGAAATTCAGGATGACACACTTGCAACCTATGCCGAAAAACTGAGTAAAGATGAAGCAAAAATAGATTGGAATTTATCGGCAAGCCAAATTGAGCGTTGTATTCGTGCCTTCAACCCTTGGCCTATGAGCTTCTTCTCAGTTGATGATCAACCAATTAAAATCTGGCAGGCAGAAGTCATTGCAGAGCAAACCACCCAATCTCCTGGAACAATTATCAACGCAGATAAAAGAGGTATTCAAATTGCAACTGCGGATGGGATATTAAATATTGTTCAATTACAACCTCCGGGCAAGAAAGCAATGTCGGCTGCTGATCTCTTAAACTCCAAACGTGAGTGGTTTACACCTGGTAGCAAAATCAACTGATACTAACCTGACTTTGCCTGAATATTTTAGCATTCAGGCTTCTTCCTATTTTACCATGCTGACGAAAGTCAGCTTTTTGACCATAGCATGAAAAATACATATAACCTGAGAAGCATCGCTGCAAAAGCAATCACTCAAGTGCTTGAGCAAGGGCAATCCCTCAGCACCGTTATACCCGAACTCCAACAAAAAGTTTCTGATAAAGATAAAGCATTGTTACAAGAGATCTGTTTTGGTGTGATGAGGGTATTACCTCAGCTTGAGTGGTTTATCAGTCAACTCATGGCAAAGCCATTGAAAGGAAAACAACGTATTTTCCACTACCTAATCATGGTGGGTATATATCAGCTGATATATACACGTATACCTGCACACGCTGTACTTGCCGAAACCGTCAATGGCGCAACTAATTTAAAACGACCACAGCTGAAAGGTGTCATTAATGGTGTCCTTCGCCAGTTTCAGCGCCAACAACAAGAATTAATCGAACGGGCAAATAATAAACACCTACACCCCAAATGGCTGCTAGAACGCATTCAAAAAGCATATCCACAAAATTGGCAAACTATAGTGGATGCCAACAACCAAAAGCCCCCTATGTGGCTACGAGTTAACCAATCCCATCACACGACGAAAGAATATCTTGCACTATTAGAAGAAGCTAATATAGAAGCAGAATTAGATACCAACCATCTTAGTGCTATTCGTCTTCTGAATCCCTGTCCTGTCAGTACACTACCCGGATTTAGCCAAGGCTGGGTAACCATTCAGGATCGCTCCGCACAGGGATGTGCAGAACTTTTAGAACCACGTGACGGTGAATCCATACTGGATCTTTGTGCTGCACCTGGCGGAAAAACCACTCATATCCTCGAAATAGCACCAAAATCTAAGGTTCTCGCTATCGATATTGATGAGCAACGGATTAAGCGAGTAAAAGAGAATTTACAACGGCTTAACTTACATGCTGTCGTTAAAACAGGTGATGGTCGCCTTCCACACGAGTGGGCTGCTGATGAACGATTTGATCGTATTCTTCTTGACGCTCCGTGC
Source organism: Xenorhabdus thailandensis (assembly GCF_037996785.1). NCBI lineage: Bacteria > Pseudomonadati > Pseudomonadota > Gammaproteobacteria > Enterobacterales > Morganellaceae > Xenorhabdus > Xenorhabdus thailandensis. Next base: position 302,431 of record NZ_JBBMXF010000007.1, read on the forward strand.
TCTGCCACAGGGGTTATTCGCCGTCATCCTGACATAAAATGGCTACGCAGGAACGAAGATATAAATCAATTAGTTACATTGCAATCTGAAATCCTTGAAGCTATTTGGCCATATTTGAAGCGTAATGGCACACTGGTTTATGCCACCTGTTCAATTTTACCTCAGGAAAATAGTGAGCAAATAAAGGCATTTTTGGCCCGTCATCCCGATGCTGTATTATCAAAACCAGGTAATTTGGATACTCCTGGAACACAAATTATTCCAGAAGCTACGGGTGGTGACGGTTTCTTTTATGCCCGACTAACTAAGCAATAATAATGCTCTCTCGTTTCAATTGAACGAGAGAATTTTATGGTTTTGCTAAAATATCAAGATAGAAGATGGCTTCCAATTGAGAAGAGAATGCTATGAAGATAATCATTCTGGGTGCTGGCCAGGTTGGTGGAACATTAGCTGAAAATTTAGTTGATGAAAACAATGATATTACTGTCGTTGATACCGATACAGATCGTCTACGCCAGTTACAGGATAAATTCGATCTCCGAGTTGTCAATGGCCATGGTTCCCATCCCAGAGTATTGAAGGAAGCTGGTGCTGAAGATGCTGATATGTTAATAGCTGTCACAAATTCAGATGAAACCAATATGGTTGCATGCCAAATTGCTTACTCTCTATTTAACACACCTAATAAAGTCGCCAGGATACGCTCATCAGAATATATCCGAGAGTCAGAAAAGTTATTTCAACCTGATGATATTCCTATTGATTATCTAATATCACCTGAACAACTGGTTATTGATTACATCTATAAATTAATCCAATACCCAGGAGCATTACAAGTTGTTAATTTTGCTGAAGGGCGTGTCAGTATTGTCGCGGTTAAAGCCTATTATGGTGGTTCGCTGGTAGGTAACGCCTTATCCTCACTCCGAGAACATATGCCACATATTGATAGCAAAGTTGCTGCAATATTTCGTCAAGATCGTCCCATTAGACCACAAGGTTCAACGATTATTGAAGCTGGAGATGAAGTCTTTTTCGTTGCAGCATCACAACATATCAGGGCAGTAATGAGTGAATTACAACGCCTTGAAAAACCGTATAAACGCATCATGATTGTTGGTGGCGGTAATGTTGGTGCGGGCTTAGCCTTGCGACTTGAAAAAGATTACAGCGTCAAGCTAATTGAGCATAACCAAAAAAGAGCCATTGAATTAGCTGAACTATTGCACGATACCATCGTGTTTTATGGTGATGCGTCAGACCAAGAATTGCTAGCTGAAGAACATATTGAACAAGTTGACGTTTTTATAGCACTAACAAATGATGATGAAGCCAATATTATGTCAGCCATGCTTGCAAAACGAATGGGGGCTAAAAAAGCGATGGTTCTTATTCAACGCAGTGCATATGTTGATTTAGTACAAGGTGGAGTCATTGATATTGCAATTTCGCCTCAACAAGCAACAGTATCGGCGCTACTTGGCCATGTCCGTAAAGCAGATATTGTCAGTGTATTCTCATTAAGAAGAGGAGTTGCTGAAGCTATTGAGGCCATAGCACATGGCGATGAACATACTTCAAAAGTTGTTGGGCGTAAGATAGGTGATATCAAATTACCACCAGGAACAACAATAGGTGCCATTGTCCGCGATGAAGAAGTCATCATTGCTAATGATTACAGTATCATCCAACAAGGTGATCATGTAATCATGTTTATTACTGATAAAAAATTCGTGCCTGAAGTAGAAAAACTTTTCCAGCCAAGCCCTTTCTTCCTGTAGAAACATCAATTCGAACTTATTCGATTAATAGAATCTACTTAAAAAACTAGAAGGCCAATGATAACAACTTGAAAAAATTATTATCATTGGCCTCCCAGCCATGGTTTTTACCATGTTTTTCTTTACGATTATAACTTCCCTTACCTTTTTTATTTTTCTCTACTCTCTGTCGAAACAAAGGATCATGTAGTAAGGCTTCTATAGCATTATCTTTGATAACACCTTTTTTATGGCGATATGTTGTCATAATAACCTCTAAATTAATTAATAAAATCGTTTTACGATTAAAAACAGTGCGATTGTACTCTTAGCACTCAGAACAAGAAAGAAAAATTATCTGTTTGTCGCACCTTCTTCTAAAATTTCCAATATAGAACAATATGTACTGACGTGAGTGCTACCACAACAAGCATCACTCAACATTTTCAAAGAATCGCGCATTTTTTGCATTTCTAATAATTTTTCTTCCACTTCTCGCAATCTAGAATCAACAATATATTTTGATTCCTTACATGTATGGTGCTCAGGATCAACCCGAATAGATAGTAGTTCTACAATTGCTTCGAGTGTAAAACCTAATTGTTTTGCATAACGGATAAAACGTAATCGCTGTAGATCTTGTTCAGTATATAGTCTATAACCACCTTCTGTTCTCTCTCCATGAAGCATCAGCCCCTGTTTTTCATAAAAGCGGATAGTATCAGGTGTTACACCTGCTAATTTTGCCAACTGACCGATACGATACATAAGATTTTCCTATCAAGTAGAAAGTAATCACAATACTACCAGAATAGGCTAAGAGATCATCTGAACAGGAAAAATTTACAGATTAGCTGGTGAATTATAAAACGAAGAGTGAGAGGATCAAAATTAAAAAGCAATAAAAAACCGGGATAATACCCGGCTTTTTACGCTCCTACAGATTACTCTGCAGATGCTACTTCTGTCTGAGACTCTGCTGCACGGTCAACAAGCTCGATGTATGCCATCGGTGCATTGTCACCAGCACGGAAGCCACACTTCAGAATACGAGTGTAACCACCTGCACGGCTCGCAAAACGCGGGCCCAGTTCATTAAACAGTTTTGCCACGATCTCGTTATCACGAGTACGGGCGAATGCCAGACGACGATTAGCTACGCTGTCGGTCTTGGCAAGAGTAATCAGCGGCTCAACGACGCGACGCAGTTCTTTCGCTTTAGGCAGAGTCGTCTTGATGATTTCATGACGAACTAAAGAACCTGCCATGTTGCGGAACATAGCTTGGCGATGGCTGCTGTTGCGGTTCAATTGACGACCACTCTTACGATGGCGCATGACCTTATCCTTCTCAGTAAAACCTTAACCTGTGATCTAGTTACTCATCAGCAATACTTGCTGGTGGCCAGTTTTCCAGACGCATGCCCAGAGAAAGTCCACGTGAAGCCAGTACGTCTTTAATCTCAGTAAGAGATTTTTTACCCAAGTTAGGTGTTTTAAGTAACTCAACTTCAGTACGCTGTACCAGATCACCGATGTAGTGGATAGCTTCTGCTTTAAGGCAGTTAGCAGAGCGGACAGTCAATTCCAGATCGTCAACAGGGCGCAGCAGGATCGGATCAAACTCTGGCTTCTCTTCTTTTACTTCTGGTTGACGTACATCACGTAAATCAACGAAAGCTTCTAGTTGTTCAGCCAGAATGGTAGCTGCACGGCGGATCGCCTCTTCAGGATCGATTGTACCGTTAGTTTCCATCTCGATAACCAGCTTGTCCAGGTCAGTACGCTGTTCTACGCGAGCTGCTTCAACATTGTAGGCGATACGCTCTACTGGGCTATAGCAAGCATCTACTAACAAACGACCGATAGGGCGCTCATCTTCTTCCGAATGAATTCGGGCAGAAGCCGGCACATATCCACGACCACGCTGAACTTTAATACGCATGCTAATGGAAGCGCTTTCGTCAGTCAGATGGCAGATTACGTGCTGCGGCTTGACGATTTCGACATCACCGTCATGGATGATATCGGCTGCAGTCACAGGGCCAATGCCAGATTTATTCAAAGTAAGGATAACTTCATCTTTACCCTGAACTTTCACCGCCAGCCCTTTCAGATTGAGGAGAATCTCCAGGATATCTTCCTGTACACCTTCTTTGGTGCTGTACTCATGCAGTACACCATCAATCTCAACCTCAGTCACCGCACAACCCGGCATAGACGAAAGCAGAATACGGCGCAGTGCGTTGCCAAGAGTATGGCCAAAGCCACGCTCTAATGGCTCAAGGGTCACCTTGGCGTGCGTCGAACTGACTTGCTCGATATCTACCAGGCGCGGTTTTAGAAACTCTGTCACAGAACCCTGCATTGTGTCCTCTCTTTGGTGCTAAGCTTTACTTAGAGTAAAGCTCGACGATCAGGTGTTCGTTAATGTCAGCGGATAGATCAGTACGTTCAGGAATACGCTTGAACACACCTTCCATCTTCGCAGCATCAACTTCCAACCAAGTTGGTTTCTCACGCTGCTCAGCCAGCTCTAAAGCTGCTTTAATGCGAGCCTGCTTCTTCGCTTTTTCACGAACGCTGACTACGTCATTCGGGGATACCTGATAAGAAGCGATGTTAACAACGCGACCATTTACCATGATAGCCTTGTGGCTTACCATCTGGCGTGATTCGGCACGAGTCGCGCCAAAACCCATACGATAAACGACGTTATCCAGGCGACTTTCCAGCAAGTTCAGCAGGTTTTCACCTGTGTTGCCTTTCAGACGAGTCGCTTCTTTATAGTAGTTACGGAATTGACGCTCCAGAACACCGTAAATACGACGAACTTTTTGTTTTTCACGTAACTGTACACCATAGTCAGACAGACGCGGTTTACGTGCGCCGTGCTGGCCTGGTGCCTGTTCTAATTTACACTTGGTGTCAATCGCGCGAACGCCAGACTTCAGGAAAAGGTCTGTACCCTCGCGACGGCTCAGCTTGAGCTTAGGACCCAAATATCTTGCCATTTTCTTTCTCCAACAATCCTAAAAAACGAAGACGTACTAAACGCGACGTTTTTTCGGTGGACGACAACCGTTATGAGGGATCGGAGTCACATCAGTAATATTAGTGATGCGGAAACCAGCCGCGTTTAATGCGCGGATAGTTGACTCACGGCCAGGACCAGGTCCTTTAACCATAACTTCCAGGTTCTTAATTCCATACTCTTTTACTGCTTCAGCGCAGCGCTCTGCCGCAACCTGAGCTGCAAACGGAGTAGATTTACGAGAACCACGGAAACCGGAACCACCGGCAGTTGCCCAACCCAAAGCGTTACCCTGACGATCAGTAATAGTAACGATGGTATTGTTGAAAGAAGCATGGATATGAGCCACACCGTCAGAGACTTGTTTTCTTACACGCTTACGTGCACGAATAGGTGCTTTTGCCATTATTCAATACCCCGATTATTTCTTGATCGGTTTACGCGGACCCTTACGGGTACGTGCATTGGTCTTAGTACGCTGACCGCGAACTGGCAGACCACGACGATGACGCAAACCACGATAGCAACCAAGATCCATCAGACGTTTGATACTCAGGGTTACTTCACGACGCAGATCACCTTCTACAACGTATTTGGCAACTTCGTCACGCAGCTTGTCAATTTGCTCTTCAGACAGCTCACTGATCTTAACATTTTCAGCAATGCCCGCTGCTGCACAAATTGCTTGTGAGCGGGTTTTACCGATACCGTAGATCGAAGTTAATGCGATTACAGTATGTTTCTGATCAGGAATGTTAATGCCTGCTATACGGGCCACTATGCACTCCTACAATATTTATTCACTGCAACATCATTCTGAAAAGCCCGTTTTCAGGATACTCAAACAATGTTGCTGTCAGATAAAAAAGATTGGCTGGCTAATTTAGCCAGCTCAACCCAACTTTGCAAGAAAAATATGCGATTAATTAGCCTTGGCGCTGTTTGTGCTTAGGCTCTGCATTGCAAATTACACGAACGATACCGTTACGTTTAACAATTTTGCAATTGCGGCATAATTTCTTGACGGAAGCACGAACTTTCATTTTTACTCTCCGTAACTTCTCAAGCAAACCGATTAGCGGTTATATCCTTTCAGGTTTGCCTTCTTCAATGCAGACTCATATTGACTCGACATCATCAGAGTTTGCACTTGAGCCATAAAGTCCATGATGACGACGACTACAATCAGTAGGGAAGTACCACCAAAATAGAATGGAACTTTCATTGCATCACGCATGAACTCCGGGATTAAGCAGATAAAAGTAATATATAACGCACCAATTAAGGTCAGACGAGTCATTACTTTATCAATGTACTTAGCCGTTTGCTCTCCCGGACGAATTCCTGGTACGAATGCACCAGACTTCTTCAGGTTATCTGCTGTCTCTCTTGGATTGAAAACCAAAGCCGTGTAGAAGAAACAGAAGAAGATGATTGCAGATGCGTATAATAACACATAAAGCGGTTGACCTGGTTGCAAATACATAGAAATAGTTGTCAACCAATTCCAGCCTGTTCCCCCTCCGAACCAAGAAGCTATGGTACCAGGGAACAAAATAATACTGGAAGCAAAAATTGCAGGGATAACCCCAGCCATATTCACTTTCAACGGCAAATGTGTACTTTGTGCCGCAAAAACTTTACGACCTTGCTGACGTTTTGCATAGTTAACAACAATACGACGTTGACCACGCTCAATGAAAACAACGAAGAAAGTTACGGCAAACACTAATACTGCAACCAACAGCAACAGGAGGAAGTGCAGGTCGCCTTGCCGAGCTTGCTCGATGGTGTGACCAATTGCAGGCGGTAGACCCGCAACGATACCAGCAAAGATTATGATTGAAATACCGTTACCGATACCTCGCTCAGTAATCTGCTCACCCAACCACATCAAGAACATGGTTCCCGTGACCAGACTTACAACAGCCGTGAAATAGAATGCAAGGCCAGGATTAATAACTAATCCTTGCATTCCAGGCATATTCGGCAACCCAGTAGCAATACCGATTGACTGGAATATTGCCAGCACTAATGTGCCATAACGGGTGTACTGACTGATCTTACGACGACCAGCTTCCCCTTCCTTCTTAATCTCTGCTAAACGGGGGTTAACCACAGTTAGCAACTGGATAATAATAGATGCAGAAATATACGGCATTATACCCAGTGCAAAGATAGAAGCACGGCTTAAAGCACCACCAGAGAACATGTTAAACATTTCAATGATGGTGCCTCTTTGCTGCTCGAGCAATTTGGCAAGCACAGCGGCATCAATACCAGGGATTGGAATAAAAGAGCCAATACGGAAAACAATTAGAGCTCCAATGACAAACAAAAGTCTGCGTTTTAACTCGCCTAATCCGCCTTTGGCACTTTGAAAATCTAATCCTGGTTGTTTAGCCATCTGTTACTTATTCCTCAATTTTACCGCCAGCAGCTTCAATTGCAGCACGGGCGCCTTTAGTAACACGCAAGCCACGCACAGTTACTGCGCGATTGACTTCGCCAGAAAGCATTACTTTTGCGAATTCAATTTGAGGGCCAATAATGTTAGCAGCTTTCAGTGCATTCAGATCGATAACATCGCCTTCAACACGGGCAAAATCAGACAGACGAATTTCTGCGGTGATCATTGCCTTACGTGAAGTGAAACCAAATTTTGGCAGACGACGGTATAAAGGCATCTGGCCACCTTCAAAACCGCGACGAACGCCACCGCCAGAACGAGACTTCTGACCTTTGTGACCACGACCGCCGGTTTTACCCAGACCAGAACCAATACCACGACCTACACGTTTAGGTGCGTGCTTGGCACCTTCAGCCGGAGACAGAGTATTTAAGCGCATCTGTTACTCCTCAACTTTAACCATATAGGAAACCAAGTTGACCATACCGCGAATAGCTGGTGTATCTTCACGCTCAACAGTATGACCAATGCGACGCAGACCTAAACCAGTCAAAGTTGCCTTATGTTTAGGCAAACGACCAATTGAACTGCGAACCTGAGTAATTTTAATAGTCTTAGCCATGGTCATTACCCCAGAATTTCTTCGACGGATTTGCCACGCTTAGCTGCGACCATTTCTGGAGACTTCATGCTGTCTAAAGCGTCCAGAGTTGCACGAACCACGTTGATTGGGTTCGTGGAACCGTAGGTTTTAGCCAGTACGTTACGAACTCCAGCCACTTCCAAAACAGCACGCATCGCACCACCGGCGATGATACCAGTACCTTCGTGAGCAGGCTGCATGAACACGCGAGAACCGGTGTGTGAGCCTTTCACTGGGTGGTACAAAGTGCCGCTGTTAAGTGCGACGGTTTTCATATTGCGACGTGCTTTTTCCATCGCTTTCTGGATTGCTGCCGGAACTTCGCGTGCTTTGCCGTAGCCAAAACCAACGCGACCGTTACCATCACCAACTACAGTCAGTGCTGTAAAGCTGAAAATACGGCCACCTTTAACGGTTTTAGATACGCGGTTTACCGCGATCAGCTTTTCCTGCAGTTCGCCAGCTTGTTTTTCGATGTGAGCCATCTTACACCTCTACCTTAGAACTGAAGGCCAGCTTCACGGGCAGCATCTGCCAGTGCCTGGACTCTACCATGATATTGGAAACCAGAACGGTCAAAGGATACATCTTTGATACCTTTTTCCAGAGCACGTTCAGCAACAATCTTGCCAACTAATGCTGCGGCTTCTTTGTTTCCAGTAAATTTCAGTTGTTCACTGATAGCTTTTTCTGTTGTAGAAGCGGCCACCAGAGTTTCAGAACCATTTGGTGCGATAACCTGCGCATAAATATGGCGAGGGGTACGATGTACCACCAGGCGAGTCGCACCCAGTTCTTTGAGCTTGCGGCGTGCGCGGGTCGCACGACGGATACGAGCTGCTTTCTTATCCATAGTGTTACCTTACTTCTTCTTAGCCTCTTTGGTACGCACGACTTCATCGGCGTAACGAACACCCTTGCCTTTATATGGCTCAGGACGACGATAGGCACGCAAATCTGCCGCAACCTGACCAATCACTTGCTTATCAGCACCTTTCAGTACGATTTCAGTTTGTGATGGGCATTCCGCAGTTATGCCTGCTGGCAGCTGATGCTCAACCGGATGCGAGAAGCCTAAAGACAAGCTAACTACGTTGCCTTTAACTGCTGCACGATAACCAACACCAACCAGCTGAAGTTTCTTAGTGAAACCTTCGTTAACACCAATAACCATAGCGTTCAGCAGAGAACGAGTTGTGCCTGCCTGCGCCCAAGCGTCAGCAAAACCTTCGCGCGGAGCGAAAGTCAGTTGGCTGTCCGCATGATTAACTTCAACTGCGTTGTGGATTTTACGACTTAGCTCGCCGTTTTTACCCTTAATCGAAATAACCTGACCGTCGAGTTTAACCTCTACGCCGGCAGGAATGACGACGGGTGCTTTTGCAACACGAGACATTCTTTCCTCCCGAATTAAGCTACGTAGCAGAGAATCTCGCCACCCAGACCAGCCTGGCGAGCTGCACGATCAGTCATTACACCTTTAGAGGTAGAAACAACAGCGATTCCCAAACCAGCCATAACTTGTGGCAGCTCATCTTTTTTCTTATAGATGCGCAGACTTGGGCGGCTTACACGCTGAATGCTTTCTACAACAGCCTTACCTTGGAAATACTTCAGAGTGATTTCCAGTTCTGGCTTAGTGTCGCCTTCGATTTTAAAATCTTCAATGTAACCTTCTTCCTTCAGCACCTTGGCAATTGCCACTTTCAGCTTGGAGGAAGGCATGGTGACCGCAACTTTATTCGCGGCCTGACCGTTACGGATACGGGTCAGCATATCCGCGATCGGATCTTGCATGCTCATCTGTCTTTACTCCCGTGATTCAATTGGTGACAATTACCAGCTAGCCTTTTTAAGGCCCGGGATTTCACCGCGCATAGCGGCTTCACGGACTTTAATACGGCTCAACCCAAACTTCCGCAAAAATGCATGCGGACGCCCAGTCTGACGGCAGCGGTTACGCTGACGGCAAGGGCTGGAATCACGTGGCAGTGTTTGCAGTTTCAGAACAGCATTCCAACGGTCTTCATCAGATGCGTTTACATCAGAGATGATCGCTTTCAGTTCAACGCGTTTTGCGAAGAATTTCTCAGCTAATTTCGCACGTTTTACATCACGTGCTTTCATTGATTGCTTAGCCATGAGTACCCTGCCTTACTTGCGGAACGGGAAGTTAAACGCAGCCAACAGTGCGCGGCCTTCATCATCAGATTTCGCAGTAGTGGTGATAGTAATATCCAAACCACGTACGCGATCCACTTTATCGTAATCGATTTCAGGGAAGATGATTTGCTCACGAACACCCATGCTGTAGTTACCACGACCATCGAATGATTTAGCGGACAAACCACGGAAGTCACGGATACGTGGTACAGCAATAGAAATCAGGCGCTCAAAGAACTCCCACATGCGTTTTCCACGCAGGGTTACTTTACAGCCGATTGGATAGCCCTGACGGATTTTGAAGCCTGCAACTGATTTGCGTGCTTTGGTGATCAATGGCTTCTGACCAGAGATTGCTGCCAAGTCAGCTGCTGCGTTATCCAGCAGTTTTTTGTCAGCGATTGCTTCACCAACACCCATGTTCAGGGTGATCTTCTCGACCCGAGGGACTTGCATGACAGAATGGTAACCAAACTGAGTCATCAGTTTTTTGACTACCTCGTCTTTGTAGTAATCATGCAGTTTCGCCATCGTATACTCCAAATTACTTGATAGTTTCGTTATTAGATTTGAAGAAACGGACTTTTTTGCCGTCTTCGAATCTAAAACCTACACGGTCAGCCTTGCCGGTTGCTGTGTTGAAGATCGCAACGTTAGAAACATTGATAGCTGCTTCTTTTTCAACGATGCCACCTGGTTGGTTCAGAGCCGGAACTGGTTTCTGATGTTTTTTAACCAGGTTGATGCCTTCAACAATAACTTTACCAGAAGAAAGAACCTGTTTTACTTTACCGCGCTTACCTTTGTCTTTACCAGTCAGCACGATAATTTCGTCATCACGACGGATTTTCGCTGCCATTGCCTGCTCCTTAGAGTACTTCAGGTGCCAGAGAGATAATTTTCATGAACTTTTCATTACGAAGTTCACGAGTCACCGGCCCAAAAATACGCGTACCGATAACTTGCTCACTATTGTTGTTCAACAATACACAAGCATTGCTATCGAAGCGAATGACAGAACCGTCCGGGCGACGAACACCCTTCTTGGTGCGCACCACTACCGCTTTCAGGACATCACCTTTTTTCACTTTACCGCGAGGAATTGCTTCCTTGATAGTGATCTTGATGATGTCACCGACATCTGCGTAGCGACGGTGCGAGCCACCTAGAACCTTGATACACATTACGCGACGTGCACCGGAGTTGTCGGCCACGTTCAGCATAGTCTGTTCTTGGATCATTTTAGTGCTCCGCTAAATGTCAACTACTACTGAGCCACTTTATTTTTAAAGAGGCCGTTTCAATATCCCATACTACGAGGGCGCGGCATTATAACACCACATCTTCGCGATGGACAGAAAAATAAACGGCCCCGTTATTTTTTGGGCCGTTTATTTCGTACGATACAGCGATCTATTATAGAACCGCTTTCTCTACAACGCGAACTAAAGTCCAAGATTTAGTCTTAGACAGTGGACGGGTTTCGCGGATTTCCACTACATCACCAATTCCACATTCATTGTTCTCGTCATGTACGTGCAGTTTAGTCGTACGTTTGATGAACTTACCATACAATGGGTGTTTCACCTTACGCTCAATAGCAACAACAATGGATTTTTCCATTTTGTCGCTAATAACACGACCTTGCAGAGTACGGATTTTATCGGTCATTACGCACCCGCCTTCTCAGTCAGTAAAGTCTTAACGCGTGCAATATTACGACGCACTTGTTTCAACAGGTGAGACTGTTGCAGCTGGCCACTTGCCGCCTGCATACGCAGATTGAATTGTTCACGTAACAGGTTCAGCAGCTCAGTGTTCAGCTCTTCAACGCTTTTTTCGCGCAGCTCTTGTGCTTTCATTACATCACCGTCTTAGTTACAAAGGTGGTTTTGATAGGCAGTTTCGCTGCTGCCAGCTTGAATGCTTCACGAGCCAGCTCTTCAGGCACACCGTCCATTTCATACAGGACTTTACCGGGCTGGATCAAGGCAACCCAGTATTCTACGTTACCTTTACCTTTACCCATACGCACTTCGAGTGGCTTTTCGGTGATAGGTTTGTCTGGGAACACACGGATCCAGATTTTACCTTGACGTTTAATTGCACGGGTCATAGCACGACGTGCCGCTTCGATCTGACGAGCAGTCAGACGACCACGGCCTACAGCTTTCAGACCGAAAGTGCCGAAGCTAACATCCGCACCTGCAGCCAGACCACGGTTGCGGCCTTTGTGCACTTTACGGAATTTCGTACGCTTTGGTTGTAACATCAGCGACTCTCCTTACTTGCGGCCTTTACGCTGCTGCTTTTTAGGTTGAGCAGCCGGTTTTTCCGCCTGTTCAACTGCAGCCATACCACCCAGGATCTCACCTTTGAAGATCCATACCTTAACGCCGATTACACCATAAGTGGTGTGCGCTTCAGAAGTATTGTAGTCGATGTCTGCACGCAGAGTATGCAGAGGTACACGACCTTCGCGATACCACTCAGTACGTGCAATTTCAGCACCGCCCAGACGGCCGCTGACTTCCACTTTGATACCTTTAGCGCCCAAACGCATAGCGTTCTGTACAGCACGTTTCATAGCACGGCGGAACATGACACGACGTTCCAGCTGTGAACTGATGCTGTCAGCAACCAGTTTTGCGTCCAGTTCAGGTTTACGTACTTCGGCAATATTGATCTGCGCAGGAACGCCAGCGATATCCGCTACAGCCTTACGCAGTTTTTCAACGTCTTCACCTTTTTTACCGATTACAATGCCTGGACGAGCAGTGTGAATAGTCACACGGATGCTTTTCGCAGGACGTTCGATAACGATACGTGAAATAGATGCTTTAACCAGTTCTTTGTTCAAGTACTGGCGAACTTTAAAGTCGCTGTCCAGGTTGTCAGCGAATTCTTTGGTATTCGCATACCAGGTAGAGTTCCAAGGTTTGACAATACCCAGACGAATACCATTAGGATGTACTTTCTGACCCATTGCTAGTCTCCAGAGTCTCAGCGATCGGACACAACCACAGTGATGTGGCTGGTGCGCTTCAGGATACGATCTGCACGGCCTTTGGCACGAGGCATAATACGCTTCATAGTTGGGCCTTCGTCTACGAAAATTTTCGTGACTTTCAGATCATCGATGTCAGCGCCATCGTTGTGTTCTGCGTTAGCAATAGCAGACTCAAGTACTTTCTTCACTAAACCAGCAGCTTTTTTGTTGGTATAGGTCAGAGTTTCCAGAGCTTGCGACACTTTCTTACCGCGGATCAGGTCAGCCACAAGGCGAACCTTCTGAGCAGAAGAACGAGCGTGGCGATGTTTAGCGATAGTTTCCATCTCTTCCTCCTACCTTAGCGCTTTTTAGCCTTTTTATCGGCCGCATGGCCGCGATAAGTACGGGTCGGCGCGAATTCACCCAGTTTGTGACCAACCATTTCGTCGGAAACAAAAACTGGTACATGCTGACGACCATTATGGACAGCGATGGTCAAACCGATCATGTTAGGAAAGATCGTTGAACGACGGGACCAAGTCTTAATAGGCTTTTTGTCTCCGCTTTCCACCGCTTTCTCTACCTTCTTCAGCAAGTGCAGGTCAATAAATGGACCTTTCTTGAGAGAACGTGGCATGGTTTATCCTCTAATTATTTTTTAGAACGGCGACGTACGATATATTTATCAGTACGTTTGTTGCTACGGGTCTTCTTACCTTTGGTCTGGATGCCCCATGGAGTTACAGGGTGTTTACCAAAGTTACGACCTTCACCACCACCATGTGGATGGTCTACTGGGTTCATCGCCGTACCACGAACGGTAGGACGAATACCACGCCAGCGGCTTGCACCAGCTTTACCCAGAACGCGCAGCATATGTTCTGCGTTACCAACTTCACCTAAAGTAGCGCGGCAATCAGACAGAACTTTACGCATTTCACCAGAACGCAGACGCAGGGTTACATAAGAACCATCACGAGCAACGATCTGAGCATAAGCACCTGCTGAACGAGCCAACTGGCCACCTTTACCTGGTTTCATTTCTATGTTGTGAACAGTAGAACCAACCGGAATGTTGCGCATTGGCAGAGCGTTACCAGTTTTGATTGCTGAATCAGCACCAGACTGGATTTGATCACCCGCTTTCAGGCCCTTAGGCGCAAGGATGTAACGACGCTCACCGTCTTTGTACAGAACCAGTGCGATGTTTGCTGAACGGTTTGGATCATATTCCAGACGCTCAACAACAGCAGGGATACCGTCTTTGTTACGTTTAAAGTCAATCAGACGATAATGCTGTTTATGGCCACCACCAATGTGACGAGTGGTAATACGACCATTGTTGTTACGACCACCGGTTTTGTTGTTTTTTTCCAACAACGGAGCATAAGGTTTACCCTTATGCAGCTCAGGGTTAACCACTTTAACAACGTGGCGACGGCCCGGAGACGTAGGTTTACATTTAACAATTGCCATTGTTCTTTACTCCTCCGACTTACTCAGCGCCGCCAACGAAGTCCAGGTTCTGGCCTTCTTTCAAGGTGACGTAAGCCTTTTTCCAGTCGCTACGACGACCAATACGCTGTCCGTGGCGCTTAACTTTGCCTTTAACCAGCAAAGTGTTTACACCTTCAACTTCAACTTCAAACAGTTTCTGTACGGCAGCTTTGATCTCTGCTTTAGTCGCGTCTTTCGCAACTTTGAGAACGATGGTGTTGCTTTTTTCCATCGCTGTAGAAGCTTTTTCAGATACGTGCGGCGCGCGCAGTACTTTCAGCAGACGTTCTTCACGGATCATGCCAGCATCTCCTCAACTTGCTTCACAGCTTCAGCAGTCATAACCACTTTGTCGAAGGCAATCAAGCTTACAGGATCGATACCTGCTGTGTCACGAACGTCAACCTTGTACAGGTTACGAGCTGCTAAGAACAGATTCTCATCAACTTCGCTAGTGACAATCAGCACGTCTTCCAGAGCCATTTCTTTCAGTTTCTGTACCAGCAACTTAGTTTTAGGTGCTTCAACAGAGAACTTCTCGACAACGATTAGACGATCTTGACGTACCAGTTCAGACAGGATGCTTTTCAGGGCACCGCGGTACATCTTTTTATTAACTTTTTGACTGTGGTCCTGTGGTTTCGCTGCGAAAGTTACACCACCAGAGCGCCAAATTGGACTCTTAATAGAACCAGAACGCGCACGGCCAGTGCCTTTCTGACGCCATGGTTTTTTACCTGAACCAGAAACTTCGGCACGAGTTTTCTGAGCACGAGTACCTTGACGAGCACCAGCTGCATATGCAACAACTACTTGATGCACAAGCGCTTCATTGAAATCACGCCCGAAGGTAGTTTCGGAAACAGTCAGCGCGCTTTGCGCGTCTTTGATTACCAATTCCATTCCTATCTCCTCGACGTTACGCCTTGACAGCCGGTTTTACGATCAGGTTACTGTTCGTTGCACCTGGAACAGCACCTTTGACCAGCAGCAGGTTACGCTCAGCGTCAACACGTACTACATCTAAGCTCTGAACGGTTACGCGCTCATTACCCAGTTGGCCTGCCATTTTCTTGCCTTTGAACACTTTGCCCGGAGTCTGGTTCTGACCGATAGAACCCGGAACGCGGTGAGACAAGGAGTTACCATGGGTAGCATCCTGAGTACGGAAGTTCCAGCGTTTAACAGTACCCGCGAAACCTTTACCTTTAGATGTACCAGTAACGTCAACTTTTTTAACGTCAGCGAAAATTTCAACGCTAATGCTTTGACCTACAGTGAATTCAGCGTCGTCTTCTGACAGGCGGAATTCACGCAGAATGCGGCCAGCTTCAACGCCAGCTTTAGCGAAATGACCCGCTTCAGCTTTCTTAACACGACTAGCTTTTTTGCTACCAGTCGTTACCTGAATTGCACGATAACCGTCAGTCTCTTTGTTTTTAACTTGAGTTACACGGTTATTTTCGATTTCGATAACAGTTACAGGGATTGAAACGCCATCTTCAGTGAAGATACGAGTCATGCCCACTTTTTTACCGACTAAACCAATCATTGTTTCAACCTCTCAATCGTTCAATGACCTGATTAACCCAGGCTGATCTGCACATCTACACCGGCAGCCAGATCCAGACGCATCAGAGCATCAACGGTTTTCTCGGTTGGCTCAACGATGTCAACCAGACGTTTGTGAGTGCGAATTTCGTACTGATCACGCGCATCTTTATTAACGTGTGGAGAAATCAGAACGGTAAAACGCTCTTTACGAGTTGGCAGAGGGATCGGGCCACGAACTTGCGCACCAGTGCGCTTCGCAGTCTCTACGATTTCCGCAGTTGATTGATCGATCAAACGATGATCAAATGCTTTCAGGCGGATACGGATTCTTTGGTTCTGCATGAGACCAGAGCTCCAACTATTTTATAAACGTAAATAATTACTCCTCGCACCCATTTCGGTTGATGGGGGAGTGTAATCGTTCTGTGCATAACCCCCATATCGGAGGTATTTTAAATGGCGGTTACTCACCGCTCATTACTGATTAATAAATCAGTCCTACTCTGTGTAGGTAAGCCCGCGCATTATACGTGAATTTACCCACAAAGCAATATTAAGAGTGAAATCTATGCAAAAGTACAGACAAGAAAGGGGAAAGCAAGAAAGGAAATGGAAGGAAAACGCCCTATATACATCAAATTATAGGGCGACAAACTATAGTTATTCTTCTTCACTAAGCTGAGATTGAATGTAATTTTGTATTCCAATTCTAGCTATCAGTTCAAGTTGAGTTTCCAACCAATCAATATGATTTTCTTCATCGGCAAGCACCTCTATCATCAAGTCTCGACT
The DNA here is from genome assembly GCF_037996785.1 of Xenorhabdus thailandensis. Taxonomy (NCBI): domain Bacteria; kingdom Pseudomonadati; phylum Pseudomonadota; class Gammaproteobacteria; order Enterobacterales; family Morganellaceae; genus Xenorhabdus; species Xenorhabdus thailandensis. The sequence goes on from NZ_JBBMXF010000007.1 coordinate 319,278, forward strand.
AACATAATCATGAACTGAATCGGCATATGCGATTGCTTCTCTGAGATCCTTTGCACCACGTAATTCTAATTCCAGATCAGATTTCAGCATTTCTTCTACATCTTCTCCGATATTGAGTTTGCCCAGATCTTGTAGATTTGGCACCCCCTCCAGAAAAAGAATACGTTCGATAAATTTATCTGCGTGCTTCATCTCATCAATGGACTCGTGATACTCGACGTCATTCAAACGTATCAATCCCCAGTTCTTAAACATTCGGGCATGCAAGAAATATTGATTGATGGCGACAAGTTCATTGCCGAGAAGTTTATTCAAATGTGCAATTATTTTTTTATCACCTTTCATAGCAAGTTCCTCCGCTTCCAGTCACATAAAGTGTAGTACTAATTTGGCAGAGTAATTGCAAGAAAATTGTGCTTATTTTAGGCAACATTATTTATTGGAGGTAACAGGGCAATCTCCTCATTCATTATTTCACGTGCTTGACGTATACATTTTCCGCAGTCGCTTCCTACAGGAACAAAACTCCTCAACTCTCTGATAGAACGAATATGTTGCTGATGAACAGCATTGCGTATGGTTTTATCGCTTATTGCATTGCAGAGACAAACATACATGGAAGCACTCTTCTAACTATTTACACACTCTTGATGACTATTTAGGTCGAGTAACCCCCTACCCAAAATGGTCTACGCTTATAAAATAAGCGACACCCCGGAATTGTAAATAGAAATAAATATCATTTCAATTATTGTTTTTATTTTGTTGAATAACAAAAAACCACCAATTTCGGTGGCTCAAAATAAAAAAAGAGGAGCCAAGGCTCCTCTTTCTCATAATCTTTTGATAATTACAGATTAAGCAATAACTTTAGCAACAACACCGGCGCCTACAGTACGGCCACCTTCACGGATTGCAAAACGCAGACCTTCGTCCATTGCGATTGGCGCAATCAGAGTCACTTTCATGTTGATGTTGTCGCCTGGCATTACCATCTCTACGCCTTCTGGCAGTTCGATAGTACCGGTTACGTCAGTTGTACGGAAGTAGAACTGTGGACGGTAACCTTTGAAGAATGGCGTATGACGACCACCTTCATCTTTGCTCAGGATATACACTTCAGATTCGAACTGAGTGTGTGGGTGGATAGAGCCTGGCTTCGCCAGAACCTGACCACGCTCAACGTCATCACGCTTAGTACCACGCAGCAGAACACCCACGTTCTCACCCGCACGGCCTTCGTCCAGCAGTTTGCGGAACATTTCAACGCCGGTACAAGTGGTTTTAGTCGTCTCTTTGATACCTACGATTTCAACTTCGTCACCAACTTTAACGATACCACGCTCTACACGACCGGTAACTACAGTACCACGGCCAGAGATAGAGAATACGTCTTCGATTGGCAGCAGGAATGGCTTGTCAATGTCACGCTCTGGTTCTGGGATGTAAGAATCCAGTGCTTCAGCCAGTTCGATAACTTTCGCTTCCCACTCAGCATCGCCTTCCAGCGCTTTCAGCGCAGAACCACGGATGATTGGGGTGTCGTCGCCTGGGAAATCGTACTGAGACAGCAGCTCACGGACTTCCATTTCCACCAGTTCCAGCAGCTCTTCATCATCAACCATGTCACATTTGTTCAGGAACACAATGATGTAAGGAACGCCAACCTGACGACCCAGCAGGATGTGCTCACGAGTCTGTGGCATTGGGCCATCAGTTGCAGCAACTACCAGGATCGCGCCGTCCATCTGAGCAGCACCGGTGATCATGTTTTTCACGTAGTCGGCGTGGCCTGGGCAGTCAACGTGTGCGTAGTGGCGAGTTGGGGTATCGTACTCTACGTGAGAAGTAGAGATGGTGATACCACGCGCTTTTTCTTCTGGTGCGTTATCGATCTGGTCGAATGCACGCGCGTTACCGCCGTAAGTTTTTGCCAAAACGGTAGTGATTGCAGCAGTCAGGGTAGTTTTACCGTGGTCAACGTGGCCGATAGTACCAACGTTAACGTGCGGTTTTGAACGTTCAAACTTTTCTTTAGACATTAGGTTGTCCCTCTAAGACACGGAATCGGTGGTTTCACCACATCAACCAAGCAATTGCTTGCGAGATATTTACAGGAAGAAAATCAGGAGGTAAGAACAGGAGAAGTGGTGCTGATAGGCAGATTCGAACTGCCGACCTCACCCTTACCAAGGGTGTGCTCTACCAACTGAGCTATATCAGCACATCTTGGAGCGGGCAGCGGGAATCGAACCCGCATCATCAGCTTGGAAGGCTGAGGTAATAGCCATTATACGATGCCCGCGTGAACTCGGCTACCTGACTTTAATCAGCTGTATACTATATCTTAAGTGTTTTTTCTAGAGTATAACTCGAGCAGAACACTCAAGATCGAAACTGGTTAATGGTGGTGGGGGAAGGATTCGAACCTTCGAAGTCTGTGACGGCAGATTTACAGTCTGCTCCCTTTGGCCGCTCGGGAACCCCACCTTTCCAATTTTTTAATGGTGCCGGCACCAAGAGTCGAACTCGGGACCTACTGATTACAAGTCAGTTGCTCTACCAACTGAGCTATGCCGGCATCAAGTGCTGCGCATTCTAGGAAGAGTTGGCCCTCGATGCAACAAAAAAATTGCTTTTTTTGTTCTTTCGCTCACAAAACAGCCATTTTTGGTGCTTCTGGTGTTTTTTTCAATAGTTTCAGTTTAAATATCCAACAAACAACTCTTGTGCAGGAAGAACCCGTAAATGCATCTGACAATTATTTTTTTGAAAGTTAGTTGAATCACAGTTGTCTTTCTCTTTATGAAAGAAAGACACTGACGGTCATAATAGGCTAAAAAATAATACATTTTTGCATTTGCCATCAAAAAAATGACTAAAATCATAAAAAATTCTACGCCTACGATAGCGCAACCGATATGATGAGATTTATTTTTTTGTCGGATACGGGTGTTCTCAACAACCTGTCCAACCTGCATAGACAGGCAGATGTTGGCTTATGAATAAGAAAGAATCTTTTTTGACGACTCCATATTTACAATTTGATCGCAAACATTGGGCCACATTGCGTGACTCGGTGCCGTTAACATTAACAAAAGAAGAAGTCGCTGCTTTAAAAGGGATCAACGAAGAAATTTCAATAGATGAAGTGATTGAAATCTATCTTCCATTGTCACGTCTACTCAATTTTTACATTAGCTCCAATTTACGACGGCAAGCTGTTCTTGAACAGTTTTTGGGGACGGATGAACAAAAAATACCTTATGTTATTGGTATAGCAGGCAGCGTTGCTGTCGGAAAAAGTACAACCGCACGCTTATTACAGGCGCTGCTAAGTCGTTGGCCAGAACATCGTCGTGTCAAGTTAGTGACAACAGATGGTTTTTTACACTCCAACAATATATTAAATGAACGTGGGTTAATGAAAAAAAAGGGATTCCCTGAATCCTATGATATGCGTAGCTTGGTCAAATTTGTCTCCGATATAAAATCAGGTGCAGACAAAGTCATCGCACCGGTATATTCTCACTTAAGCTATGACATCGTTCCTCATGAACAACTTATTATCGAAAAGCCCGATATTCTTATCCTTGAAGGTTTAAACGTATTACAAAGTGGCATGGATTATCCACATGAGCCACACCATGTATTTGTCTCTGATTTTGTTGATTTTTCTATTTATGTAGATGCGCCGGAAGAATTACTCCAACAATGGTACGTCAATCGTTTTCTTAAGTTTCGACAAGGCGCGTTTTCCGATCCTGATTCTTATTTTCACAATTATTCCAAACTAACGACAGAAGAAGCGATAAAAGTAGCATCGAATATTTGGCGGGAAATTAATGGATTAAACTTACAGCAAAACATCTTACCAACGAGAGAACGAGCTAGCTTAATTATGACGAAAGGCATTAATCACACGATTGAAAGCGTCAGATTAAGAAAATAAAACAAAAAGCCGGAAATATTTCCGGCTTTATATTCAACAACCTCTCAAGGAAATTTCACCACCGATATAAGGTGTAACAACTCCGTCAATATCAAGTAATAAAGCCCCTTGTTGATCTATTCCACGAGCTATCCCATGAACTTCCTGATCACCAATAATTAATTTCACTGAACGATTAATAAAATTATCTAATTCAAACCACCGAGGAATGAAAGAATTTAGCCCTTCATTTTCAAACTGGATTAACGCTTTTTTAAGTTCCACTATGATTTCAGCAACCAACTTATTCCGTTCAATAATCGTTCCTGATTGCTGTAAATTAGTCCAATTTTGATTAATTGATCTCTGTTGATCGCTACTCATCGAAATATTCATGCCTATTCCGATAACAACATGGGCTGCATCTCCCGTTTTTCCCGTCAACTCAACCAATATTCCAGCAAGTTTTTTATCATCTAAGTATAAGTCATTTGGCCATTTTACTTTTACGCTTTCTGCTCCCTGGCGATTAAGAACTTCAGCAATGATAATACCAACGACCAAACTTAAACCTATCGCTGCTGCTGGTCCTTGTTCCAAACGCCAATACATAGATAGATATAAGTTACGGCCAAAAGCAGAAACCCACTTTCTACCACGGCGCCCTCTACCGGCATATTGATATTCTGCAACACAGGCATCTCCTGAATCGAGTTCTGCTAATTTTTCCAGAACATATTGGTTCGTAGAATCAATGACAGGTATCACTTCAATACGATCATTAGGAAGATAATTTTCAATAACTTTTTTATCCAGAAGATTCATTGGGGCAGGAAAGCGGTAACCTTTACCTGGAAGAGTGAGAACTTCTACTCCCCATTCACGAATAGTTTGAATATGTTTATTGATTCCTGCTCGGCTCATTCCCAATTCCTGACCAAGTTGTTGGCCTGAATGAATTTCGCCATCAGATAACACTTTAATTAATTTTAATGGGATACTAAGATCTTTCATGAAATACATTCCACTGCGTCTATTTCACCTGCACTACCAATGAAGCGTACCTCAGGCTCTAAGAAGATATTAAATTTTTCTGCAACCTTATTACGTACATAAGAAGCTAAGGTAATGACATCTTGTCCCGTTGCATTACCTGTATTAATTAATACCAATGACTGTTTCAGGTGTACGGCAGCGCCACCAATAGCATAACCCTTCAATTGACATTGTTCTATAAGCCAACCCGCAGCAATCTTTACGCTATGCTCATCATGAGGGTATTGAGGACAATTGGGATATTCAGACTTAATCCTGTCTGCTAACTCGATTGGTACAATAGGGTTTTTGAAGAAACTGCCTGCATTCCCCATCAACGCAGGATCTGGCAACTTACTCTGGCGCATTTCACACACAGCGTCGAATATTTGCTCTGGTGTCACTTTTTCTCGTGAGAACTGCGCTAAGGCACCGTACGTTAAAATGGGTTCCCACTTCTTATTCAAACATAAACCAACCGCTGTGATAGCATAACCATCTTTATATTGATGCTTAAAGATGCTGTCTCTATACGCAAATTGACACCCATTCGCCGTTAGACGAATTGAATTACCGGTTTTCAGCTCAACAAAATCCACATATTCACAGACATGTTTAAATTCAACGCCATATGCTCCAATATTCTGGATTGGAGCAGAACCAACATTTCCAGGTATTAAGGCTAAATTCTCCAAGCCATAAATCCGTTGTTTAAATAAATAAGTAATCAGTTCATGCCAATTTTCACCTGCACCAACATGAATATGCCATGCAGTATCTGACTCTTGTATATTGATACCAAGAATACGATTTAAGATCACAGTACCTTTAAAATTTTCGGTGAAAAGGATGTTACTCCCTCCCCCCAATAATAAAATAGGATGATTCTTTTCCATTGCTTCTTGCCATAATGCCAAAAGCGATTCAATAGAAGTCGCTATTCCAATATGATCAGCACTGGCTGAAATGCTAAACGTGTTAAACGCTTTTAGTTGAGTAGATTGACAGACAGACATTCATTTCAAACTCAATAGGGTAATTTAAGTCGTAGTCTATCAGACTCTATATTTGAAAGATAAGTAAGTAGTTTTTGCTAAAAACGCAAAAGGCCACTCATATGAGTGGCCTTTTGACTGGATATTAAAGCTTGGCAGTTCCCTACTCTCGCATGGGGAGACCCCACACTACCATCGGCGCTACGGCGTTTCACTACTGAGTTCGGCATGGGGTCAGGTGGGACCGCCGCGCTATTGCCGCCAAGCAAATTCTGTTTTATTCGCCGAACATATTATTCATGGTGCTGATACCCAGATTCGAACTGGGGACCTCACCCTTACCAAGGGTGTGCTCTACCAACTGAGCCATATCAGCAAATGCTAAAAATAAAAGTGTTGCTATATCGGCAACACTTATAAATTGATGTCTGGCAGTGCCCTACTCTCACATGGGGAGACCCCACACTACCATCGGCGCTACGGCGTTTCACTGCTGAGTTCGGCATGGGGTCAGGTGGGACCACCGCGCTATTGCCGCCAGACAAATCCTGTTTTCAATCCCGAACAAGCTGCTTTTCTACGCTGAAACCCGTCTCTCTTTCCACTCCCGAAAACCCCTTCGGTGTTGTCAGGTTAAGCCGCACGGTTCATTAGTACCGGTTAGCTCAACGTCTCGCAACGCTTACACACCCGGCCTATCCACGTCCTCGTCTCGAACGTCCCTTCAGTACCCTCTAGGGGTAAGGGAAGACTCATCTTAAGGCAAGTTTCCCGCTTAGATGCTTTCAGCGGTTATCTCTTCCGCACTTAGCTACCGGGCAGTGCCATTGGCATGACAACCCGAACACCAGTGGTGCGTCCACTCCGGTCCTCTCGTACTAGGAGCAGCCCCTTGCAATCTTCCAACGCCCACGGCAGATAGGGACCGAACTGTCTCACGACGTTCTAAACCCAGCTCGCGTACCACTTTAAATGGCGAACAGCCATACCCTTGGGACCTACTTCAGCCCCAGGATGTGATGAGCCGACATCGAGGTGCCAAACACCGCCGTCGATATGAACTCTTGGGCGGTATCAGCCTGTTATCCCCGGAGTACCTTTTATCCGTTGAGCGATGGCCCTTCCATGCAGAACCACCGGATCACTAAGACCTACTTTCGTACCTGCTCGAGCCGTCACTCTCGCAGTCAAGCTAGCTTATGCCTTTGCACTAACCTCACGATGTCCGACCGTGATTAGCTAACCTTCGTGCTCCTCCGTTACGCTTTGGGAGGAGACCGCCCCAGTCAAACTACCCACCAGACACTGTCCGCAACCCGGATAACGGGCCGGCGTTAGAACATCAAACATTCAAGGGTGGTATTTCAAGGATGGCTCCATGCAGACTGGCGTCCACACTTCCAAGCCTCCCACCTATCCTACACATCAAGGCTCCATGTTCAGTGTCAAGCTATAGTAAAGGTTCACGGGGTCTTTCCGTCTTGCCGCGGGTACACTGCATCTTCACAGCGAGTTCAATTTCACTGAGTCTCGGGTGGAGACAGCCTGGCCATCATTACGCCATTCGTGCAGGTCGGAACTTACCCGACAAGGAATTTCGCTACCTTAGGACCGTTATAGTTACGGCCGCCGTTTACTGGGGCTTCGATCAAGAGCTTCTCGCCGAGGCGATAACCCCATCAATTAACCTTCCAGCACCGGGCAGGCGTCACACCGTATACGTCCACTTTCGTGTTTGCACAGTGCTGTGTTTTTATTAAACAGTTGCAGCCAGCTGGTATCTGCGACTGGCCTCGGCTCCGGACGCACGTTCCTTCACCTAACGCCAGCGTGCCTTCTCCCGAAGTTACGGCACCATTTTGCCTAGTTCCTTCACCCGAGTTCTCTCAAGCGCCTGAGTATTCTCTACCTGACCACCTGTGTCGGTTTGGGGTACGATGGACCCGAATCTGGAGCTTAGGGGCTTTTCCTGGAAGCGGGGCATCAGCAACTTCAGCACCGTGGTGCCTCGTCATCGTGCCTCAGTGTCATGGCCAACCGGATTTGCCAAGTTAGCCCACCTACACACTTAAACCGGGACGACCGTCGCCCGGCTTGCCTAGCCTTCTCCGTCCCCCCATCGCAATTCGGGCCCGTACAGGAATATTAACCTGTTTCCCATCGACTACGCTTTTCAGCCTCGCCTTAGGGGTCGACTCACCCTGCCCCGATTAACGTTGGACAGGAACCCTTGGTCTTCCGGCGAGCGGGTTTTTCACCCGC
>NZ_JBBMXF010000007.1:332500-510000 GCF_037996785.1 Xenorhabdus thailandensis
TTGCCCCGTCGTATTCCAGTCATATTCAGAATGATGATCTGAACGCACAGCACCTTCTAAAATGACATTCCGTACCTGTTGCTGAGCAGTTAAATATAGTCCCGTATTATCAACATGTTTCTGTACAGGAATGTTATTAGAGCCTGCGGCAATCCATTCTCTTTTCCAGTCAATCCCACTACTGATTGCACCATGAGCAACCTGCCACGTATTTCCCCACTGCACATTGTATTGTTTTGAATCACTTAGACTGGAGCTTGTGCCATAACGCCCATGCTTAGGAACATAATTGTAATCTTTAACACGACTGTAACTGACAATGAATTGGGAAGAATAGAGGCCTTGATTAAATTGAAGCCCCGCATCATAGGAACGACTGAACAGTTCGCGCGTGTCTGCTTCGCCGAAGTTCCATGCATCATAAGCGGTCCGATTATTAAATCCATAGGCTCGAGCAAATCCGCTCATTTGCTCATTTATTTTATGATCAATTTCCAACCACAACATTTTACCCATAAAACCATCACGATCTGGCTGACGATATCCCCCTGTTTTACCATCAACTATCACATCAAACCCTTTGGTATAGGTATAACCTGCAGCTGTAGTTAATAAAGTATTCTCACCAAATTTTTGCTGTGTTGAACCATTATAGTTCTGATATCCATTCGAGCCGATCCCCGCATTCAGTGTTGTCCCGCGTTGTTGCCGTTTTGTAATAATATTAATCACGCCACCAATGGCATCAGAACCGTATACAGCCGAACGTGCGCCACGGATATATTCTATTCTTTGCACCATTGAAATTGGGATTTGGCTAAAATCGGCGGCTCCGGTAATACCTGCCTGATTCAAACGGAGTCCATCCACCAGCACCAGTGTATGGTTTGAGTTCGTACCACGAACAAATAAAGAAGAATGCTGCCCAATACCACCATTCTGCGCAATATCAATACTCGGCAAACGACGCAAAACATCAACCAAGCTACTGGATTGCCAACGATCTATATCTTCACGAGTCACTACCGTCGTTGGCGCCAACACTGAAGAAATCGGCTGCTTAAAGCGATGGGCTGTAACCACCAACGTATCCTGGTTATCTGCAATTGCAAGATGGTTCCAGCCAAAAAATATCGCCACGTACGCAACATATAGAGGAATCTGTTTTTTATTTACCATAAGATTTGTAATGAGAATGTGTGTGTTATCTGGCTAGCTATATTTAACTATAAAGAGTCATGCTACGATGAAGACTTCAGCGTGTCCAGAATGCCTCTCTATCAAAAAAAGCACTGATAAACCAGAAAACTGGACATCCTTTGCACTTGCCCTACAATGCCGCTCGGAAATTTTTCTTAACGCGACCATACGAGAACCCGATAATGCAGAATGCTTTGCCAACGGAAAATTATGAAAATCAATTGATGGAGAAAGTCCATCGTTTAAAAGGAATGATGCTCCCCTTTAGCGCACCTGAGCCTGAAGTTTTCCGTTCCCCGGCATCACATTACAGAATGCGCGCAGAATTCCGTATCTGGCATGAGGAAGATGATCTCTATCACATTATGTTTGATCAGCAGACTAAACAGCGTATCCGCATTGATCAATTTCCCGTTGCCAATCAGCTAATCAATAAAATGATGCAAGCCATCATTGCTGGCGTAAAAGACAATCCCATCTTACGCCATAAACTGTTTCAAGTGGATTACCTTTCTACCCGCAGTGACAAAATCATTGTCTCTCTGCTTTACCACAAAAAACTGGGGGATGAATGGCGTGAACATGCAACTGCTCTGCGTACTCAACTCATAGCAACAGGGTTTGATGTGCACCTTATTGGACGCGCAGCAAAAACCAAGATCATGCTTGACCATGACTATATTGATGAAGTACTGCCTGTTGCAGGCAAGACGATGATTTATCGTCAAGTTGAAAATAGTTTCACCCAGCCGAATGCCAGTATCAATGTGCATATGTTGGAATGGGCAATTGATATCACCAAAGACTCGAAAGGTGACTTACTTGAGCTGTATTGCGGTAATGGTAATTTCTCTCTGGCACTGGCGCAGAATTTTGAACGAGTATTGGCGACAGAAATAGCCAAACCTTCAGTGGCGGCTGCCCAATTTAATATTGCAGCGAACAAAATTGATAATGTACAGATTATCCGCATGTCAGCAGAAGAATTTACTCAGGCGATGAATGGAGAGCGTGAATTCAATCGGTTGCAAGGAATTGATTTAAACAGTTATCAATGTGAAACCATTTTTGTTGATCCACCGCGCAGCGGACTGGATGAAGAAACGCTAAAAATGGTTCAAGCATATCCACGTATTCTTTATATTTCCTGTAATCCAGAAACGCTCTGCCAAAATCTGGAAACGCTAACACAGACCCACAAAATCAGCCAACTGGCGCTCTTTGACCAATTCCCTTATACCCATCATATGGAGTGCGGTGTTCTGCTAGAAAAAAGAACTTAGTCGTCATAAAAAAAACAAAACGCCACAGAGTCAATTTCGTGGCGTTTTTTATTGAACCATTCTCGATAAAAGCGGTTAGTTTTGGCTTTCTGAAGTGAACGCTACTTGCTGCTTGCGCTTTTTCATCTTTAGGTAGATCCAAAACACCAAAACTGTGCCAATAATGACAGATAATAAATTAGATCCAATTGCTGGATATTCCATCCGAATAAATGCGCTATACATGAATATACCTAACAAGAAACATCCCGTCGCTAGTTTTGGTAATCCTTCTGCCATTGGATAATTCAAATAACGTTGATGGAGACAATACAAAGAGAGTGCCAGTGCAATAAGCGGGAAAATAGAAAAAGGGACAAATGAATTAAAAAATGCTGAGAAAGTTCCGTGTGTTGCCATTCCAACGATAAGCGCCAGCAACATTGTGCTTTTATCTTGGCGGTATTGTTCCATCGTATTATTCTCCTTTCATTATTATTCAGAGGTTTTAGGGATCACTTTAGGGACAGTTTTCTTTCTTGCTCACGACGATACCAATAATAAGCACCTTTGGAAATCATGCGGAGTTGCAAAACTAAACGCTCTTCGAGACGACGCCTTTTTTCTTCATCAATATCCAACGCTTCTGCACCTGCACTGAACACGATTGTCACCATCGCCTCGGCTTGTATTTCGGTAAAATGACGTGGCATATGGCTGGCTTGCTCGAGATAGTCTGCCAATTCGGCAATAAAATGTTGGATTTCTCGTGCTACAGCAGCACGAAATTCAGCCGATGTACCGGAGCGTTCACGCAGCAACAGCCGGAACGCATTAGGATTGTTGCCAATGAACTCCATAAAGGTTGAAACCGAAGTACGGATGACACTGCCACCTTTGGCAATACGCTGGCGGGCTTGACGCATTAACTGACGCAACATCAAACCACTTTCATCCACCATCGTCAGACCCAGTTCATCCACATCGCGAAAATGTCGATAAAAAGAAGTTGGTGCAATACCCGCCTCCCGAGCCACTTCCCGTAGACTCAAACTGGTAAAGCTGCGTTCAGCACTGAGTTGGCTGAATGCCGCCTCAATCAGGGAGCGGCGGGTTTTTTCTTTTTGTTTTGCTCTAACGCCGGTTACGTTACTCACAACAATCCTGATCTATCTCGACTTTAATCAGGCAAATATAACAGATTCTGCTAAGTTTGCTGTGATTGTTCTCTTAAAGATATTATTCGATGTTTTCCTGATTTATTTCTAAACAATGAGATAAAAACCTTATGTTCATTGGGTTATTGCATCAAGTAATGTTAAGATAGCGTTGTTATTTTGTGTAAAAACAGGTCTTTCCTCTATGCAACATACTCATTTTGATGCCATTGTGATTGGCTCTGGTCCCGGAGGGGAAGGAGCAGCAATGGGGTTAGTAAAACAAGGCAAAAACGTTGCTGTTATAGAACGTTATAATAATGTCGGTGGTGGATGTACTCATTGGGGCACAATCCCGTCGAAAGCTCTCCGCCATGCTGTTAGTCGTATTATCGAATTTAATCAAAATCCTCTCTACAGTGATAACTCCCGCATTCTTCGTTCCTCGTTTTCAGAAATTCTCCGCCATGCTGAAGTCGTGATTAACCAACAAACTAAGATGCGCCAAGGGTTTTATGAACGTAACCGTTGTCGAATGTTTGCAGGAGAAGCCTCTTTCATTGATGAACATCGGGTCAGTGTGCGTTATGCCGATGATAGTGTTGATATCTTAAGTGCAGACAACATTATCATTGCCACCGGCTCCCGTCCTTACTGCCCTCCTGATGTCGATTTCACCCACTCCCGTATTTATAACAGCGATACCATACTGCAACTGGATCACGAACCTCGGCATGTCATTATTTATGGTGCCGGCGTGATTGGTTGTGAATATGCCTCTATTTTCCGCGGATTGGGTGTTAAGGTGGATTTGATCAATACTCGCGATCATCTTCTGTCGTTTCTTGATCAAGAAATGTCTGATGCGCTCTCCTACCATTTTTGGAATAGTGGCACAGTCATTCGTCATAACGAAGAATATGAAAAAATTGAAGGCCTTGATAATGGTGTCATCGTTCACCTGAAATCCGGTAAGAAAGTCAAAGCGGATTGTTTGCTGTATGCCAATGGCAGAACAGGCAATACAGACACTCTCGGTTTAGAAAATGTTGGACTGGAAACAGATAACCGCGGGTTACTGAAAGTCAATCGCGTCTACCAAACCAACAATGAAAACATCTATGCCGTGGGGGATGTTATTGGTTATCCAAGTTTGGCTTCTGCGGCCTATGATCAGGGACGCATCGCGGCAAAAGCGATTATTACAGGCCATGCTGATCTGCATCTGGTGGAAGATATCCCAACGGGCATTTATACCATTCCTGAAATTAGTTCCGTTGGTAAGACTGAGCAGCAATTAACCGCAATGAAAATCCCTTATGAGGTAGGACGTGCCCAATTCAAACATCTGGCAAGGGCACAAATTGCCGGTATGAATGTTGGCAGCATCAAGATCCTGTTCCACCGTGAGACAAAACAGATTTTAGGCATCCACTGTTTTGGCGAACGTGCGGCAGAGATCATTCATATTGGTCAGGCCATTATGGAACAGAAAGGTGAAGGCAATAATATCGAATATTTCGTTAATACTACCTTCAATTATCCAACAATGGCAGAAGCCTACCGTGTTGCAGCACTGAATGGGCTAAACCGATTATTTTGAGGTTTTTCCAAGTATTTCATAATAATTACCCATTTTAGTCCGAATCGCCTCTGCCAATTGCTCATAGCGACCACGCAGAGGTGAACCGGGACGATAAACCAATATGACAGAGCGCTTCGGTTCCGGTTCATAACACTCCAGATAGCAAACCCCATCCCGGCTTCTTTCATTCGGCACTGACAAATCAGGTAATAACGTAATACCGCTCCCCGCCGCGACCATATTGCGCAGAGTTTCCAGACTGGTCGCCCTAAAATGGGTATCTTCTTTGGCGCCAGCCTGAAAACAAAATCCCATCGCCTGATCACGCAAACAGTGTCCATCTTCCAGCATCAATAACTTCTCGCCGGATAGCTCCGCCATCTTAATTTTGTCCCGTCCAGCCCATTTATGCTCTTCATATACCGCCAGTTTCATGGGTTCTTCAAATAACGGCACTTCGATAAATGCTTCGGTTTCTTTCACCAACGCCAAAATAGCACAGTCAAGCTTGCCACTATCAAGTTGAGCCAACAAGTTTAGGGTTTGAGCCTCATGTAGGTACATTTCCAATTTGGGGAACAATTTATGCAGTTCAGGAATAATAAGTGGCAGGAGGTAGGGACCGATTGTTGGAATAAGGCCGATATGCAACGGCCCAGACATACTTTCACCTTGAAGCGAGGCCATTTCCTGCAAAACCTTCACTTCTCTCAAAATGGTTTTGGCCTGTTCCACTAGCAACATTCCCTGTTGGGTGAATAATACCTTGCGGCTAGTGCGTTCCAGCAGCATCACGCCAAGCTCATCTTCCAGTTTGCGGATTTGCCCGCTTAGTGTCGGTTGGCTGACATGACAAGCATCAGCGGCTCGGCGAAAATGCCGGTATTCAGCAAGTGCTACAAGGTATTCCAGATCGCGGATATTCATTCCCAACCTCAGCATTTGATATCAATGATAGTATTGACCAATAAATCATTATATCCACGAGGGGAAAAAACTATCAACCGCATGTGATTACTGATGTTTTTAGCTAAATCGCTTTTTGGCCTGAGCAATCGCTTGCTTCACTTGTTCTTGCGCTACTCCACCTTTTGCCAGTCGCTTGTCTAAACACGATTGCAACGATAAAACGTCATAAACATCCACAGCAATGACATTGCTGAATTTTTGCAATTCAAATAGAGAAAGTTCTTCCAGTGCCTTACCTCGGTCAATTGCCGCAACAACAACTTCACCAACAATATGATGTGCTTCGCGGAACGGAACACCTTTTGCCACCAGATAATCCGCCAGCTCAGTTGCATTAGCATATCCCTGCTTTGCTGCTTCCTCACAACGGGAGCGTTTTACCTGAATGCCATCCAACACCAGTATCGCCATATGCAAACAATCCAGCCAGGTATCCAGTGCATCAAACAAGCCTTCCTTATCTTCCTGCATATCTTTATTGTAGGCGAGAGGAAGCCCTTTTAACGTCATCATCATCCCCGTCAATGCGCCTTGCACCCGTCCACACTTACCGCGGATAAGTTCCAACGCATCTGGGTTTTTCTTTTGCGGCATCAAGGAAGAGCCGGAAGTTACCCGATCCGACAATTCAACAAAGCCGGCCTCTCCGCTATTAAAGAAAATCAAATCTTCAGCCAAACGCGAAAGATGAATCATACTAATGCTCGCATCTGACAGTAGCTCCAAAACATGATCACGGTCAGACACACTATCCAGACTATTGCGTGTCGCTGAAGCAAAACCAAGCCATGACGCCAGCTGCTCACGATCAATATCATAAGCCGTTCCTGCCAATGCCCCGCATCCCAATGGACTGACATCCAACCGCTTTAATGCATCTTGCAGTCGGCTTTCATCACGATTAAGCATTTCCACATAGGCCAAACACCAATGGGCAAAAGTGACAGGTTGCGCCCGCTGTAAATGGGTATAACCTGGCATGACTGCATCCTGATTATTTTCAGCAGTGGATACCAATGCTTGTTGCAACTCAACTAATGCTGTCAGAATGTGGACGATCTGATCTTTGCACCATAATTTCAGGTCAGTTGCGACCTGATCATTACGGCTGCGTCCCGTATGGAGTTTTTTACCCAAATCGCCCACTTTCGTGATAAGTTGCCCTTCAACCCAACTGTGAATGTCTTCCGCATCGCTTTGCAAAATGGCCTTGGGGTTGGTTCGCACTTCATCCAGTAACTCATTTAAGGCTAGTTCCAGCTTTTGCTGCTCTTCGGCAGTGAACACGCCTACCGTAACCAACGCTTTTGACCACGCAACCGAGCCAATAATATCCTGCTCCGCCAAACGATAATCAAAACGCAGTGAATCATTAAATTGCTTGAAGCGCTGATCGGCTTCCTGACTGAAACGCCCACCCCAAAGTGCCATAATATCGTTCCTGTTTTTCTAATCGCTATTAATTACTATACCAATCTCACTTCAAGATACGTGTGATATCTCCCCCGCGTAGCGAGGGAGATATCAGGTTTCATAGCGTGTAGTAAATTGCAACTTGAAGTTTAATGCGTATAAAAGTTGATCGCCCCAAAATTACTTTTTGCTGTTTAGTGCACGAATGCGTGAAGAAAGCGAATAGAGGCGAATAAACCCTTCTGCGTGGCTGTGATCGTAAACTTCATCCTCGCCAAAAGTGGCAAATTCTTCAGAATAGAGGCTATTGGCTGACTTTTTCTGCACTGCCGTTACCTGCCCTTTATAAAGTTTCAGGACAACTTCACCGCTGACACTGGCCGCTAACATTTCTGCTGCCGCTTGAATTGATTGACGCAATGGTGCAAACCAACGGCCGTCATAAACCACATAAGACATCTCCAGCCCCAGTTGTTGACGCCATTTGAAACTATCACGATCTAAAACCAGTTGTTCGATACCACGTAGTGCTTCCATCATGATGGTTCCCCCCGGAGTTTCATAACAACCGCGGGATTTCATGCCTACCAAACGATTTTCCACGATATCGATCCGGCCAATGCCGTGCCTGGCTCCCAACTTATTTAACTTATCAAGACATTGATAAGGTGAAAGTGCCTGACCATTCACGCCAACCACTTCACCTCTTTCAACCATCACCGTGACATACTCCGGTTCATTGGGTGCCTCTTCTACCTCTACTGTCCACGCCCAACAATCTTTATTGGCAGCGTTCCACGTGCTTTCCAGAACCCCGCCTTCAGTTGAAATATGCCATGCATTCTCGTCACGGCTATAGATTTTCTCCAGCGTTGCGGTTGTCGGAATATCGCGAACTTTTAAATAATCCAGCAGCGCTTCACGGGAACGCAGATCCCATTCCCGCCAAGGAGCCACAACTTTCAGATGTGGTGCCAACGCGGTATAAGTGCTTTCAAACCGAACCTGATCATTACCTTTACCTGTTGCGCCATGAGCGACGGCATCCGCTCCTACTTTCAGAGCCAGCTCAACCTGCGCCTTGGCAATAATTGGACGAGCCATTGAAGTACCGAGCAGATAACTTCCTTCATACAGGGCGCCGGTCTTTAACACAGGATAAACATACTCTTTGATAAACTCTTCGCGCAGATCAACGACATGGCATTCGGAAGCGCCGGAACGTAACGCTTTTTGCTCCACGTCTTCCAGATCTTCACGACTTTGGCCGACATCAGCGACAAACGCAATCACGTCACAATTGCCATAATGTTCTTTCAACCACGGAATAATGGCGGATGTATCTAAACCACCTGAATATGCCAAAACAATTTTCTTAATGCTTTTAGTCATAGGGGTAACCTTTTTAATTTTAGTAAAAACATAAGTTCGGTAAATACACGTTCAATTACGCCAAAATTCGTGTGCCAATAGGTATGCCATTAAATAACGCAATCAATTGATCTGCATGACGCCAACTCGCAATATCTACGGATTGTCCGAGTGTTTTTGCCGCTTCCAACGCTGCATTCACTTTCACTATCATGCCGTCAGTAATAATGCCTTGATCGATAAGCTGCCTGATCTGCTCTGCCGTGGCTTCTGGGATTTTTTTCCCTTTCCCATCCAGAATACCGCTGACATCGGACAACAAGACCAAATCTGCATTCAGTACTTGCGCGATAGCTGTCGCAGCTTGATCGGCATTCACATTCATCAATTCACCCTGCTCAGTAATACCAATCGAGCTGATAATCGGCATATAGCCCACATCCAGCAAAATTTGCAGGAGATCAGGTGATCCTGGTTGAGCCTTTCCAGTGTGGCCAAGCTCTTCATCAAGTTGAGAAACTTTAACCATCCCTCCATCACCCAAACATAATCCGATAGCAGGCAAACGATACTTTGTTGCCCACGCCAGTAATTTCTTATTGGCGGTTCCGGCAAGCGTCCCCGTAATGATGTCAATTTGATCCTCAGGGGTAACCCGCAGACCTTGCTTTTTCAAAATAGGCATCTGCAATCGTTGCATCAGCTCATCAACCAAGCAACCACCGCCGTGTACAATAACCAGCGGACGTTTATGTGTTTTTCGATATAACTGTAATGTGGTAAATAACCGTTCCAGCGCTTCTTCACTGTCTAATAACACACCACCCAACTTGATAACTAACGGCTCCATCGGATTTATCCTCTGTCGGAATTTTAATTTTTCGGCATTCAGTTATTTTAGAAGTTAAAGTAATGCCTGAGTTTCTTCATACCCAAAACGAATATTCATGCACTGTACTGCTTGTGCCGCTGCCCCTTTCAACAAATTATCCTCAGCTCCTACGATGATCAAATGTTGCCCCTGAACAGCAAAACCAATATCGCAGAATGGCGAACCAACAACAGCTTTCAACGCGGGAACGCCTTTGCTATATAACCGTACCAACGGCTTATCATGATATGCCTGTTGATAAGCTTCCCTAATTTGTGCTTCTGTCACACCAGATTTCAACTTACAGGTAATTGTGGCAAGAATACCGCGTGAGAAATTGCCCAAATGAGGGATGAAAATCACCTCTGTACCTAAATGTGTGGTGATTTCAGGTTGATGACGATGGTTAAAAACACCATACGGTTGCAAACTCACTTCACAGAAGCTATTGGCAATCGATGCTTTTCGGCCAGCGCCACTGACACCACTGACAGCGTTGATAACAGGCCAATGTTCTGTATCTAATAAGTTTTGCTCAAGCAACGGTTTCAAGGAAAGTTGGGAAACGGTAGGGTAACAGCCGGGAACGGCAATCAATTGTGCTTGCTTGATTTTCTCGGCTTGCCATTCTGCCAACCCATATACGGCTTGCTCCAACCACTGCATATTTTTATGTTCAAATCCGTAGTATTTTTTATAGAACTGTGTATTTTGTACGCGGTAGGCACCAGATAAATCAAATACGATACAACCTGCTGCCAGAAATATCGGGGCAATATCATGGCTGACTTCATGGGCAGTGGCGAGAAAGACGACATCAATCCCTTTTGCCGCCTCAATCACCTCAGTTAGCGGCTGTAAGGGTAAATCCACAATACCTTGATATTGTGGATGAAGTTCAGAAAAACATTTCCCTGCATCTAAACTTTGAGAAGAAACCATCAAGCCGGAAAGATGGACATGGGAATGACGTTGCAGATATGCTGCTAACTCAGCTCCGGTATAACCACTGGCACCAACTATCAGCGTATTCAACATGGGATTTATTCACCTTTAGTATTAACCCAATAATATTAATCCAATGACCTCATTGCATTTATATGCAATAAATTTGCATGAATATTGATACTATTATGAGTAAAGGCTGTCAACAGTGAATATTAAATTACCGTCTTTTATTAAATTATATCATCAGCTCATTGCGGCTCCTTCGATCAGCGCCACCGATGCTGAACACGATCAAAGCAATGAAGTTGTTATCAATCTGCTGGCGGAATGGCTAAAAGAGATCGGGTTTTCCATTGAAATTCAGGGCGTCCCTGAAACCAGAGGTAAATTCAATCTGCTGGCAACATTGGGCAGTGGTTCAGGTGGTTTGCTGCTATGTGGCCATACAGATACCGTTCCTTTTGATGAGGGGCGCTGGACACAAGATCCCTTCACGCTGACCGAACGCGATGGCAAATTATATGGACTTGGGACGGCTGACATGAAAGGCTTCTTTGCCTTTATCGTTGATGCGTTACGGGATATCGATGTCAGCAAACTATCGCACCCTCTGTATATTCTGGCCACTGCTGACGAAGAGACATCCATGGCGGGTGCACGTTACTTTGCTGCCAATACCCATCTTCAGCCTGATTTTGCCATCATTGGCGAACCCACATCATTACAGCCAATCCGCGCCCATAAAGGGCATATCGCCCAAGCGATCCGCATTGAAGGAAAATCTGGGCATTCCAGTGATCCGGCACGGGGCGTCAATGCCATTGATCTGATGCACGAATCCATTACCCAGCTCATAAAACTACGCCATACCTTACAAGAACGCTATCACAATCCGGCATTTGTCATCCCTTATCCAACCATGAATTTCGGCCATATTCACGGCGGTGATGCCGCAAATCGTATTTGTGCCTGCTGCGAGCTGCATATGGATATCCGCCCGCTTCCTGGATTGACTTTGCAGAATTTGAATGAATTGCTAAATGACGCTCTGGAACCGGTCAAACAGCGCTGGCCTGGTCACCTGAGTGTAACAGAGCTTCATCCCCCGATTCCGGGTTATGAATGTCCAACAGACCACAAACTGGTCGGCGTGATTGAAAAACTGTTGGGAACCAAAGCAGATACCGTCAATTACTGTACGGAAGCACCTTTTATACAGGCATTGTGTCCGACCTTGGTCTTAGGGCCGGGATCAATTGAACAAGCACACCAGCCCGATGAATTTTTAGATATGGCATTTATTGAACCGACAAGGAAGCTACTTTCACAGCTTGTGGAACACTTTTGTTTGAAAGCAGGTTAAAATACGCACTACTATCCCAGCCAACTCCATAACCTCGATGGATACATCGGGGTTTTTTGCTCATTCCCCAACATGAATTTCTTTCCTGATCACTTTGAATATTCCTCATTGGGAATAAGCCATTTCTCGATTGACTAAAAACGCCGCTTCGCCCATTCTATTTGGACATCTAAACGGATAGACATTTAAACACTTAAACATCTAAAAATATGTTCATGAGGGCACAGGGTATGAGTTTTTTTCACGCTAATCAGCGAGAAGCGCTGAACCAGAATCTGGCTGAACTTGAAGGTCAAATTCGTGTTTCCTTTGAATTCTTTCCACCTAGAACGGCTGAGATGGAACAAACCCTGTGGAAATCCATTGATCGCTTGAGCAAACTGAAACCTAAATTTGTTTCTGTCACCTATGGTGCTAACTCTGGCGAACGTGATCGCACCCATAGCATTATCAAAGGTATTAAAGAAAAAACCGGCCTTGATGCAGCCCCGCACCTAACTTGTATTGATGCCAACCGTGAAGAACTGAGCAGCATTGCTCATGATTATTGGCAAAACGGCATTCGTCATATTGTGGCATTACGTGGTGATTTACCGACTAACGGTTGCAAACCAGAAATGTATGGTGCTGATTTAGTTGAGCTATTAAAAAAAGAAGCAGATTTTGATATCTCCGTTGCCGCTTATCCAGAAGTGCATCCAGAAGCGAAAAGTGCACAGGCAGATTTGATCAATTTAAAACGTAAAATTGATGCTGGAGCCAATCGCGCCATTACCCAATTCTTTTTTGATGTGGAAAGTTACCTGCGTTTTCGTGATCGTTGCGTCGCAACAGGGATTGACGTAGAAATTGTACCCGGGATCTTACCAGTCTCTAACTTCCGTCAATTGCAACGATTTGCCGCAATGACTAACGTTCGGATCCCAAGCTGGATGACCAGAATGTTTGAAGGGTTAGATGATGATCCGGAAAGTCGCAATTTAGTCGGTGCATCTATTGCAATGGACATGGTGAAAATTCTCAGCCGTGAAGGCGTGAAAGATTTTCATTTTTATACCCTGAATCGGGCAGAATTGAGTTATGCCATCTGCCATACGCTGGGAGTACGCCCTTGCTAACGCCAAAAAGCCGAACAGTTTCCCATTCGGCTTCTATGATTAAAAAATATTTAAACGTTATCCTGTATTACGCATTCCTGCCGCAACACCGGCAATCGTTACCATTAGCGCTTGTTCAAGATGCGGATCAGGATTTTCCTGCTGACGAGAACGCTGTAATAATTCGACCTGCAGTACGTTCAACGGATCGGTATACACGTTACGCAAAGCGATAGATTCGGCGATCCATGGCAAATCTGCCATTAATTGTTCGTCCTGCGAAATAGTCAATACCGTTTCAATATCCTCTGCAAGTTGATTACGCAATTTGACGCCTAATGGCCACAACTTAGGTTCGACCAAACGCTGATCGTAATATTCTGCTAACCACAGATCTGCTTTAGCAAACACCATCTCCAACATGGCAATACGCGTATTGAAGAATGGCCAATCACGACACATATCCGTTAAAACTGACAAGTTACCGGCATCGATCACCCGTTGCAGCGCCGCCCCCGCGCCTAACCATGCCGGCAACATCAACCGGTTTTGCGTCCAGGCAAATATCCACGGGATTGCTCGCAAACTTTCAACTCCCCCTGTCGGGCGTCGTTTAGCTGGCCGCGAACCCAAAGGCAGTTTTGCCAACTCTTGCTCTGGTGTCGCTGCGCGAAAATAAGGCACAAATTCCGGTTGCTCACGGACATAATCACGATACATGTCACAGGAAACATCAGAGAGTGTATCCATAATCTGCTGCCATTCCGGTTTCGGCTCTGGTGGCGGCAATAAGTTTGCTTCCAGGATCGCACTGGCATACAAGGCCAAACTGCTGATCGTGACCTGCGGCAAACCAAATTTAAAACGGATCATTTCCCCCTGTTCCGTTACCCGAAACCCGCCTTTCAGGCTACCCGGCGGTTGGGAGAGCAAAGCCGAATGGGCTGGAGCACCACCACGGCCAATGGTGCCACCACGTCCGTGGAACAGAGTGAGTGTCACGCCTTCTTTTTCACACACCTTGATTAATGCATCCTGTGCCCGATATTGTGCCCACGACGCCGCCATCACCCCTGCATCTTTGGCTGAATCAGAGTAACCAATCATCACCATCTGCTTATCCTTAATCAGATCGCGATACCACCCAATCCCCAACAGTTTTTCAATCACGCCTTCTGCATTATTCAAGTCATCAAGGGTTTCGAACAACGGCGCAACAGGCAATGACAATGGACATCCCGCCTCTTTCAACAATAATTTCACCGCCAAGACATCAGAAGGAACTTTCGCCATGGAAATAACATAAGCTGCAATCGAATCTTGGGGTGATTCAGCAATAACCTTGCAGGTATCGAAAACTTCTTGCGTTTCTGCGCTCGGCTGCCAATCACGTGGGATCAGAGGACGTTTTGATTGCAACTCTCCCAGCAGAAATGCCTGCTTTTCGGCTTCAGGCCAGCTCGCATAGTCTCCCATTTCCAGATATTGCGTCAGTTCAGCAATCGCATCGCGATGGCGGGTACTTTCCTGACGGATATCAATACGTACCAAAGACAAACCAAAGCAACGAATGCGGCGCAAGGTATCCAGCAATTGGCCATTTGCGATAATTTCCATCCCGCAAGCTTTCAATGATTGATAACAAGCATAGAGTGGTTGCCATAACTGTTCGTTATGCAAAAGTAGATCCGCGGGTGGTAAAGTTTGCTCGCCTTTAAGGCGTTTTTCCAGATAAGCCAGTGTGTTACCTAATTGCGTGCGCAATTGTTTGGCAATTTCACGGTAAGGCTCCAAAACATGCTCACCTCCTGCCATTTGGCGAAGTTCAGGCGTACATTCCGACATGGAAAGCTCAGAAACTAAAACCTGAATATCTTTCAGGAACAGATCGGCGGCCTTCCAACGGCTCAGCAATAAGACATGACGGGTAATCTCAGCGGTAACGTTAGGATTACCATCACGATCGCCTCCCATCCAAGAGGTGAAACGTACTGGTACAGCTTCCACCGGCAAACTATGACCAATGGATCCTTCCAGTTGTTCATTGAATTCACGCAGGAATGCCGGCACACCTTCCCACAAGCTGTTTTCAACCACAGCAAAACCCCATTTTGCTTCATCAATTGGGGTGGGACGATTCTTACGGATCTCATCAGTATGCCATGATTGGGCAATCAACTGACGCAATCGGCGGATGATGTTATTGCGTTCATAATCGGCCAAATCGTCATGATCAAGCTGTGCCAGACAGCCATTAACTTCAACCAACTTATGAATCAGGGTACGGCGGGCAATTTCTGTCGGATGAGCGGTCAGAACCAGTTCAATCGCCAGTTTATTGACTGCCTTGATCAGATCATCATTGCTGAATTGCTTGTCTTTGAGCCGGTTGAATAGCGCTGCCAGCGCGACCGGATTACTTGCCGCTTCGCCATGTGGCGAAATGCTGTGATACTGTTCGGCAACGTTAGCCAGATTTAAAAACTGGTTAAACGCACGGGCCACAGGCAATAATTCATCATTGGATAAATTTTCCAGTGTTGATAAAAGCTGCTGACGGTGGGTTTCGTTACCTGCACGGGATGATTTAGATAACTTCCTGATCGTTTCAACTTTATCAAGAATATCTTCTCCCAAAGCTTCTTTAATTGTATCGCCCAGTAACTTACCGAGCATACTGACATTACTTCGCATTGCGGAATATTGTTGATTCATGTGGTTCCTGGCCTTGTGTTGCTGTATGTCACCTATCTCACCAATGGATTGGCTTACCCTTATTTTCTGTCTAAATATTTCATATTTTGCTGTAGAGCCTGTTCTTCTATTTATATACCAATCTAACTTCAAGCTGCGTGTGATATCGTGTTGTAAATTGCAGCTTGAAGTTTAATGCGTATATTCATATCAGAAAACAAACAACTTGGGCGAATTTTAAAGCCTGATCGCTCAATATCTCTCCTACCGAGAGATAGGTTATAGAAGTTGTGACAGACGATTTAAATCCGATTGGATTGCTCCCGCGGTGACATCTCGTCCCGCACCAGGCCCACGGATTACTAACGGATTATCACGATACCAGCGACTTTCTATCGCAAAAACATTATCCGCCGGCAGTAGTGAAGCCAATGGATGATCGCTACGCACCGCTTCCACCCCCACTTTTGCCTTACCACTGGCATCAAAACGAGCGACATACCGTAGCACCAGGCCCATTTCCTGTGCCGCTTCCAATCGTTGCCGCATTTGCTCATTAATGGCAGCACTGTTTTCAAAGAACTCTTCGATAGAACCGCTTCGAGCCTCTACCGGCACCAAAGATTCAACCCGTACATGATCAGGCTCTATCTCATAACCCGCTTCGCGCGCCAGAATAACCAATTTACGCATCACATCCTGACCAGAAAGGTCAATACGCGGATCAGGTTCCGTCAACCCTTGTTGCCATGCTTGCTCAACTAATTCACTGAAAGGTACAGAACCATCAAACTGCAAAAACAGCCAGGATAATGTGCCGGAAAAAACGCCACTGATGGACAGAATAGTATCACCGCTCTCCCGCAGATCCCTGACGGAATAATTAATCGGCAGCCCTGCACCTACTGTGGCGTTGTATAACCAATGGCGCCCCGTTTTTGCAAAGGCATCGCGGATCATACGATAGGTATTACTGTCGGAAGAACCGGCGACTTTGTTGGCACTGATAACGTGGAATCCATAACTGGCAAAATAGATATACTCTTTGGCCAATTCTTCACTTGCCGTGACATCCAGTACAACCAAGTCATCATAAGGATGTGCCCGCATCCATAAAAACAGAGTATCTTCTTCATGTTCAGTTGCCTCATCATCAAAGAAGGCCAATGCCCGACTGGCATCAATGCCCTGATAATTCAACAAACTCCGCCGACTATCGACGACACCCGCGAGAATAAATTCAAATCCACTGCGAGCAGAAATGTTCTTCTGTTCACGGGCAAACAGCTCCAGCCAACGAGAACCAATATTCCCTTTACCAAACAACACCAAACCGATACGTTTCTCTGCCCTAAACAGGCTTTGGTGCAATCCCTGAATTAAATGTGATGTCTGATTCAAACGCAGTACAGCAACCAAACTAATGTCATCTTCTGCATGCCAGATAAATTCAACTGGCTGATCTTTTAATTGTTGATAAAAACGATGGCTATGCAGTGGATTCTTGCATACACCCGCCCCCACTAATGCCACCAGCGCTAAACCTTCACGCAAAGAAAGTTTGCCGGGTAAGGAAGCATCCTGCAAAACATCAAGGGCGCTATTGACAATCTCAGAGGTATAGCAAAGTTGGATCAGGTTGCAATCTGCGTGTAGCCCTGTTGCCAATGGCCGGATTTGGGCGCGTTTCAACAAAGAATCAATGTCTTTATAGATTTGCTTGAAATCGTGGGCTGAAGAAACATGCAATTCAATCAGGCAGACATCATCATGGCTGGTGACAATTTTTGCCCCTGTCCCCGTTGCCAGTACCCGTTCAATCCGGGTGGAACCCTGTTCAGGCTGGTAACTGCAACGCAGTTGTAGATCAATATCGCTGAGAGAAACCGGCTGCAATGTTCGGGTATGGAGAACAGGCGCGGCCAAACGTGCCAATTCACTGGCTTCGTCCAAACGCAGCAACGGCAACAAACAGGCATCTTTAACTTTACGCGGATCGGCACTGTAAACTCCCGCTACGTCACTCCAAATTGTGACTTTTTTGGCTCCCGCCAAAGCGCCAACTTGGGTAGCAGAATAGTCGCTGCCATTGCGCCCCAATAATACCGTTTCCCCTTTCTGGTTACTGGAAATAAAGCCGGTAACCACTAAACGCTTATTGGGGTTTTGGATCAGTAATTGGCTAAGCAGAGGTTGAGATAAACTGACATCAACTTGCGGCTGAGCAATGCGCTCTGCCCGCAGGAATTGACGCGCATCCAGCCATGCGCTAGGGATACCCTGATTTTCCAGCACTGCCGCCATTAAACGTGCAGACCAGATTTCCCCGTGACCGACAACTTCGGCGTATGTCATATCGGTGACAGGCTTATCCAACAATACGCTCAATCTTTCCAGATCAGCGACAAACATTGCATTTAGTTCTTCTGCAACTGTTTCGGGCAACAAGCCACGGATCAATTCTTGCTGGTAACGCCGCAAAGACTGCTGTATTTGATGGGCTGATATCCGGTCACTCTGGCTCAATTTAAGCCAATCAATCAATTGGTTGGTTGTACTCCCTGCGGCCGATACCACCATCAAATCACCTGGCAGGCTGTAGTTCGCCATAATTTCAGCAACCCGCTGATAACATTTCACATCAGCCAGGCTGCTACCACCAAATTTATGTAACTGACGGCCAGATCCCGTCCCCGCTGTTGCCCTTGTACTCATGATTACCTCGTTGCCGCTGCCTGAAACGCATTGTCCAGATCAGCAATTAAATCCTGACTATCTTCAATTCCCACAGAGACACGAAGAAGCGAATCCGTAATCCCTGCCTGAGTCCTTGCTTCTGCCGACATTCCCGCGTGTGTCATCGTCGCGGTATGAGAAATCAACGATTCCACACCACCGAGAGATTCAGCCAAGGTAAATAATTTTAACGCAGATAAGAAACGACGCATGGCCTGTTCATCACCATCCAGTTCGAAACTTAGCATCGCCCCAAAACCTTGCTGTTGCTTAACGGCAATTTCATGCCCTGGATGGTTCTTCAACGCAGGATAGAAGAGCTTTTTCACTTGGGGCTGTTGTTGCAAATAATCCGCAATGGCAACAGCATTGTTTTGTTGGAGCAGCACGCGGGCAGATAATGTACGAATGCCGCGCAGTAGCAGATAACTGTCAAAGGCCGCAGCCGTTACGCCAATATTGTTTGCCCACCAAGCTAACTCTTCCGCGATGGATGGCTCCTTAGCGATAATTGCTCCCGCAATCAGATCAGAATGTCCATTCAAATATTTCGTGCAAGAATGCACGACTAAATCTGCCCCCAAATCCAATGGCTTTTGCAGTACAGGGCTTAAGAAAGTGTTATCGACCACAGCCAATGCCCCAATTTCATGGGCCAAGCCACAAATGTATTGAATATCTACGATCCGCAACAAAGGGTTACTCGGTGTTTCAATTAGCACCAGTTTGGGTTTTTTAGCCAACGCCTGTTTCAACGCTTGTTCATTTGACTGATCAACAAAAATCACATTGTATGCGCCACGCTTGCTTAGACTGTCAAACAGGCGGTAACTCCCACCATAACAATCATGCGGAGCCACCAATAAATCCCCTGGTTTCAGAAATACGGTACAGAGCAGATGAATCGCTGACATGCCACTGCTAGTCATGATTGCGCCCGCGCCTCCTTCCAGCTCGGCCAACACCTGTTGGACAACATCACGACCAGGATTGCCACGGCGCGAGTAATCATGCGCCCTGGGCTGATTGAAACCCGTAAAGTTGTATGTACTGGAAAGATAGATAGGCGGAACAACACAACCATATTGTTCATCAACATTTGAACCACTGTGAACCGCAATTGTCGCTTGCTTACATCCCATAACCTTTCACCATCATCGTTATTATTAGCGTCACGCAAGAATAACGATTGGAAAGATAGACGTCAATACATCTAGACATCCAAATTATTTTGCGGTTTAATACCACAATTCCATGGCTGTCATTACACTTTATATGTCTTCTGGTTATATTTTATAAATTAGTGCGGGTAGGGCGATATAGTCGACAGGCTAATTATGTTAGACTATTGCATTATCGACATGAAAACAGATCAGAAATTCCTTCCAATTTCTAATCTCAATTACTTGATTCAAAAATTATTTAAGGTATCTCATGGCTGAGTGGAATGGTGAGTATGTCAGCCCTTATGCTGAACATGGCAAAAAAAGTGAACAGGTCAAAAAAATTACAGTTTCAATCCCACTAAAGGTATTGAAAATTCTGACTGATGAGCGCACTCGCCGTCAGGTGAATAATCTGCGTCATGCAACAAACAGCGAATTACTGTGTGAAGCTTTTCTCCATGCATTCACCGGACAGCCTCTGCCTAATGATAACGATTTGCGCAAAGAACGCCATGATGAAATCCCGGAAGTAGCGAAAACCATGATGCGTGAACGAGGCATTGATCCTGATACATGGGAATATTGATAACAAAAACGCCCGATGCAAAACATCGGGCGTTTTTGTTTGAACTCTCCGGCCTGTATGAACAACAGACAGGAAAAAGTCATTACTTTTTAGTACCTGGAACGCTGAAACGTTTGTTAAAGCGATCAACACGACCACCAGTCGCAACATCACGCTGCTTACCAGTGTAGAACGGGTGGCATTCACCACAGACGTCCAGGTTCAGATTATGACCTACAGTAGAGTTAATTTTGATGACATTACCGCAAGAGCAAGTTGCAGTAATTGCTTCGTATTTAGGATGGATACCTTGTTTCATGGGAAACCTCTGTTCAGGCCGTGTCGCTATCCAGCCTTGTTTTGCTGCCAGACACCACACGTCGTGTTGATAAAAAATATGTATCGGTAATTTCTATACCAAAGGCGGCGGATCATACAGAATATCTGTTTATTGCGCAATGAAATCTGCCGATTTGCTATGATACCCTTATCGCTATATGTTCTTTTATACGTTCTTTCATCTGGTCATTAATTATCCGGAAATCGCCTTATGACAGTTGTCCAGGTTGCATTGCCTGTCCCCCTAACCCGCACATTTGATTATCTACTGCCTACAGCGTTACCTTTACCCACTATTGGAGTTCGAGTACTCGTGCCTTTTGGTAAACGTAATGCGATAGGTATTGTCACTGGTATCACAGACAGCAGCGAACTTCCTCTTGAACAACTCAAGTCTATTGCTACTATTCTTGATAACCAACCCCTTTTTCCTAACGATCTCTGGCAATTGCTTCAGTGGGCCGCCAGCTATTATCACTATCCGCTGGGTGAAGTGTTGTTCCATGCTTTGCCTGTCTTGCTACGACAGGGAAAACCAGCAGAATTTTCCCCTCTCTGGCAATGGCAAGTTACTGAAGCAGGCCGCGAACTCCCGCTTACACAACTCAAGCGCTCCGCTAAGCAACAAAAGGCGTTGGCCGCTTTGCGCCAACGTCCTGTTTATCGTCACCAAGTCGCTGAATTGGCGTTAAGTGAAAGCGCACTGCAATCACTGAAAAAGAAATCACTGATTGCCCTGCATCCCATCCAACCAAAAGCGGAAAATTGGCGTGAGCATTTTAAAACTATTGGCGAACGGTTAAAGCTCAACACAGAACAAGCTACCGCGATAGGCGCCATCCGTGCAGAAGATCAAACCTTTTCTCCGTGGCTACTAGCGGGGATCACGGGATCGGGTAAAACAGAAGTGTATCTCAGTATACTGGAGAACATTCTTGCACAAGGTAAACAGGCCCTCATTTTAGTGCCAGAAATTGGCTTGACGCCACAAACTATCCGCCGGTTCCGGGAACGTTTCAACGCTCCCATTGATGTTCTGCATTCAGCCTTGAATGACAGTGAACGGTTAACAGTTTGGCTGAGAGCGAAAAGAGGGGAAAATGCCATCGTTATCGGTACACGCTCAGCTTTGTTTACCCCCTTTGCTCATCTGGGTGTCATTATTATTGATGAAGAACATGACAGTTCTTACAAACAGCAAGAAGGCTGGCGCTATCATGCTCGCGATCTGGCGGTATTCCGGGCGAAAAAAGAGGGGATTCCGATTATTATGGGTTCTGCCACCCCGGCACTGGAAACACTATATAATGTACAACAGGGGAAATATCGCCAACTCACCTTAACTCAACGGGCAGGCCACGCCCAAGTAGCCACTCAGCATTTATTAGATCTGAAAGGCTTGCCATTGACGGTTGGATTATCCCAACCACTCATCAATCGCATAGGTGAACATCTCAAAGCTGACAATCAGGTCATTCTATTTCTGAACCGTCGTGGTTATTCTCCTGCCCTGCTCTGCCACGAATGCGGCTGGATAGCAGAGTGCCAACGCTGTGATCACTATTACACCCTACATCAAAATCATCGCCACCTGCGTTGCCATCACTGTGACAGCCAGCGCCCAATCCCACGCCAATGCCCGCAATGTGGCACCACTAACTTAATTCCCGTTGGCTTAGGCACTGAGCAACTTGAAGATGGCATTACAAAACTGTTTCCCAATACCCCGGTTACTCGTATCGACCGTGATACCACCAGCCGCAAAGGTGCACTGGAACAGCAACTAGCCGAAGTCCATCAAGGTGGAGCCCGCATCTTGATTGGTACGCAAATGTTGGCGAAAGGTCACCATTTCCCTGATGTTACGCTGGTTGCCTTACTGGATGTCGATGGTGCCCTGTTTTCTGCTGATTTTCGAGCCGCCGAACGTTTTGCCCAACTCTATACCCAAGTCTCCGGTCGGGCAGGACGAGCCGGAAAGCAGGGAGAAGTTGTCCTGCAAACCCACCATCCTGAGCATCCACTTTTGCAAATATTGTTGGAGAAAGGCTACGATGCCTTTGCCCAGCAAGCGATGGAAGAGCGTCAACAAGTTCATTTGCCACCTTTTGTGAGCCATATCCTGCTCCGCGCAGAAGATCACGACAACCAACAAGCCCCCGCATTTTTGCAGCAAATGCGTCAACTGTTTGAACATCATTCACAACCTGATAATCATTTATGGATCATGGGGCCAGTACCCGCATTACAGGCTAAACGTGGCGGTCGTTATCGTTGGCAGTTGATGATTCAACACCCTTCCCGCATTTTTCTCCAGAAAATGATGGCCAGAATTAATCCCCAAATCACTACACTGCCACAAGCACGTAAAGTGAAATGGAACATTGATGTTGATCCCACCGAAAATTGATAATTATTTCTTTAATTTGCGAAGCACTTCTAAGAAATGATTTATCTCACACTTTTTATGCAAACAAAGTAACAGATGGATCTGTTAATCAGCTTAAAATGAACTTATTAATATAACTGTAGAAAATAATTTGCCAGCACTCCCTTCTCAGGAAAGACTGGCGTTTTTCAGCAGCTGGATAGCAACCGATTAGCTGCCTATGGAAAGCGAGAAGTGAACTATGGAAAAAAAGCATTACGCGTTAGTAACTATGAAGGATGTTGCCAAGGTGGCTGGTGTTTCTACCGCGACTGTATCAAGAACACTAATGAATCCTGACAAGGTTTCTGCCCATACACGCCAGAAGGTTGAGAATGCAGTGTTGGAGGTGGGTTACTATCCCCACACCCTGGCCAAAAATTTACGACGTAATGAATCCAGAACCATCTTAGTACTTGTTCCCAATATCTGTGATCCTTTCTTTACTGAAGTTATTCGGGGCATTGAAGAAACCGCCACTGAACATGGTTATTTGGTTCTGATTGGTGATCACAAACATCAACAGCAACAAGAACATGCATTTATCAATTTTCTGATCACCAAACGCATTGATGGTATGGTGCTATTGGGTTCCAACATTCCTTTCGATGTTTCTAAAGAAGAACAGAAAAATCTGCCTCCCATGGTGATGGCCAATGAATTCGCACCAGAACTGGAACTCCCCACTGTCCATATTGACAACCTGACAGCCGCCTTTAATGCTACCCATCATTTGCAAGATCTGGGACACAAACGCATTGCCTGCATTACCGGGCCGGAAACCATGCCATTGTGCCACTATCGTTTACAAGGTTACATCCAGGCATTACGGCGTGCAGGAGAAGAAATTCGCGAAGAATATATTATCCGTGGTGATTTCACCCATAAAAGTGGGGCTACACTGGCAGAAACCTTGCTTAACCTGCCAGAGCCTCCAAGCGCTATTTTTTGCCATAGTGATATCATGGCAATGGGCGCAATGTGGCAAGCTAAAAAAATGGGATTAAAATTACCAGAAGATCTCTCTATTGTCGGTTTCGATAATTTAAACTTGGCTCAATACTGTGAGCCAGCCCTAACTACAGTAGAACATCCCCGTTATGAGATTGGGTATAATTCCATTTTATTATTACTGGAGCAGCTTCAAGGCCGTTTGGTTTCTAAAGGTTCAAGATTATTGGAGGCAGAATTGATCATCCGTGCAAGTACTTGTTCGCCTAAAAGCTAGGCAAATAACAACAGCTTAAGTAACATTAGTTACCTATCCTTTAATTTTTAAATAACTCAGTGAATTAAACAGTGGCACAACGAGATTATGTAAGTCGCGGGCGTAACAATCCCCGTCGGAAAAGTACTGGTAAGAAAAAAAATCAGTCTCAAGGATTACCCAAAACTACATTAGCCGTTGCTGTGGCCTTGGTGGTCATATTTATTGGTGGACTTTATTTCATCGTACACAATAAACAGGAAGAAAATAAGCAGGAAGAAAGTACACAAAATACCTCACAGCCCCATCATCAAAACAAGGGGCACGGCTTGCCACCAAAACCAGAAGAGCGCTGGAGTTACATCAAGGAATTGGAAAATCGTCCTGTTAATGAATCTTCCATCCAGGAAGGCGATACAACAGTAAACAAACCACTAAACCAGCCTCCTCAATTAACCCCTGAGCAGAAACAGCTACTCGAACAAATACAAGCGGATATGCGCCAACCGCCTATTTCATTGAAAGAAGTGCCCTATAACAGTGAAGCAGTTGCACGTTCACAAGTGTTGATCAGCCCTCCTCAACAACATACTGAACAACATTCACCAGAACAAAAGCCAGCCAACGTGCCGGAAAAAAGGTCTTCCGCTTCTTCCCAAACCAGCACAAAGCCTGAAGCCAATGAGGCAAAATTGATGCTACAATGCGGCTCTTTCCGCACAATGGAACAGGCGGAATCTGTCCGTGCCAGCCTTGCATTCGCAGGCATTGAGAGTCAAATTACCACGAAAGATAATTGGAACCGTGTTGTACTTGGCCCTTATAAAAATAAAGCCAGTGCTGTGAAAATGCGCGAACGTGTTGCAGGTGCTGGTGTACCTGGTTGTATTCTCCGCCCTACCGGGGGTTGAAAAAGCGGAAAGCTCCCCCATCTTACTCTCTAATAATATACACATGGTGCTTATCAGCAGTGCACAAGCAATTGTGGGATAGCAAATTAATGCTCCGTGTGTACCATCTTCTATTTTGTAACCAGGGGCTAACTCGTGACTACAATCGTAAGTGTTCGCCGTAATGGCAAAGTCGTCATCGGTGGTGATGGACAAGCAACAATGGGTCATACCGTTATGAAAGGCAATGTCCGCAAAGTACGCCGCCTTTACAATGACAAAGTCATCGCGGGTTTTGCCGGCGGTACTGCTGATGCTTTCACACTGTTCGAGCTGTTTGAACGGAAACTCGAAATGCATCAAGGACACCTAACCAAAGCAGCCGTGGAACTAGCCAAAGACTGGCGAACGGATCGCATGTTGCGCAAGCTGGAAGCCCTGCTTGCTGTCGCAGATGAAAATACTTCGCTGATCATTACAGGCAATGGTGATGTTATTCAGCCAGAGAATGACCTTATCGCCATTGGTTCCGGTGGATCATACGCACAGGCTGCTGCCCGTGCGATGTTGGAAACAACCGAACTCGGCGCCAGAGAAATCGCAGAACGCGCTTTAACTATCGCTGGCGATATCTGCATCTACACCAACCATAATCACAACTTCGAAGAACTGCCTTCGAAAGCGTAAGGATAGATAGTATGTCTGAAATGACTCCTCGCGAAATTGTCAGCGAACTAAACAATCATATTATCGGTCAGGACAAAGCAAAACGTGCCGTTGCTATTGCCCTGCGTAACCGCTGGCGTCGCATGCAGTTAGATGAATCACTGCGTTATGAAGTCACGCCAAAAAATATTTTGATGATAGGCCCAACCGGTGTCGGTAAAACCGAAATTGCCCGTCGTCTGGCAAAACTGGCCAATGCTCCCTTTATCAAGGTTGAAGCAACTAAGTTCACCGAAGTGGGTTATGTCGGTAAAGAAGTCGATTCCATTATTCGTGATCTCACTGATGTAGCGGTAAAAATAGTCCGTCTGCAATCCATTGAGAAAAACCGCTATCGTGCAGAAGAGTTAGCAGAAGAGCGTATTTTGGATGTCCTGCTACCACCAGCAAAAAATAACTGGGGACAGACTGAGACTCAAGCTGAGCCGTCTTCAACTCGTCAAGCATTCCGCAAGAAATTGCGTGAGGGCCAGTTAGACGATAAAGAAATTGAAATTGAA
Organism: Xenorhabdus thailandensis; assembly: GCF_037996785.1. Classification (NCBI taxonomy): domain Bacteria; kingdom Pseudomonadati; phylum Pseudomonadota; class Gammaproteobacteria; order Enterobacterales; family Morganellaceae; genus Xenorhabdus; species Xenorhabdus thailandensis. The sequence goes on from NZ_JBBMXF010000007.1 coordinate 358,988, forward strand.
GTTTCAGCCGCCCCAGTTGGTGTTGAAATCATGGCACCTCCGGGCATGGAAGAAATGACGAATCAGTTACAATCCATGTTCCAAAATCTGGCAGGCCAGCGTCAAAAAAATCGTAAGATGAAAATCAAAGACGCCTTCAAGTTGCTGGTCGAAGAAGAAGCGGCAAAACTGGTCAATCCTGAAGAACTGAAACAGCAGGCAATTGATGCAGTTGAACAACACGGCATCGTTTTCATTGATGAGATCGATAAGATTTGTAAACGCGGCCAAACTTCCGGTCCAGATGTTTCCCGCGAAGGTGTTCAGCGCGATCTGCTGCCACTTGTCGAAGGCTGCACCGTTTCCACTAAACACGGCATGGTCAAAACTGATCACATTCTGTTTATCGCTTCCGGTGCATTCCAGGTTGCCAGCCCTTCTGATCTGATCCCAGAACTTCAAGGTCGCTTGCCAATCCGTGTTGAATTGCAAGCCCTGACCACCGAAGACTTTGAACGAATCCTGACTGAACCTAATGCTTCGCTGACCGAACAGTACAAAGCCCTGATGGCAACGGAAGGCATGGGTATTGAATTCACGGCTGACGGTATCCGTAAAATTGCGGAAGCAGCATGGCAAGTTAATGAAACGACTGAAAACATCGGTGCCCGTCGTTTGCACACCGTGCTTGAACGTATGATGGAAGATATCTCTTTCGACGCCAGCGAACGTCAAGGACAAACTGTCGAAATCAATGCCGATTATGTCAAAGAACACTTGGACGAATTGGTTGCAGATGAAGATTTGAGTCGGTTTATTTTATAATCAGTCATATTATCAGTTTGATTAGAGCCAATAATTCTTCGTACTGAGACAAAATGGGGGGCTTTTAGCCTCCCATTTTGCTATTTTCGATGGTATAAAATTTATTTCATCAATCATAATGACAAACAGTGACAATATGAGCTCAACAACGTCTATCAGTCAGATGCAAGCATGGCTGGAAAGTTTACGCCCCAAAACGCTCCCGCTGGCCGTTGCTGCCGTCATAACGGGTTCAGCCCTTGCGTCATGGACCGGACATTTCAAATGGCCTGTCGCGTTACTGGCTTTATTAACTGCGGCCCTACTGCAAATTCTTTCTAATCTCGCTAACGATTATGGTGACGTCACCAAAGGCAGTGACACAGAACATCGCATTGGCCCAAGTCGTGGTATGCAAAAAGGCCTGATTACCGCAAAGCAGATGAAAAATGCCTTGAAGCTCACTGTACTACTCTCTTGTTTATCAGGAAGTTCCCTGATTGCTATAGCTTGTAATAACCCAAACGACATAATCGGATTCTTGATCCTAGGGTTACTGGCGATTGTCGCCGCTATCACTTATACAGTGGGTACGCGTCCTTATGGCTATCTGGGGTTGGGAGACATTTCTGTCCTGATTTTCTTTGGCTATTTAAGCGTTCTTGGAACCTACTATCTGCAAGCCAGTACTTTTTCCATAAGCACCGTTTTGCCCGCAACTGCCAGTGGCTTACTTTCCGTGGCAGTCTTGAACATTAATAACTTACGCGATATCGACAGTGATCGCCAAAACGGCAAAAATACGCTGGCTGTCCGGCTGGGAGGAAAAAAGGCTCGCTATTACCATGCAGCCATTCTGCTAACTGCGATGCTCTGCTTTGTTTTCTTCACGCTCCTATACCTGAATAATTGGTTTAGTTGGTTGTTCCTGCTTGCTTTTCCCCTGCTGTTAAAACATATGATGCAAGTGCTACGTGATCCAACCGCTGAAGGTATGCGCCCTAAATTAGTACAAATGGTCAAAGCGGCATTATTGACCAATATTCTGTTTTCTATTGGATTGGTACTGAATTAAGCGAGTAAGAATCGATTTTACACATAGGTTTCAAGATTGATGGTTTTGCCAACACTGACTTTAAAAGGATATACTGTCCGTTCCTTGCATAAACCAGACGTAAATCCCATGAAATATGATACTTCCGAACTTTGTGATATCTATCAAGAAGATATAAATGTGGTAGAGCCAATCTTTACCAACTTTGGTGGGCGTACTTCATTTGGTGGTCAGATCATCACAGTGAAATGTTTTGAGGACAATGGCCTTCTTTATGATTTGCTTGAAGAAAACGGACAAGGTCGCATTTTGCTCGTTGATGGTGGTGGATCAGTACGCAAGGCACTCGTTGATGCTGAAGTGGCTCAGCTCGCCGTCAATAATGATTGGGAAGGCATTGTCGTCTATGGCGCAGTGCGTCAGGTCGATTATCTCGCGGAACTTGATATTGGAATTCAGGCAATGGCTGCCATTCCTGCTGGCTCCAATAGCGAAGGGGTGGGAGAAAGTGATATCAGGGTGAATTTTGGTGGCGTCACATTCTTCTCTGGTGACTATCTCTACGCAGATAATACCGGCATTGTCTTATCCGATTTCCCTCTGGAAATTGATGAAGAGCTAAATTAAAGGGAATATAAAAAGGGCGCAATTATCGCCCTTTTTCAGCTAAGCCATTAGATACCCTATTGTACATCTTCCATCTTACCCAACAAAGTGCGTAAGCGCTCTTGCCATGCAGATTGTTCTTGTTTGAGCTGCTCATTTTCACGTGCCAGAGAATCACGACTGTCTGTTATATTCTGGACATCCTGAGATAAGACGGCATTCTTTTCTTTTAATTCTTCAATTTCCATTTGCAGCAAAGTGATGGTATCAATCGCCTGCTGAACTTTAGATTCTAGCTTCTCAAAAACTTCAAATGACATTCTAAGGCCCCTCTTGTAAGCAATGTTATTGATTGTATTTAGCCTATTAACATCTGTCTAGTTTCATCCTAGCAATGTGCGGCATAACGCGAAATATCGTGACCAAACCCAAATGTCTGTAAGATCACATTTCCAAGTTCAATAAAACTGTAAATAAATGCGAATTCGCTCATTTTGTTGACGCAACACGCATATTTCAATTTCGCTATTTCTCGTTTACGCGCATTAACGATAAATTCACAGGCATCTTTTTCTTAACACATAAGAAATGACTAATAATTAATCTCTTCCCTGTACTTTTTTATAGGATATAGAAATGAGCCAGACCACAACTCCAACATTATCAGGTCAATGTATTTCCGAATTTCTCGGTACTGCATTGCTCGTTTTTTTTGGCTTAGGCTGTGTTGCTGCTGCCCGAATTGCCGGAGCACAACTGGGCTTATGGGAAATCAGCATTATCTGGGGCTTTGGTGTTGCCCTGGCAGTCTACCTTACTGCCGGAATATCAGGCGCACATCTTAACCCCGCAGTGACTATCGCATTATGCCTATTTGCCAACTTTGACAGAAAAAAGGTGCTGCCTTATATCATTGCCCAAATGCTCGGTGGCTTTGTCGCAGCACTCATTATCTACATGATGTATTACAATCTGTTCCTCGATTATGAGCAAGTTCACAACATCGTTCGAGGCTCGCAGGAAAGCCTCTTTACTGCGGGGGTTTTCTCCACTTACCCAGCTGCCCAGATCTCCGTGTTTCATGCGTTTATCGTTGAAGTTATTATTGCGGCCGTTCTGTTATGCCTGATCCTGTCCCTGACAGATGATGGTAATGGCATCCCACGTGGACCTTTAGCTCCCCTGTTAATCGGGATTCTTATTGCAGTTATCGGTGGCTCGTTTGGCCCACTGACCGGCTTTGCCCTGAATCCAGCTCGTGATTTCGGCCCCAAATTAGTTGCTTACTTGACCGGCTGGGGAGACATTGCCCTGACCGGAGGCCGAGATATTCCTTATTGCCTTGTTCCGTTGGTAGCTCCTATCGTTGGCGCGATTTTAGGTGCTTTTGGCTACCGTAAACTGATTACTCGCCATTTACCACGCGAGATTTAAATACATAAAACCAGGTTATAGTTATGACAACAGAAAATACTACAGAAAAAAAATATATTGTTGCTCTGGATCAGGGCACGACCAGTTCACGCGCCGTTGTACTTGATCACGATGCCAATATTGTCTGCATCTCACAGCGTGAATTCCCACAAATCTATCCCAAGCCTGGCTGGGTGGAACACGATCCAATGGAAATCTGGGCAAGCCAAAGCTCTACCTTAGTTGAAGTCTTGGCAAAAGCCGATATTCACTCTGATGAAATTGCCAGCATTGGTATTACAAACCAACGAGAAACAACCATCATCTGGGAAAAAGAAACCGGTAAACCGATTTATAACGCGATTGTATGGCAATGTCGCCGGACAGCAGATATTTGCACCAAACTGAAACAAAAAGAGGGGCTGGAAGAATACATCCGCCATAATACAGGTTTGGTGCTTGACCCTTACTTCTCAGGTACGAAAATAAAATGGATTTTGGACAACATTGAAGGCGCCCGTCAGCGTGCTGAAAACGGTGAACTTTTATTCGGTACAGTCGACACATGGCTGGTCTGGAAAATGACTCAGGGGCGCGTACATGTGACCGATTACACTAATGCCTCCCGTACCATGCTATTTAATATCCATAATCTGGAATGGGATCAAAAAATCCTTGAAGAGTTAGGCATACCTCGCGTGATGCTGCCTAAAGTGGCCGCATCCTCGGAGATCTATGGCCAAACCAATATCGGCGGTAAAGGCGGCACTCGTATTCCTATCGCGGGTATCGCAGGCGACCAACAAGCCGCTTTATACGGGCAACTGTGTGTAAGCCCCGGAATGGCAAAAAATACTTACGGCACAGGCTGCTTCCTGCTCATGAACACCGGCAAAGACGCAGTACGCTCCAACCATGGCCTGTTAACAACTGTTTGTTGTGGCCCACGCGGTGAAGTTAATTATGCACTGGAAGGTGCCGTCTTTGTTGGTGGCGCATCCATTCAATGGTTGCGTGATGAACTGAAACTCATTGCAGATGCCGCAGATTCAGAATACTTCGCGACCAAGGTCAAAGACAGCAACGGTGTTTATGTTGTTCCTGCTTTTACTGGCCTTGGCGCACCATATTGGGATCCTTACGCCCGTGGCGCTATTTTTGGCCTGACCCGCGGCGCCAATAGCAACCACATTATTCGTGCTACATTAGAATCCATTGCTTACCAAACCCGCGATGTTTTGGACGCTATGCAAGCTGATGCGGGTACTCGCCTGCAAGCCCTGCGCGTCGATGGCGGTGCTGTCGCCAACAACTTCCTGATGCAATTCCAGTCCGATATTCTTGGCACTCGGGTAGAGCGCCCTGAAGTGCGTGAGAGCACAGCTTTAGGCGCAGCTTTCCTTGCAGGTTTAGCCGTTGGTTTCTGGCGAGATTTGGATGAAGTGAAAAGTAAGGCGGTAGTCGAAAAAGAATTCCGTCCAAGTATCGAAACGACTGAACGCAACCATAAATACAATGGCTGGAAAAAAGCCGTCGCCCGCGCCCAAGAATGGGAAGATCGTGCCTAACCGCAAGATATTGAGCAAGTGAGATAAAGGCTTTGGCATCTAAGATTGTTGCCAGAGCTTTTTTTAAACACTATCGTTTCTACAAAGCCGTATGTTCTTGACGCTGGAACCGCTGTGAAATAGGCAGCCAACAAAATAGAATCAGCAATGACATGGAAAACATTAACATCCCAACACTAAATTGGCTATTTTGCGGTAGCATCGCCGACAGCCACGTTGCCACACCTGAACCGACATTCTGCAATCCCCCGACCAAGGCTCCTGCTGCTCCTGCCAGATAAGGGAAAGGCTCCATCGCTCCCGTCGTCGCGAGAGGGAACAACATACCAGCGCCAAAAAAGAACAATGCAGCCGGTATCAACAAGGTCCAGATATTCATGATGCCAAACCAACCAGGCAACCACATCAAGATACCCGCCAGCAAGCAACAGATCACAGAGCGCCACATGAGGCAATAAAATGTTTTCCCTTCTCGCCCAGCATACCATGCCCCAAAAAACGCCGCTGGGATTGGCAGAATAAACAAGATGCTGACTGTCAAGCTATCTAACCCCAAAACAGCTCCCATCAACACACCGCTACTGGCTTCAAAAACGGCAATTCCAGCCAAGCCACCCACTAACATAATCAGGTAAGAAACAAAAGCACGCTGCGAGAGTAATTGGTAGAAGGAAACTAACATCGTACTATGTTCAGTCCCTGTAGGACGGGTCTCCGGTAAATGCCGAGCCAGGAAGAAAGCAACGACAGCCCCTAGCATCAGTAAGAATAAGTAGCAGGAGCGCCAACCAAAATAGTGAGCAACCATTCCACCAATCATGGGAGCAGCCAGAGGGCTAACCAATATAGCCATATTCAGCAAGCTATTGGCATAACGCAACGTCATCCCAGTATATAAATCCCGCGGCATGGTACGCACCATCACACCTGCTACCCCAGTGCCCAATCCCTGTAATGCACTCGCAACCACCAATGCCAGCAAGTGTGGAGCAAACAGAGCACATATCGTCGCCCCCAGATAAATCGACATACCGACCAAAATCACAGGACGGCGCCCCACCTTGTCAGATAGCGGTCCATAAAAAAGTTGTGAAAATCCATAAGAAAACAGATATGCCGCCATTACCCGCTGAACTTCTCCCGCAGGCTTACTCAGATCACTTGCCATATCAGCAATAACTGGTACATAGATTGTTTGCGTCATCTGCCCTACAGCGGCCAAGGCAATTAACATTAACAATAAATTAAAGTGTTCTATTTTTCTCATCGCACTTTATTCAACCACTCATTACAAACAGCCATAGTGAACCCCTCAAGCCCTTAATAAAGAACCTGATGAATTAACTTCACTAGATAGATCCATTTGGTAAATCTATATTTTTTCTTTGCAGTATACAATTTTATATGAAGAAAAAATTACAGATATATCACCCATATATGTCAATAAAAATGTACATATTAGACCATGATATTGGCAAAAACCCAGTTAATCGAACTGTAACACGTAATCGATAATGCTAGATCAAGTAATCACGTAGAATCGTTACAAAAAATCATCAATTTGTGTAGAGAGGTTAATCGTAATGACAAATTGGGTTACAGGAAAAGTTACCGACATAACCAACTGGACTGATTCGCTTTTCAGCATCAAAGTTCATGCACCAATAGAAAAATTCACCGCCGGACAATTTGCAAAACTTGCCCTAAAAATTGGGGAGGAACGTATCCAACGGGCTTATTCCTACGTCAACGCTCCCGATGACAATAATCTGGAATTTTATTTGGTTACCGTTCCTGAAGGAAAACTCAGTCCTCGATTGGCTGCACTAAAAATTGGTGATGAATTGCTGGTAACAGAGCAAGCGGCGGGTTTTTTCGTTCTTGATGAAATCCCTGACTGCCAAACACTCTGGATGCTTTCCACTGGCACCGCCATTGGGCCTTACCTTTCCATCCTCCAGCAAGGAACCGCTCTGGAACGATTCGAAAATATCGTTTTGGTTCATGCCGCCAGATGGGGAGCGGATTTAAGTTATTTACCGATGATGCAAGAATTAGAGAAAAAATTTCAAGGTAAACTGAGAATACAGACCATCGTCAGCCGAGAAAAATGGCCAAATTCACTCATGGGCAGAATTCCAGCATTAATTGAAAATGGCGAATTGGAATCGGCTGTTGGTTTACCCATTCAGGCAGAAAACAGCCATGTCATGCTGTGCGGGAATCCCCAAATGGTCAGGGATACCCAGCAACTATTAAAAGAGCAGCGTAATATGGCAAAACATCTACGTCGTAAACCAGGCCATATTACCAGCGAGCAGTACTGGTAATCAGTTTCCCTTGGCAGAAATATAATCAACCGTTTCTGCCATCTCACCAAAACGATTGGCACCTTCCGTACCACGGAATACACCACAATCCAATATCATCATGACAAAAATCAGGGTTGGAACAAAACGACCAATTCCCCACTGCCATATTGGTGTCATCACGCTCCAATCAAGGGACAACAATATCCAGGCCAGTGCACATAGTAGCATCCAACCACCCCGTTTATTCCGGTCATGCAGGCGCTTCGAAAAAATTGCCGCCGTTGGATACAATAGCAAAGCAAGACCGACCGCCGCATAATTCATGGGAAGGAGATTCATTCCATGCAGTGTCAGAAGTATAAAGATCAAGGCGAAACAAATAGCCATGCCGATCCAAAACTCCCGCCTTCCAATTCGGCCTTTGAATGAAAATCCCCATTGTTGTAATGTCATGTACTCTTTTCCAATTGTGGATGCTGTTTTTCCAGGATTTAACTCAGTGAGTAATTAAAATGAAAACAGGCATAAATAAACTTCTGGTGACAATTTTAATCGCTTTTAGCATCGGTTTACCATTCTCAGCCTCTGCCGATGAGTCTTCAGTCACACCAGAAATAAACTCACCATTAATGTACCTGTTGCCGGATTCCCCTACTTTCGAAGACACCATCCCTGTCTTTCGGGAGAAATTCAACAAAAAACACCCGGATACTCCTCTGTACGAATATCGGGTGATTGCAAGCACAGATATTTCTCAACCTTTCATCCGCGCCGCCAGTAAAATCAATGACAAAATTTACTCTTCAGCGGTACTTGAACGAGGCAGCGAAAAAATTAAAAGTCTGCAAATTACCTTGCTGCCATCACAAAATAAACGAGAAGATGAACAAAACCATATATTGGCAAAGCAATATATCACAGCCCTGATCAGCCAATTCGAACCGACCTTTTCTCCTGAACAAGCCGAAATTCAATTGGAAAGGCTTTTACAAACAGCAGAAAACCGAGCTGCTTTCAGTCAAAAAATGGGAGCAATGCGTTATATCATCGTAAACAGCAGCGAAAATATAATGACCTTCGCAATTGAACCGATTAAGCTATCGTTATCTGACACAGCAGCAAATGAAAATTAGTGACACAACGCAGAGCTATTCGCGTTGATGATCTTTATACTGTCGGGATTCCACTTACAGGGAATGACATCACCATAATGTCATTCAAAGAAAGAATATTCATTCAGTTCGCAATTTGATTATTTTCTGGTTGGAGGGAAAAATATGCGACATCCATTAGTTATGGGTAACTGGAAATTAAATGGCAGTACCCACATGGTTAACGACCTGATTGCAGGCCTACGTAAAGAACTGAGCAACGTTGACGGCTGTGACGTCGCTATCGCACCACCAACAGTTTATGTTTCTCTGGCAAAAAATGCCCTGGCTGGTAGCCGTATCGCTCTGGGTGCACAAGATACTGGCGTCAATCTTTCTGGTGCCTTTACGGGCGAAACCTCCGCAGAAATGCTGAAAGACGTCGGGGCAAAATATATCATTATCGGCCACTCTGAACGCCGCACTTACCACAAAGAGAGCGACGAATTCATCGCGAAGAAATTCGCAATCCTGAAAGAGCAAGGTTTGATCCCTGTCCTGTGCATTGGCGAAACTGAACAAGAAAATGAAGCCGGTCAGACTGAAGCTGTTTGCGCGCGACAAATCGATGCCGTTCTGAACACGCTGGGCGCGGAAGCATTCAAAGATACGGTGATTGCTTATGAGCCAGTTTGGGCAATCGGCACAGGCAAATCCGCTACACCTGCCCAGGCTCAGGCCGTCCATAAATTTATCCGTGACCATATCGCCAAACAGGATGCAGCTATCGCTGAACAGGTCATTATTCAATATGGCGGCTCAGTTAACGCCAGCAATGCAGCAGAGCTATTCACCCAACCAGATATCGACGGTGCTCTGGTCGGTGGCGCATCACTGAAAGCTGATGCCTTTGCTGTTATCGTAAAAGCCGCAGCAGAAGCGAAAAAAGCGTAAGTTTTTAATTAAGACAGAACCGCCACGCAGTATCACTTGTGGCGGTTTTCTATCCCAAATGAGTTCAATGATTAACGCCGGATAATGTCGTCAAATGTTCCGCCTGTGGCAAAATGTTCTTTCTGAGCGTTCTCCCAACCACCAAAAACCTCATCAATCGTAAAAAGCTTCAAATCAGGAAAAACCGCGTGGTATTTTTCTGCAATTACTTTATCACGAGGACGATAATAGTTCCTGGCGGCAATCTCCTGCCCAGCCGGAGAATAAAGATATTTCAGATATGCTGTTGCCAGCTCACGCGTTCCTCGCTTATCAACCACCTTATCGACAACAGAAACCGTTGGCTCTGCCAGAATAGAAATGCTCGGCGTCACAATTTCAAACTTGCCTTTGTCCAACGCATTAATTGCCAGTAACGCTTCGTTTTCCCAGGCAATCAATACATCACCAATTCCGCGCTCCACAAACGTATTCGTTGCACCGCGTGCGCCGGAATCCAACACTTCAACATTTTTATAAAGCGCTTTCACGAATTCTTTAGCTTTAGCCTGATCTTGGTTGTTATGCGCCAGACCATATCCCCAAGCAGCCAGATAATTCCAACGTGCTCCGCCGGAAGTTTTCGGATTTGGCGTAACCACCGCAACATCTGGACGAATTAAATCCGACCAATCCTTTATCTGTTTAGGGTTTCCTTTTCTCACTAAAAAGACAATGGTTGATGTATAAGGTGCTGAATTATCTGGCAGGCGCTGAATCCAATTCTTATCAATGCGCCCATGCTCTGCAATGGCATTCACATCATAAGCCAGTGCCAGCGTCACAACATCCGCCTGAAGACCATTAATAACAGAAGTTGCCTGCTTGCCTGAACCGCCATGTGATTGGCGGATTTTTACATCATCCCCCGTTTTGTTATGCCAGTATTCGCGGAATGCCTCATCATACTGCTGATAAAATTCACGTGTCGGATCATAGGAGACATTCAATAATTGCTGCTCTTTTGCCCATGCACCGTTAGTTACCGCCAGCGCCGCCAAGAATAACGCCGATACCACATACTCTTTTGCCATTGCCCATCTTGAGCCTCTATTTATACCTCTTGCATCCACGATAATATTTCCCCTAAGTTATTATGATTTCTCTATAAAAACTGACAGAAAGCGTTATGACGCAGAAATAATTTTAAATTTCTGCTTATGCATAAGAAGAATATGAGGAACGAGACAGCCAGAGCATATGGCTGTCTCCGCAAGAGGATCTGACAGGTAAGAAAGGATTAGTAGAGTTTCTTCGCGGTTTCCAGCCACTCTTTCTTGAAGACACGCTGCATATTTTGCACCGCATCAATGATATCATGATGAACAAGTTTCTCGTTCTGGATACCAACACAACGACCACCGTGACCTTCCAGCAGTAGTTGAACAGAGTATGCCCCCATACGGGAAGCAAGAATGCGGTCATAAGCGACAGGCGCACCACCACGCTGGATATGTCCTAATACCGTCGCACGGGTTTCATGGTGGGTTTCTGTCTCAATATATCTCGCCAGCTCCGCGACATCACAAACATGCTCAGTTATAGCAACAATCGCGTGACGCTTGCCTCGTTGAATTCCAGCTTTAATTTCAGCCAGCAATTCCTCACGGTCGAACGGAACTTCACTTTCAGGCAGAACAATAAATTCGCATCCACCCGCGATTGCCGCTGATAAGGTTAAATCACCACAATAACGTCCCATCACTTCAACAATCGAAATTCGTTTGTGGGAAGTTGATGTATCGCGCAAACGGTCAATCGCTTCAACCACCGTTTCCAACGCCGTGAAATAACCAATGGTGTAATCTGTGCCCGCAACATCGTTGTCAATAGTTCCAGGCAAACCAATACAAGGGAAACCTGCTTCGGTCAGCTTTTTCGCCCCCAAATAAGATCCATCCCCTCCAATCACCACCAACGCATCGATTCCATTTTTGCGCATGTTTTCAATGGCAGTTTCCCGAACCTTATCATCTCTGAACTCTGGGAAGCGGGCTGATCCCAAAAACGTACCACCGCGGTTAATCATGTCGGAAACACTAAAGCGATCAAGCTTCTTCATGCGGTTTTCATACAACCCCAGATAGCCATCATAAATACCATAGACTTCCAACCCTTCGGTTAAAGCGGCACGAACAACACCACGAATAGCGGCGTTCATGCCAGGCGCATCACCGCCACTCGTTAAGACTCCAATTCTTTTAATCTTGTTGATCATGATGACCTCTGACTTGTAGATATAATATTTGAGAAACCTGATTGTCACTGCATTAGCTGAATTGATTCAACTCTAACTATAATACGGAAAAACACCCAGTCTGCATCAAGATAATGTCTGTTTTTTGATGTTCTTTTGATTATGAATAAATTCCCCTTCAATCCCAGCGGTTTTTATGCTCTTCAGACACGACAGAGCTGGGATCTTGGTGAATAATAATATCGGCATCTGGGAATCTACTCCGCAATTTATTTTCAATCCCATCGGCTAGAGCATGCGCTTGCACCAAGGGCAAATTGTCATCTATCTCCAGATGGAACTGGATAAAACGCGTTGAGCCTGATTGACGAGTCCGCAGATCATGCCCACCAGCTATACCCGGATAATTTTGAATGATCTCAATAATCTCCTGTCGCTCTTCATCTGGCAAGGCGCGATCAAGCAAAGACTGTACAGCATCATAGCCCATCCGTAACGCACTATAGAGGATATAGGCTCCAATACCCAAAGCAAAGAGTGCATCTGCGCGTTTAAAACCATACAGACTCAAAAACAACGCCAGCAAAATCGCCCCATTCATCAACAGATCGGACTTATAATGCAGCATATCCGCGCGGATTGCCTGACTTTGCGTTTTACTGATCACCCATTTCTGGAACGTAACTAAACATAACGTGGAAACCAAAGCAATGACGATTACCCATATACCTATCGCCGCATGTTCCAATGGCTCGGGGGAATATAGATGCTGGAAGCCTGTCAAAAACAAGAAAATTGCCGAACCGGAAATAAACATACTTTGCGCCAAAGCCGCCAGCGATTCAGCCTTACCGTGTCCAAAAGCATGTTCGTCATCAGCAGGTTGAAGTGAATAGCGCACAACAAAAAAATTCGTCAAGGAAGCAGCCAAATCGACCAATGAATCCACTAACGCTGCCAATAAACTCACCGAACCCGTCAACCACCAGACAAAAATTTTCACGATCAACAGCACACTAGCCAGAACCGTTGCCGCCAACGCAGCAGAACTGACCCATCGCCCATAATTTATACTCATTGACTACCGCCTTTCGGTTCTTCAGTCACTCTCAAGTATAAAAATAGCGTGTGAAATGGAAAAATATAGGCGCAGAGGGGCAAAGTGAGTCGCTTCACTCCAACTCCCCACCATGGCTTTCAATTATTCCACTGAACTCCCTCACTCCACTATCTCGTTTAATCGCCGACTTGCATAATCTACCAACTGCATCAGGGTGATTACTAACGACGAACAGCACAGACATAAGATCCCTCCACCAACAGAGCTATGTCATGAGCTATCGGCAATATGCTTTGTCAGACTAGGTTTTACATGTTAGATGATTTCAACGTCTAGACTATTACTATCCGGTTTTTGGTTTTCGGCAGCAGTACACTTTGAGAGTTCATTTTCTTACTGATAATTAACGTGAAAAAAAAAAGCCCCTCACAGGGGCTGAAAGACAGGGATGGTGTCTATGGCAAGGAAAACCGCTGTTAATGCCACTATGTAGCAAAAGTATAGGAATCAAGAGTAGTAACAAAAAAATTAATTCACTTTTCGAGCTTCACATTCGTTTGTTTTAAACAATTTTTTAATAACCCTTTCTGCTCTGGTGTTAAAAGTTGATAAATCTGATTGCTAATGCGTGCAATTTCTACACCCAAGGCAACATTCTTTTCAGCTATTTTTTCGAGCTGCGAGCGAACCTCAGCTTCATCAAAATCCTCTGTTGCCAAAAGCGCACGCAACTTTCGATGTTCAGCTCGCATATCAAGCTGCGGCTGTTCATACTGATGCTGCTTTTTGACTAAATTCCACATCTGCTCACGTTGATGCTCAGTTAACGCTATTCCACCGAAGATATAACTATAGTTATATTGACCATCTTGGTGATGATTAAATCCCCTCTTATACCCATATGGCATACAATATGGATGTGTGGAGGAAGGACTAACACTAACCTCAGGAATATGATCCGTATCAGCAGTTTTAGCTAAAGCCTCCGCTGTTCCGAGAACAACCATTGACGCTAAAGCCAATATTGCTATGTTACGCATTAAATTTCCTCGCTTTCTCGAACAGCAGCATTCGATTCAGTGTGGATAACTATAAACCTGCGGCTGCAAACTAGCGTCAGAGCATGTAAAAGAACGTAAAGTCATGGAATAGCGAAGTTTGTTATCGTATTTTGCTCTTGGAGGAAGAATTAATGCATAAAATCTTATTAGTTGATGATGACCGCGAACTGACATCGCTATTAAAAGAATTGCTCGAGATGGAAGGATTCAATGTTGTAATCGCCCACGATGGCGAACAGGCTTTACAATACATCGATTCTTCAATTGACCTATTGTTGCTGGACATCATGATGCCGCGCAAGAACGGCATTGAGACGCTGAAAGAGTTACGGCAATACCACCAGACCCCTGTTATCATGTTAACGGCTCGTGGTAGCGATTTAGACCGTGTTTTGGGATTAGAGTTAGGAGCAGATGACTATCTCCCCAAACCGTTTAACGATCGCGAACTGGTCGCCCGCATACGTGCCATTTTACGCCGTTCCAACTGGAGTGAACAACAAGCTGATATTGGGACACCTATACTGGAGATCGATAAACTACAACTCAACCCAGGACGTCAGGAAGCCAGTTTTGATGGTGTCATTTTGGATCTCACTGGCACAGAATTCACTCTGCTTTATTTATTAGCACAACATTTGGGACAAGTCGTTTCCCGTGAACATTTAAGCCAAGAAGTATTGGGAAAACGTTTAACGCCTTTTGATCGAGCTATTGATATGCATATTTCGAATCTACGCCGTAAATTACCCAATAGAACTGATGAACTACCATGGTTTAAGACATTACGCGGCCGTGGATACTTAATGGTTTCTGCAAAATGATCAACAGCTTGACAGCCCGTATATTTGCAATTTTTTGGTTCACGCTTGCACTTGTCCTGATGATAGCTTTAATGGCTCCCAAACTGGACTCACGGCAGTTAACACCTCTTTTAGATAGCGAATATCAGTTAGGGGAAAAACTGGCAAAACAAGTAGAAGAAGAATTAATGCACGACTCTGGGAATGATCTATTCTGGTGGTTACGTCTAGATCGTGCTATTGCTTTGTGGACTCCTCCTGGACAACGTCTGATCCTCGTCTCCAGTGAGGGGCTGATTAGCGACATTAATACTCCCCCCCATCAACAACAAGTTATCCGCAACTTTATCGGTCAATCCGATAACGCTGATCACCCTAAAAAGAAAAAATATGGCCGTTCGGAAATACTCGGCCCTTTTTCTGTCCGTGATAGAGAAGATCATTACCACCTCTACATCATTAGGCCAGCGGGCAGTCCACAATCAGATTTTATTAATTTGATGTTTGACCGGCCATTTTTACTGCCCGCAGCCACCATGTTAATCAGCGCTCCACTACTCTTATGGCTATCATGGAGCCTGGCAAAACCCGCTCGTAAACTCAAAAACGCAGCCGATGACGTCGCGAAAGGAAACTTACGACAACACCCTGAACTGGAATCCGGACCACAAGAATTTTTAGCTACCGGCAGTAGTTTTAACCAAATGATTAGTGCACTAGAAAGGATGGTCACCGCCCAACAACGTCTGATTTCCGATATCTCCCATGAGCTGCGCACGCCGCTTACCCGTTTACAGCTAGCGACTGCCTTATTACGCCGCCGTCATGGTGAAAGTAAAGAGCTGGAGCGTATCGAAACAGAAACCCAACGTTTAGATGGTATGATTAATGACTTACTAGTACTTTCCCGCAATCAACATAAAAACGAGTTACTGCGCGAGAATATCAAAGCCTACGATATATGGTCTGACATCCTGGAAAATGCAAAATTCGAAGCTGAGCAGATGAGTAAAACTCTCGATATCGTCTCACCTCCCGGAAACTGGATAATTTACTGCAACCCCGCAGCACTCGGCAGCGCACTAGAAAACATCGTCCGCAATGCATTACGTTACTCTAGCAACCATATTGCTGTTGCATTTAAGGCAGATAACCAAGGCGTAACAATTACCGTTGATGATGACGGCCCAGGAGTCAGCCCAGAAGACCGAGAACATATCTTCCGACCGTTTTATCGAACAGATGAGGCACGGGATAGAGAATCTGGTGGAACTGGATTAGGGTTGGCGATAGTTGAAACAGCAGTGAGCCAGCATCGAGGTTGGGTGAAAGCAGAAGATAGCCCTTTAGGAGGATTACGGTTGATAATTTGGTTGCCATTGCATGGAAGATAAACAGGCTTTCGCCTTGAAATTTATCTAAGATGTGTTGACGTTTTATGAAAGGAATTTGAGCGGCAGGCATAATGATCTGGTATCATTGTCTTCGCGAAAAACGATTACCCGACCCCATCATGCCAAGAACCATATTATCAATATCCTTATGGGATAAACTAGTTATATTGATGCAATAACGTGGAGATATTTACCACAAAGAAGAGCACTACCTGACTTTCGAAGAACTCCTTTATCGAATGAGAATGGAATGTCCGTGACAGGATTTACCTGATGAGTTTGGAAAATGGAATACCTTCTTTAAGCGCTTTAATGCATGGTCAAAAAAAGCACTTTTAATTCATAATCCAAATTGTTATCTAAAAACACGGACACCGAATGGCTATTTATTGATAGCAGTATTATCCGTACTCATCAACTTAGCTCAAGCGCAGCTTCAACAGAAGATGAAGTCATCGGTAAAAGTCGGGGCGGGCGCTTTACAAAAATTCATTTAGTTGTAGACAGTTACGGTTTACCCGTCTATTTTGAGCTGTCAGGCAGTCAAACTCATGATATTGCCCATGCGGAAAGTTTTTTGGTCGTCCATTCACCTGTATCAAATTTAGTGATTGCTGATAAAGGTTACGATAGAGGCGCTTTCAGAGGTTTCGTTGAAAAACACAGGGTGAAAATGATCATTCCTTATCTAAAAAATAGCCAAAATTTGGATAAGAATATTGATAATATTTTATACCGTTATCGGTATTTAGTCGAAAATACGTTTTCCCAAATGAAACATTTCCGAGCAATTGCAACAAGATACAATAAATTAGCTCGAGATTATGCCAGCATCCTGACACTGACGTTTGTCATTATATGGCTACCAATGTAGGTTGAATGAATGATGAACAATAAACGTCAACACGCCCTAATTACAAAATGTAACAATTAAAGAAAAAAAGTTATTATACTTGACCTCAAAGCGTTGAGGGACTAATCTCGTCCCTGCTTAACATAACTCGTTGATATGTTAATTTTTGTTAATATAGAAAAATCCTTTTATATTAAATGGATAAGTCAAATTGTTACACATAATAGGCACTCTGGGAGCCGTAACCTAGTGCGGTAGCTTTGATGAAGTATAATATATTCATGCTCTAATGTTTCTTTTCCGATCCTATATCAATAATATCCAATCAAACGACTGTAATATGTTGTAGAAACTATATAGCATCCAGTAATGCCACTGCCACTTTGCCTGTTCAGCATCACCAATTTACACAGCGCATAATATTAATCGTTCCGCTCCCAAAGCATTGAGACTACCTATCCTGATAAATATAATCGCTATTATCTATAAACCAATGGCACCAAGAATATCTTGGGATATTTAGTAAAGTAATGATCGCTCAAAGCCCCAAGCAAGATTTTAGTGTTAATCCGGCTAACTATTAGTTTCTATTGAAATTTTAACCTTTCAAATTCTATATAATAGTCTATAGAACTAAGAAGCGATAATGTTATTAAACTAATTATCGTGTTATTATTTTAAAATAACTAGGATTCAAACTAGTGGTAAAACATAAGAATAATCAAGTTATCGGTGGAGTTTTATATAAAGGACTTTATATAATTGCGACATCTTTTAATGCTTTGTTAATGATAAAAATATTATCTCCAAAGGAACTGGGAATATGGTATGTGTTCATGACATTGCAAACTTTGATCTTTATTTTGAATAATGCGCTAATACCTAATATATCTAGACAATATTCTTTAGGCCTTAATAATAAAAATTATATTTTTAATTGTTATGAGTTTCATTCAAAAACCAATCTTTTGTTTATTAGGCTTGTTTTAATTGTACTATTCATTTGTTTTTCAGTAACTTTTCTTTATCTTAGCAAGATTATTTCGATATTTAGTTACGAAAACAGAATTATATTAGCATCATGGATTATTATAGCATTCTCATTATGCTTTGAAGTATATTATACTTCATATGATTGCGCATTTAATGGTATAGGTGAATTTACAAAAGTTCATTTTGCAAATTTTATTTCCAGAAGCATTTTGTCACTTCTAGGATTATTACTAATCGTTATAGATATTCATCAATATTCCCTTTTATTATTCTGCGTTTTTTTATCTATTCAGTAATGTTATTTAAAAGAATTATATTATATTACTATTTTAATAGTTCTTTCAAGAAAGGTAGTGAACATGAAAAGAAAAGTACAAAAATATTTTAATAAAATAAAAGAAAAAATTTACAAATTATCTTTTTTATCTCTTTTGTCAACTATAGGTGGGGGATTAATAGTTAGAATTGGCCTCTTTATTTTACCTTACTATGTTTCTTAGAAGAAGTAGTAGTATGGTTTGACATATCAACTATTTGAAATCATATTAATTTTTTATTCACTGTAGCATTAATAAAAACTCCACAATGGATAAACTCCTATAAAATGGAGATAATAGCTTAATAAAATCTTATAGCAGAGTAAAAAATAATTGTGTTTTATTAATGTTCTGTGGAGGCATTATATTAAGTTTTATAGGAAATTATATTCTTCAATTTTCTAATATAAAAACTCATTTATTATCTGTTGAAATATGCTTTATTTTTGCCATAACGTTTTCATTACAATTGAATCATAGTATTTCAGGGCAATTACTTACTATTCAAAATAAAATCCCTTTCGCATACGCATCATTATATACAGGAATACTTGCATTCATATTATCTATAATATTAATACCAAAGTTAGATTCACTTGGAGCGATATTAGCAATATTAGTTTCACAAATGATATATAATAATTGGAAATGGCCATTGGAAGCCAGGAGGTTTCTATTAAATGAACAATATAAAAACAAACAAAAATATAATTAAACTTTTTATTATTTGTGAATTATTATGTTTTTTCTTTGTTATAATCAAACATAAATACGTTTCAGATTACTTTGGAGTAGATGTTACTGTTAGTAATAACAATATAATATTATTTTTTATAGGTATAATTTTTTTATATTTATCCTATTATTACTCTTGGATAAAAACGACACTTTTTTTCAACAGTCGTAAAAAATTCAAGTCATTGAGTAATCTAAATAGCCTCTTTTTAATACTAGTCATCCTTTATTTTATTTTCTTAATTAAAACTGGTGTTGGCAAAGTTACCATAGCTTCTGAACCAAAAAATCTTCTTAATGGTTTCGAAAAAATAATATTTCTTCCTATTATTCTATTGAAAATAAATTTCTTAATTTACTTATACGCAGCAGGTTGTAGAAATAAAAATAAAATATATTATTTAAGTTTGATTATATTTGTAATTGCAGAGCTATATAGGGGTGTTTCTTTTCCAATTTTGTTACTAGGAATAATTGAATATAAAAAATGGAAAAAATATGCAAAGTTAAGATACATATTCGTATTCTTCCCTATATTATTGTTATTTATCAATACCGTATATAACTTGAAATATATGATGAGAATGGGGGATGAATATACTTACATTGATATACTGCAAACGTCATTAATGCTTGCAGGGCGGCTGAGTGTATTATCAAACATTCTCTATAATTATGAGCATATTGAATCATTACGTAACGCCATCAACTCTTATAGTTATAACCCTGTTAGTGAATTTCTTGAGAAATTGACACCAATGCCAAGTTTATTTGGTATTAATGATAAAATAATAGAATTTGGTAAAATTATATTTGAAAATTCATATGGCAGACTTGATAGTGCTATAGCAATATCAGTTATGGGAATGATATTCGTCATACCAGATAAATTATATATCATTATGTCAATTTTATTTTTTAGCTATATATTTATCCATTTTATCATTGGAAAACTGGACTGTTCGAACGAACAGAATATTGTGGCATTTTTCTTTGTCCTCCTTACCTTATATCAAGGTTTTTGGGGAATATTGGCAAATTATTTATATTCCTTATTTGTTTATTTACTTATAGTAATAATAAATCAAATGCTTGTTGTTGGATTAAGGAACAACTGTGAACAATCTATTAATTAAAGTTCTATCATTACCAGATGCTGATGTCCGCCGAAAAAAATTTAGCAATACGTTTATAAAAAACTCTAGTTTTTCTTATGAATTTTTTGATGGTATATATGGAAAACATTTAAAAAAAGAAAGTATTGCTCAAATATATTCATCCGAGAAAGCCAATAATAAAATCAATCGTGATTTAACTTTAGGAGAAATTGGTGCCACATACTCACATTATTTAATGTATTTAGAAGCTAACAGTAAAAAAGTAGATTATTTGCTTGTTTTAGAGGATGATACTTTTATAAATCAGGATTTTGATAAGGTAATAAAAAAAATAACAACTAGAATATCTCCTGAAGAAGATGCAATTATATTTATTCAAGAGCATACTTTGAATAAAAAGGTTATATTTAGCAGAAAAATACAAAAATTAACAAATAATTATGGCATGAGAAGATTACTTGGTAGTTCTCAATATTTTGTTGGTTCCTATGGTTATATAGTGACTAAAGAAGCAATAAATAAATTGATTCTAAATTATTTACCAATTTTTTGTGTGTGTGATCATTGGTATTTTATCAAAAAACAAAGTGGGATAAAGAATTTTTATTGTGTAATACCAAGTGTAGTCAAAACAAATGAAGAACAAGTACGGATGATCGATAGCTTTATCAACCACGATAGACAAAAAATTATCAAAAAAAATAAAATTTCAACAATTGCAAAAGCAAAAATTTTAGTCAAAAAAATTGTACTAACAATTACTGACAAGGACTGGGAATAGATGAAATTTTATAATGTCTTTACTGTATTATCAAAATTTGTTATCGCCCTCATAATATATCCATTTTATAAAACTATTAAATTGAGAAATATTAAATCTATAATTATTGTTGGTACTAGAAATGGAGAAAGTGGATATATTACCTTTAGATTCGACAGATATAGTGTATTAAATAATACAAAAGAAAATATTGAAAGTTGTTTTATAATGTTTACTTGGAGAAAAATATTAAGTCTCAATCACTCCAATATAATTATTGAAATAATAAAAAAAATAAGTAGTATCAAAAATGATATAAATATATATATATGCTCCCATGAGCACTCTAACATAACTAATATAGAATTCTTCTGTTCAAAAAAAGTAATTTTTATTAGTATTAATGAGATTCAAAAAACAATAAGTAATACGGATTTATTTATCACAGACTACTCAAGTATCTCATGGGATTATCTATATCAAAATAAGCAAGTTTGCTTTATTCAATATGATTATGATATCTATACAAAATACGAAGGTGTTTATTTTGATAAAGCAGATTTCTTTGGATATTTTCTCAATGATGTTAATGAAATAGGTGATGATTTTTTTAGGAATGTTTATAACTTCAATAATATCAGAAACAAAGAATTTTTGTTAAAATATCCATTTTATGGTCAAGGAGAGAAAAAACACTCGGAAAAGTTAGAATTATTAACAAGGAACATTAAATGAATATCATTATTTACGCTACCGCAGCTGTAGAAGGTGGCGCATTATCAATGCTAAAAGATTTACTGAACTTTATAAAAAAAGATAATAACTATTATACTGTGTGTATTAATGAAAGTATAAAAGAAGATTTAATAAGTGCAACTAATATCTCTTACCGTACCATTGATACTAAAAGTACATATAAAAGAATTTACTTTGATTTTTGGGGTTTTTCAAACTGTTTTGATATCAGTACATATGATGCAGTTATTAACTTACAAAACATACCAGTACGGACAAACTTACCTCAATTTCTATTTATACATCAACCAATACCATTCTCTAATATCACGTTCTCTATTTTATCCAAAAAAGAACGCAATTTATTAATGTATAAATATATATATGCCTCATTAATCGCCTTTAACAAAAAGTATATTAGTCACTGCTTAGTTCAAACAAACTGGATGAAAGATGCAGTAGCTAAAAAAATTAAATTAAATAAAGAATTAATTCATATAATCAAACCAGACATAAAAATCGATTATTCAAAAATAGATATGACAGAAACGAAAGTTAACGATTTTATCTATCCAGCGGCATCTTATAGCTATAAGAATCACTTAATTTTAATTGAGGCCATGAATATTCTCGGAATTGATTTTTTAGATAAACATAACTTTAGATTATTACTTACTATAAAAAGAAATGAAATTCCTAAGCTAAACAATCTCATAAAGAATTATGATCTAGACAATTATGTTCTCTTTTCTGGGCATATTTCTAGAGATAAGGTTTTAAATTTAATAATAAAAAGTAGAGCAATGTTATTCCCATCCAATCTTGAAACTTTTGGTATTCCCTTAGTTGAAGCAGCAAAATTAAATACATATATAATTGCCAGTGAACTTCCTTATTCGAAAGAAGTATTAAATAATTATAATTATGTTGATTTTTGCAATAACAATGATGCTTCAAGTTGGGCTAAAAGTATTAAATCTATTATTGAATCAGAAGAACCAATTAGAGAAAATACATTTCATTATGAATCCGGATGGAAAAAATTACAAGAAATAATAAACACTTTAAATTCACAAAGTAACCAATTGTATTAAAAATAATTTATTATAATTTCAATAGATAAATGTAAGGTAAATCATGTTCAATAATAAAATCCTTTTAATTACAGGTGGCACGGGTTCTTTTGGGAATGCTGTATTAAGAAGGTTCATAAATACGAATATTAAAGAAATTCGTATTTTTTCTCGTGATGAGAAAAAACAAGACGATATGCGTAAAAAATATCATAACTCTAAGTTAAAGTTTTATATTGGTGATGTCCGCGACTACTCCAGTATACTTAACGCAACACGTGGAGTTGACTATATTTACCATGCAGCAGCTCTTAAACAAGTTCCTTCTTGTGAATTCCACCCAATGGAAGCAGTAAAGACAAATGTTCTTGGTACTGAAAATGTTCTTGAAGCCGCAATAGTAAATGAAGTTAAACGCGTTGTTTGCCTCAGTACTGATAAAGCTGTTTATCCCATTAATGCCATGGGAATTTCTAAGGCCATGATGGAAAAAGTGATGGTTGCCAAATCTCGTAACTTAGACAGCAGCAAAACTATCATTTGTGGCACACGCTATGGGAATGTTATGGCATCACGTGGCTCTGTGATTCCTTTATTTGTCGACTTGATTCGTTCTGGAGCACCTCTGACAATAACAGATCCTAATATGACGCGCTTTATGATGACACTTGAAGATGCAGTGGATCTAGTACTATACGCTTTTGAACATGGAAGTAATGGTGATATTTTTGTTCAAAAAGCACCAGCAGCTACAATTGAAACATTGGCAATCGCATTAAAAGACTTATTGAACGTCAACGAACATCCAATTAATATTATTGGTACCCGTCACGGTGAAAAATTATATGAAGCTCTTCTCAGTAGAGAAGAAATGATCGCCGCAGAGGATATGGGTGACTACTATCGAGTTCCACCAGATCTGCGTGATCTTAACTATGGTAAATATGTTGAACATGGTGACAAGCGTATTTCAGAGGTCAAAGATTACAATTCGCATAATACACAACGCTTAGATACTGAATGTATGAAAAAATTGCTTCTTAAATTATCATTCATCCGTGCCTTGTGTGCTGGTGAAGAATACGAACTGGACGCATGACATGAAAATACTTATCACCGGAACTCAGGGATTTATAGGTAGCAACCTCTGCTTACGTCTTGAAGAAGCAGGTTTTACAGACCTAATAAAAATTGATCGTAATACCTCTGAACAAGACCTTATCTCAGGTTTACAAAAAGCCGAATTTATCTTCCATTTGGCAGGGAGTAATCGACCGAAAGATGAAACAGAATTCGCTGAAATTAACAGTAATTTAACAAAAAAAATTGTTAATTATCTCGCCAAGAAAAATATAAAAACTCCCATTGTGTTGAGTTCTTCAACACAAGCTGAGAAGGATAATACCTATGGCATAAGTAAAGCAGAAGCAGAAAAATGGATAGAAGAATATGGCGAAGCTAATAATATAGATTATTATATTTATCGTTTCCCTAATGTATTTGGTAAATGGTGTCGGCCAAATTACAATTCGTTCGTGTCTACTTTCTGCTATAATATTGCAAACAACCTGGACATTAAAATCAACAATCCAT
Source organism: Xenorhabdus thailandensis (assembly GCF_037996785.1). Classification (NCBI taxonomy): domain Bacteria; kingdom Pseudomonadati; phylum Pseudomonadota; class Gammaproteobacteria; order Enterobacterales; family Morganellaceae; genus Xenorhabdus; species Xenorhabdus thailandensis. The sequence continues at coordinate 383,500 of NZ_JBBMXF010000007.1, forward strand.
TAACAAAAGTAACATTAATTTATATTGATGATCTTTGTTCTGAATTGATTAATTTATTACAGAAAAAATGTCACAGAGGTTATCTGAAAATTACGCCAGAATATAATACAACAGTAGGAGAAGTTGCAGATCTTATTTATCGTTTTAAAAATAGTCGCAATACGTTGATTACTGAAAATGTAGGGACAGGATTTACCAGAGCCTTATATTCAACTTGGCTAAGTTATTTACGACCAGAACAATTTAACTATAAGATTCCAACACATGGTGATACAAGAGGTGTTTTCTGTGAAATACTTAAAACTCCTTCAACTGGCCAGTTTTCATTTTTTACCGCATATCCAGGCGTTACCAGAGGCGGACATTATCACCACACTAAAAATGAGAAATTTTTAGTCATCAAAGGCCAGGCCAAGTTTAAATTTGAACATGTCATTACTGGTGAAAAATATGAACTTAATGTTTCTCATGAAAATTATGAAATAGTTGAGACTGTTCCTGGTTGGTCACACGATATTACTAATATCGGTGATGATGAAATGATAGTTATTCTTTGGGCAAATGAAATATTCGATCGAGAATCTCCAGATACAATAGCGAGGCCATTATAATGAAAAAATTTAAAGTAATGTCTGTGGTTGGAACTCGTCCTGAAATTATTCGTCTTTCACGTGTATTAGCAAAACTAGATCAATATTGTGAGCATATTCTTGTTCATACGGGACAAAATTACGATTTTGAACTAAATGAAGTATTCTTCAATGATCTTGGTGTACGTAAACCGGATTATTTTCTTAATGCAGCAGGAAAGAATGCAGCTGAAACAATTGGTCAAGTAATTATTAAAATTGATGAAGTTTTGCAAATTGAAAAGCCTGAAGCAATGCTTATTCTTGGCGATACTAATTCCTGTATATCTGCTCTACCAGCTAAAAGAAGAAAAATACCTATTTTTCATATGGAAGCAGGTAATCGCTGCTTTGATCAGCGAGTTCCCGAAGAGATTAATCGCCGCATAGTTGATCATACTGCAGATATTAACCTCACTTATAGCGATATTGCTCGCGATTATTTATTAGCAGAAGGCATTCCTGCCGACCGAGTAATTAAAACCGGAAGCCCTATGTTTGAAGTGCTTTCACATTATATGCCACATATTGACAACTCAGATGTATTAAATAGACTAAATCTTCGCAATGGGAATTTTTTTGTTGTTAGCATCCACCGTGAAGAAAATGTTGATTCTCCACAACAACTCACTAAATTTTCCCAACTTATTAATATAATTGCCGAAAAATATAATTTACCTGTAATTGTTTCCACACATCCACGTACACGTAATCGTATCAACGATAACCGTATAGAATTTCATCCAAATATTCAGTTATTAAAACCACTTGGATTTCACGACTATAATCATTTACAAAAGCATGCTCGTGCAGTGTTATCTGATAGTGGTACGATAACTGAAGAGTCTTCGATTATGAACTTCCCAGCACTAAATATTCGTGAAGCTCATGAACGCCCTGAAGGTTTTGAGGAAGCATCAGTGATGATGGTTGGTTTAGAATGCGATCGAGTTTTACAAGCATTGACTATTCTTGAATCACAGCCTCGTGGAAAAGAACGTCTGCTGCGCCAAGTTTATGATTATAGTATGCCTAATGTTTCTGAGAAGGTTGTCAGAATAATTCATTCCTACACAGATTATGTGAAACGAGTTGTCTGGAAAGAATATTAATGAATCTTGTTTTAATCATTGATGATTATTTACCTCATAGTACTCGCATTGGAGCTAAAATGTTTCATGAACTAGCAGTTGAACTGCGCTCCAGAGGACATAATATTACTGTTATAACGCCAGATTCCCAGCAGAAACAAAAAATAAACATCGTCACGTTAGATGGAATTACTATCTGGCGTTTTAAAAATGGCCCTATCAAGGATGTTAGTAGATTTTTCCGGGCCATAAATGAAACACTACTTTCTTATCAGGCTTGGAAAGCTATTCGTCACTTAGTTACTGAAAACACTTTTGATGGTATTATTTACTATTCCCCCTCCATTTTTTGGGGAAGTTTAGTTCGCAAATTGAAAAAACGCTGTCATTGTTCCGCATACTTAATTCTCCGTGATTTATTCCCTCAATGGGTTATTGATGCAGGAATGTTGAAACAAGGATCGATGATAGAAAAATACTTCCGTATCTTTGAACATTTTTCTTACAATCAAGCTAATTGCATTGGCTTAATGTCTGAAAAAAATCTTGAAGTGTTCCTTTCCGTAAATCAAGGTCACACTTGTGAAATATTGAGAAATTGGGCTAGTTCTACTCCTCTATTTCAAAACGGAAAAGATTATATTTCTATTCGTGATCGCCTTAAACTTCAAGATAAAGTTGTATTCTTTTATGGTGGAAATATTGGCCATGCTCAAGATATGGCTAATTTGATGCGTCTAGCTCGTAATATGCAGTGTCATGAACAAGCTCATTTCCTTTTTATTGGCCAAGGAGAAGAAGTTGAACTGATTAAATCTCTCGCAGAAGAATGGAAATTAAGAAACTTCAGCTACTTACCATCAGTAAGTCAGCAGGAATTTAAATATATCCTCAAAGAAGTTGATATAGGCCTATTCTCTCTTTCAGCATATCATTCCTCTCATAATTTTCCAGGAAAATTACTAGGATACATGGCGCAGGCTTTACCTATTCTTGGCAGCGTGAATGAAGGTAATGATCTCTTAGACGTAATAAACAGTAACGAAGCGGGGTTCATTCATATTAATGGTGAGGATGACAAGCTTTTCACTTCTGCACAAAACCTATTTCTGGATAAAGAATTACGGAAAAAACTCGGGGGTAGAGCTCACCAACTTCTAAAAGAGCAATTCTCTGTCACATCTGCTGCACAACTCATTGAAATTATATTGAAGGCTGAAAATGCTGTTAATTGACGATGGCCTGTTGCAAAAAATATACGATGAAGCACACCTTTCTGACCGCAAGCGCTCTCATTATTTGTTACATAGTTCTCATCAAGAAAAGGTTCAACGATTACTTATTGCAATGGTTGAAGGAAGTTATGTTGAACCTCACTATCATGAGCTGGCCAACCAGTGGGAAATGTTTGTCGTTATGGAAGGCAAAGTTAAAGTATGTTTATACGAAACTGATGGAAAAATCAACCAAACTTTCATTGTTGGCCCTGATACACCTATATCCGTGGTTGAGTTTTCTCCTAAAGATATACATAGCGTTGAATGTATTTCGCCCAAGGCATTAATGATGGAGATTAAAGAAGGCCCTTTTGATCCAAACTATGCAAAAGTTTTTCCACTCTGGTGATAATACAGCAAAGTTATGGGTTGACGAAATGTAGGCTTTCTGTTTTTTAGTAATGCCAAAATGTATATTTGTTAAGGTAGTCTGCGGCATGATGATAAGACATAATTGGCTTTGGCGAAAATAATTACACCAAATCATCATGCTGCCTAATAATTACTGGTTGCTCTCACTTTTGTAAAGCCGAATATAACGCGTAAAAGAGAAATGTGAAAACCTCTATGGACATTTGTTTTGAAGTCTGTGACTCCGATTTGAGCGGCACCTGAGTTATTATAATATCGTTCTGGCTCTTAGTATTGATTGTTCCACTATCTATGACATTATCAGGAGCTCTCTCGTAAAACCGAAAGATAAAACCAAAGCGACGAAGCCCAAGTGCTAGTGGCTAAGGGCTGGGATTCTAGCATGTCTGCCTCGTGCAAAACATTTTGTACTCTGGATGAATGTTGCACCAGAAAAATCGAGCCAAGAAACTATCTTAATAGGCAAGATCTTACCCAACCATAATGTGTTATGCACAGAGTAGCAAAATCTCAATTTTCTAATCTATTTCAATCAATTAGCAAGAAGAACAATTCGTTCTCACGTTCAATAGAAATTCATAAAAAATTCACTAGCTCATATATTGAAAAACATCATTACAATCTTTTGAAAGTTATGACCCATTGTTTGTTTACATATCACCTTATTCTATTTTTCACATACTCAATAGATGATAGATTGGTATCGAAATAATAAACCAATCAAAAACATAATCTTTAATAATAAAGGAACCAAGAATCAGGGCAAGAGCGTGAATGCTCACTTCTTGCCCAATACCGTAAATCCTGCGACTAATACCTTGTCCAGATAGTTAATATCCATGCTCGCAAGCCGTTGTTTTCGGCGAATACTCACTTTTTTGGTTGTTTCTACCCGCAACATATTGACACTGATATGACGCATACATCCCAATATTTCAGCCGATTCTCCCCGATGGATAAGGCAAGCATCTTCTCCCATAGTGACATCAAGAACCCAGTGTAATCGTGTTTCGATCCCCCAGTGGCTCCTGACAGCGGTCGCAAATTTATCCGTGTTTAGCTCCGCTGAACTGATGTAATAACGATAATCGAGCGACTCTTTTCCTTTATTATTAATTCGATACCCGATTGCTACGCCGATGCTTTTTAAGTTTTTCCATTCAGGAAATGGTTGGGATAACGCTTGTGCAGACAATACATGATATTCACGCGCTTCTATACGACCATGCCCTTGTTCTATCGTGATATTTTCGGCATGACTCACTGCTGAGACTTGCGCAGACAACGCCTTCTTGACGGCGTGATACAGCGTTTCCTGATTGCCTTTCACCGCCAGAAGATAGTCACCTTCTTGCTGCACAATTTGTTCCGCAATCTTCGTTTGACATCCCATCGCATCAATCGTTATCAGGCAGCCTTTGATATCCAGCAAACGGAGTAATTTAGGGATCGCAGTGATTTCATTGGACTTTTTGTCTGTCTTCAATTGCCCCATCACAACGCCATTCTGGGTGGCAAACGCACTTACCATGTGGAGCATCGACTGCCGATCCTTGCCGTGATAAGTTCCCCGCAATGTTTTCCCGTCAATGGCGATAATTTCCCCTTCAGAACGTTCATTAATCCCTTGAACCCACTGGATAAAACAGTGCTGAAACTCAACAGGATTGAGACGAGAAATAAGTCGAGCGATAGAATCATGTCCCGGTATTCCATTCGGGAAAAGTGATTTTTTTTGATACCAGTCCAGATACGTTTCGCCGAAATCTTCAATATCTTCCCATCCTTCCGCGCCGGCGATGATGGATGTAATTGCCAGAAAAAGGATATCAAACAAAGGATAACTGATCTTAGACGACTGGCGAGGGTCTGTTAACGTACTGAAATATTGAGAAAAGGCATCGATGCTCATGAGAATACTTCCTAAAAAAAGAAGGATGAGATGATGTTTTTTCTTATCCGTCAACCCTAAATTTTGTTAACAAAAAATTCACGCTCTCACCCTGAACTTTCTATTTACTGGTTGGGATGAATTTTCATATTGGGCATTTAGTATAAAAACTATTTTTGATTCAAACTCTTTTTATACTTTAGATACTCCTATCCATAAAGCATTTAAAACATATCCACCAGGTCAACAAACTCTTCAATATTTCTTTTTATACTTTAAAGGCTGGTCAGAGCCATTTATCTTAGCTATACAGCAAGCATTTACTATATCATGTTTTTTATTTATAGCATCTTGTTTTTCTAAAAAGAAAATCATATCAATTTTATACATCTTATTTTTAACATTAGTTTTCTACTCATTTAGATATGATCTATCCCATATTTATGTAGATGGACTCCTTGGAGCTTATTTTGCATCTGCATTGTCCTTCGCGATAACATCTAAAAAAAACACCAATAATTTTATAATATTATTAATTTTATTACTCACCTTGCCACTTATTAAACAAGTGGGTTTAGTATTTGCATTTTTTATATCCGGAATTTACTCCATAAGATGTTACATAAATTCAAGCGAATGCAAATTAGCCAGAAAATTATCTTATTCATTTTTATATTTTTTAGTTTCAATTGTCATTGTAACAATAGGATATAAATCATGGTCATTTTATATCTCAATCCATGAAATCTCTGTTGACACTATTGTGCCATCATTGACTGAGTATATGAGGCATCCATTAATTGATAGATTTGGTGCTACAGTAAATGCCCTATTAGAAAGAGTTTTTCGAACAAATTTTTTTGTTTTATCATCAAAGGAATTAAATCTATCTCTATTTGGAATAACATTACTTTGTGTGTTTTTTAATTTATCAAGCTTATTTTTATTGTTGATAAACAGAAAGTTCACTGATCTAATTGACAATTTCATTAGTTTAATCTATTTGTTTATATGTTCTATTGCTTACGTTGTATTTCTTTTCTTTTGTTATTTGGTATTTTTTTCAGAATATGAAGGAATTAGGTTAGCTTCATTTGAGCGATACGCAGCATCTTACTATTTTGCCTGGCTATCTGTATCCATGATAATGTATTTTTCACTAATAAAAAATGAAAAATGAAAATTAACCACCATATTAATTGTAATTTTTATTTTAGCATTTTTTTCATCTAGCCAAATTAGAAAAGACATTAAGGGAATAACACCTGATAAAAAATTACTTGAATCAAGATTGCAAGTTCAAAAATATGTTGATGAACTTAAACCCATGATGTCTAATAACGATAAATCTTATTTCATAATTCAAAATTCAACTGGTTTCGAAAAATACATATATAATTATCTCATGTCACCTTTTCATACATCATGGTGGTGTTGGTCTTTGGGGGATAAATATTATAACAATGATGTATGGACTTGCGGAGGAGATATATCAAGTTATGTTCATGAATACAATTATATTACGATCTTTAGAGCAGATACTAAATTTATAGAGCGAAATAAGAAATACACATTAAACGGGGATAATTTAAAAAATGGAAATTATGTAATTAATTCTTACTCGGATTCTCTCAAAATCAAACCATTAAAATAATTCCTCTCCCCCTCAAGTTATAATTGGGGGGGTTATTTTAATTGAAGTACCAATAATTTTTTCGTGCATTTGGTCATGATTCCAATTTATTGATAATGACGAATATTCAGGTAATACCCAATGACCTTATCATGCATATCTATGGATATTCAAAAAGGCAGCGTCTAACAAATCTGTCTTGCCACATGCTGACGGAGATTCAGGTTATGTCTCCCTATACTGGGTATAACGCTTGCTCACATGGAGTTTCCCTACCAGCGTTTTTTCATCACCTCCCCACCATTGGTCATATAACCACAATGTTGAAAGAAGCCAGCAAAGCCACCAGACTCATCAATGTTTTTTTGTTCTTAGGCTCACTTTTCGTCTGATCCTGCCGTAGGCATAATAAAAGAATCATCCGGGCTTACTCTTTTTTGTTCACATACGACGACCACCACTCATCCATTTCACAGTAGACAATCACTTCGGTGCTAGGAAAAATTGGCCTCAGTGACAAATTGGTTCTGAGATTTTTAAATGACGAAGGACAATATTAAGGCCACTCCCCATGACATGCACTGTCACACGACATCCCATTCATGTCCATATCTACGCTTTGCTGATGTGTGCCAGTATGACATGCGACATAAGTGAATTTAAGTTACCAAGAATGACGGCAGGATTGGCAGAGATAACGTTGGTGACCAGAACAAGAGCGTCCATTACGGTAGCACTCTTTAACTGTACAACAAAATGGGTAGATCACATCTATTCTTTGCCATCGGTATGTTCTCCAAATAGATATACTATTACGCTATTCAATAAATTGTAACAATTTAATAAAAACATGCTAAACATAGTCCTATTCGAACCAGAAATTCCGCCTAATACAGGCAATATAATCCGCCTGTGTGCCAACACTGGCTGTCAACTTCATCTCATTCAACCTTTGGGTTTCACATGGGATGACAAACGCCTGCGTCGTGCAGGGTTGGATTACCACGAATTCGCCAATATCAAACAACACCACGATTACAATGCATTCTTGGAAAGTGAAGGACTTAGTTTCGTCAATTCACAGTCTCCTTCTGGAGCGCGTCTGTTTGCCTTAACTACAAAAGGCACTCCGGCGCACAGTAATGTGAGTTATTGTGATGGTGATTACTTAATGTTTGGCCCGGAAACCCGTGGTTTGCCGTCTTATGTATTAGATAACATGCCACCTGAACAGAGAATCAGAATTCCTATGCTGCCAGATAGCCGTAGCATGAATCTGTCAAATTCTGTGGCAGTGGTTGTGTTTGAAGCATGGCGGCAGCTGGGTTATCCAGGTGCGTTATTGCGGGATTAAGATTAATAGGACATTCAGTACCTAATCCTCGCTGAATGTCCTATCTTATTAATTATCTATTAATGCTAATGCTCATAAGAAAAGAACAGAATTTCAAATTCCATCCCCATTCTCAAATCCATTATTGATGCCATTAAAATGCTGGTTCATATCCAAAGATGGTTTTTCACTTTCCGGTTTACCAACGATCCTCGCTGGTACGCCTGCCGCAGTGGTATGAGGTGGCACTGATCTCAATACAACCGAGCCTGCCCCAATTTTTGCACCACGACCAATCTCTATATTTCCGAGAATTTTAGCTCCCGCACCAATCATCACGCCTTCACGTACTTTCGGATGACGATCTCCTACTGTTTTACCCGTACCACCAAGCGTTACAGATTGCAAAATGGAAACATCATTTTCAACAATCGCCGTTTCACCAATCACAATGCCAGTTGCATGGTCTAACATAATGCCACAACCAATTTTTGCAGCAGGATGAATATCGACACCAAAAGAAACTGAGATCTGGTTTTGCAGATAAATTGCCAATGCCTTGCGATCTTGTTTCCACAGCCAGTGTGCAATGCGGTAAGCCTGTAGTGCATGGAAACCCTTAAGGTAGAGCAATGGTGTCGAATATTTATCTACTGCTGGATCGCGTAGTCGAACAGCTTTGATATCATAGGCTGCCGATTCGATCATCTTGGGATCACTGCGGTATGCATTTTCAACGACTTCTCTGACTTCGATGGGAGGCATAATCGGTGATGCTAGCTTATTTGCCAACATATAGCTCAAGGCACTACCAAGATTTCTATGCTTTAGTAGTGTCGCGTGAAAAAAACTGGCTAACATAGGTTCACAATCAGCCAGAACTTTTGCTTCATTTTTTATATGTTCCCAGACTTCGTTAAGTTCTGATCGCGACATATCAGCATTCCCGTTTTACTTAAGAGTGAGAGTTTTCTCCCTCTTCCCTGGTAGCTCTTCCCAATAATGTTTGGGCAGCCTCAATCACATTTTTATTGCAGTATAGTATCTGGTAGATCTGCTCTGTGATAGGCATTTCAACACCCACTCGTTCCGCCAAGGCCCGAACTTCTTTAGTATTGCGATATCCTTCAACAACTTGTCCGATCTCACGCTGCGCTTCATCAACACTGATACCTTTTCCCAGCATCATACCAAAACGACGGTTACGGGATTGGTTATCGGTACAGGTCAAAACTAAATCACCCAATCCAGCCATTCCCATAAATGTCGAAGGATCAGCCCCCAACGCCACACCAAGGCGGCTCATCTCCGCCAATCCTCGAGTGATCAAAGCTGTACGGGCATTAGCTCCAAATCCCATACCATCAGAGATCCCTGCACCAATTGCAATAACATTTTTTATTGCCCCGCCGAGCTGCACCCCAATGAAATCCGGGTTTTTGTAGACTCGAAAACTTTTACCACAATGGAAAAACTGTTGCAGTTCTTCACTAAACTCAGGTGTGGTGGCAGAAACCGCAATCGCCGTTGGTAAACCTGCTGCCAGCTCTTTTGCGAATGTCGGGCCAGAAACTACGGCCAAGGGGATTTTATCACCTAATATCTCACGAGCGACATCTTGCAATAAGCGCCCTGTTTCCGCTTCAAGCCCCTTGGTCGCCCAAACAATGCGACTATCCTGTTGTAAATATGGTTTTATCTGCTGTAAGACATCACCGAAAACATGGCTGGGAACCACTACCAGGATATTACAACTGGCTGAAACAGCACTTTTCAGATCAGTCTCAAGCCGTAAACTATCAGGAAAAGAAACATCTGGTAAAAATGCCTGATTACAACGCGCTTGTTGCAACGCATTGACGTGCTCAGGGTTATGCCCCCAAAGCACAACATCGTGCCCATTGCGAGCCAAAGTAATGGCTAAAGCGGTGCCGTATGAACCGGCACCGATCACTGTCATAGAAGCAGTATTCATTAGGCTTCCTGTCCAGCCTCATTAGGCTGAGATTCAGCCTGCTGTTGCAGATAATTCATGAACAGCGCATCAAAGTTAACAGGTGCCAGGTTCAGTTGTGGGAAAGTACCACGACTTACCAAGCTGGTGATGCACTCACGGGCGTATGGGAACAGAATGTTCGGGCAATATGCACCTAAGCAATGTGCCAGCTGGGTTCCTTCAATACCATCAATAGAGAAAATACCCGCTTGCTGAACTTCACACAGAAACGCAGTTTCTTCTTCCAGTGTCGCCGTAACGGTAACACGCAGAACAACTTCATAAACTCCCTGAACCAATTCATTGGAAGCCGTGTCCAGATCCAATTTAACTTCCGGCTGCCAATCCTGCTGGAAAATCTGCGGGGCTTTTGGTGCTTCGAAAGAAATATCTTTCGTGTAAATACGCTGGATCTGGAAAGCCATTTCTGTGTTGTTTTGTTCTGACATAATGATGTTTACCTTTTTCAGATGTCCTTAAACTGTTCAATAATGCAAGAGCTATTACTTGCAGCTAAGTTCGTTATCTCTTGCCATGAGCCAATGGCAGATTTTCACCCGCCCAACCAGCTATCCCCTCTTTCAGGGAATAAACCTGCTCAAAGCCTAAACGAACCAGATTTTCCGCTGGTGTTCTGGATTCTAGCCCATTCGCTGAAACTACGATAACAGGCTGTTTTTTATGTTTCTCCAACTCACCTAAATTACTGTCTTTAATTTCAGATGGCGTCAGGTTAACGGAACCAATAATATGCCCTCTGCGAAAATCGTCACGGGAGCGTAAATCCACGACGATAGCTTCTTCCTTGTTGATGAAATGGATGGCCTGAGCACGGGTGATCTCTTTACTCTTGGAGAACACGCTTTTTACCGTCATAACAATGACAGCCACCAGCAATGCAATCCAGACAAGGCTCAGGATCGTGTTCCGGCTAATAAATTGCATGATTTCTTGCAGCATGGAGGGCAACAACTCCCGTTAGTTAATAACAAATATCTAAGGTAGAAGAGTATACCTGTGTGTTGCCTCAATTACAGCCAATTAGCATCAATCCAATGCAGATTTTGCGGAGAGTTTCGAGAAAAATTAAAAAACATACCGAGAACAACTTGATTGTCATGCACCAATAAAATATTTCATGTAACACTGGCTCCAGGCAGGATCTTCAACCATAAATGGACTAAATTAACTAAAGCTTATGTTAATGATAAAAAACAGTCTGTTCTCTGGTCAGGGGCAATTCCTCATGAAATAATCAGGCGCTATGTAGCAGCAGGGTACCCAATAAGATGGCTGAAAATAAGGATCTCAATAGCCGTAAGAATCGGCAGAGGCAATACAAACTGCAAAATAAAATCAGAGTGTTACAACTCTGTGCCTTGTTATTCACCTTTCTCAGTTTCAGTACAAATACTTTCGCTAATCCAATTTCAGAGAATAAAAATCAGCTCAAAGATATTCAACAAGATATTGCCGAGAAAGAGAAAAGCGTAAAACAGCAACAAAAACAACGTGCAGACTTGCTCAACCAATTAAAAGAACAAGAAAATACTATCTCCGAAGTGGGACGTTCGCTGCATACAACACAGAATCGTCTGGAGAAACTAGAAAACGACGTTTCATCACTAAATACCAATATCAAGCAGCTGCAAATACAACAAAAAGAGCAACGTCAATTACTTGCCAACCAATTGGATGCTGCATTCCGGCAAGGAAATCACCAAGGGTTAGAATTGTTGCTCAATGGGCAAGAAAATCAGCGCAAAGAACGTATTCTCGCCTATTACAGTTATTTAAATCAGGCTCGTCAGGAAACTATCGCTAAACTGCAAAAAACAACCGAAGAACTTAACCAGCAAAAAAAACTGCAACTAGAAAAACAAAGTGAACAGAAAGCGATACTGGCCAGCCAAAAACAGCAAAAGCAAAAGATGGAAACTGCCCGCACTGCACGGCAAAAAACATTAACGACACTCGAATCTTCATTGAAGAAAGATCAACAGAGTCTGGCTGAGCTTCGGCAGAATGAAACCAGACTGAGAGACAAAATTGCCAAAGCTGAGCGGGAAGCAAAAGCGCGTGCTGAACGTGAAGCACGTGAAGCAGCTCGTGTTCGTGCCCAAGTTGCTGCTAAGCAGAAACAAGCACAACAAAAAGGTTCCAGCTATAAGCCAACAGAAGAAGAACGTGCTCTCATGGCTCGAACTGGTGGCCTTGGGCGTCCTGCAGGGCAAGCAATCTGGCCAGTACGCGGTCGTGTCATCCATAGTTTTGGTGAAGCAATACAAGGTGAGCTTCGCTGGAAAGGCGTCGTTATCTCGGCAGCGGAAGGAACAGAAGTCAGGGCAATTTCAGATGGGCGTGTCTTGCTGGCAGACTGGCTACAAGGCTATGGACTGGTTGTTGTGATTGAACACGGTAAAGGTGATATGAGCATTTACGGTTACAACCAGAGTACATTGGTCAGTGTTGGGCAACAGGTTCGGGCAGGCCAGCCAATAGCGTTGGTTGGCAACAGCGGCGGACAACAACAACCGTCTCTGTACTTTGAAATCCGCCGTCAAGGGCAGGCTGTTAACCCTTTACCGTGGTTAGGAAAATAGGATAGGAACACAAGTCATGGTGAAGATGCGGTATCGATTAATAAAGCGGGTTAATGTATTCACTTTTTTATCTTGGATACCGCTATTCTTCACATCATTGCTGTTTACTTTAAATGCACAAGCTGCACGTTTAGCCATTGTCATTGATGATGTTGGCTATCGTGTTAATGAAGAAAATAAAATCTTACAAATGCCCGTTGCGGTTTCTATCGCCATCCTGCCCAACTCTCCGTATGGCAGGAAAATGGCGGAAAAAGCTCATCAGCAGGGAAGGGAGATTTTAATCCACTTGCCAATGGCCCCATTAGGCAGGCAACCTCTGGAAAAAAATACACTCCATCCTGCCATGAGCAAGGAAGAAATTGCCCGTATTATTCAAGATGCGATACAGAAAGTCCCCCATGCTATTGGTATGAATAATCATATGGGCAGTGCAATGACATCTAATCTCAGTGGCATGGAAAAGGTAATGCAAACGTTAGCCCATTATCACCTTTACTTTCTGGACAGTGTGACAATAGGCAATACACAGGTCACCAAAGCAGCAATGGGAACCCCTGTTCCCGTGATCCGAAGAAATGTATTTTTGGATAATATTCAAACCGAAGCCGAAACATGGCATCAATTTAACCGAGCAATTTCACTTGCCCGTAAGCGAGGTTCTGCCGTTGCAATTGGACACCCACATCCCACGACCATACGCGCCTTACAGCAAGCACTTGCAACATTACCCAGTGATATTGAGCTGGTAACACCCAGCCGGTTGTTAGATCATCAAACTGCACGTAAGTGCATAAAACCCCATCAGCCAAAACATGTACCAGCCACTCAGTTGGAGTATCTCAAGATGGTCAAAAAGGCATTCTCTAACAGTGTCATCTTTAATACCTTAAATCGGTACATGCAAAAACTTTTGGGGAATTACACGACAAAAAAAGCGTCAGACAAAACAGAAGTAAAACACACTCTGGAAAATAAAACGGAAACTCGACCAGAAAACGATCAAGCAGGCGCCCAAAAAACCAAAGACGCCTGCGCTAATTTTTAACCCCAATTTAAGATAACTTTGCCAGATTGCCCTGAACGCATGACATCAAAGCCTTTCTGGTAATCATCAATCGAGAATTGGTGAGTGATAATCGGGGATAAATCCAGGCCAGATTGGATCAAAGCCGCCATCTTGTACCAGGTTTCGAACATCTCACGCCCGTAGATGCCCTTGATAAATAATCCTTTAAAGATGACCTGGTTCCAATCTATCGCCATATCCGAAGGCGGAATACCTAACAGAGCAATGCGCCCACCGTGGTTCATGGTATTGAGCAAAGTATGGAACGCTGGTGGAGCACCCGACATCTCCAACCCAACATCAAAACCTTCTGTCATTCCCAGTTCTGCCATGACATCAGTTAGATTTTCTTTACTGACATTCACAGCGCGGGTAACCCCCATTTTACGAGCTAACTCAAGGCGGTATTCATTGACATCCGTAATTACGACATGACGGGCACCAACATGCTTACATACCGCTGCTGCCATAATCCCGATAGGACCAGCACCTGATACCAGTACATCTTCTCCCACCAGATCAAAAGACAGTGCAGTGTGTACTGCATTACCAAATGGATCAAAAATCGCAGCCAGCTCATCGGGTATATTGTCTGGGATCTTAAAAGCATTAAATGCGGGAATAACCAGATATTCAGCAAAAGCACCTTCACGGTTCACACCCACACCCGTGGTATTGCGGCATAAATGTGTACGTCCAGCACGACAATTACGACAGTGACCACAGGTGATATGGCCTTCACCAGATACACGATCACCAACCTTGAACCCTTTTACTTCCTGACCAATCGCAACAACTTCACCAACATATTCGTGCCCCACTACCATCGGGACAGGGATAGTTTTTTGCGACCAATCATCCCAGTTATAGATGTGAACGTCCGTCCCACAAATAGCAGTCTTACGGATTTTAATCATCACATCATTGTGCCCAAGCTCCGGCGTAGGCACATCTGTCATCCAGATACCTTCTTCTGGCTTTAATTTGGACAATGCTTTCATAATGATACCTTAAGCAATGACATCCAATTGCTTGCCAATGCGGATAAATGCAGCCACCACACGTTCAATTTGTTCTTCAGTATGGGCGGCTGAGATCTGGGTTCGGATACGCGCCTGACCTTTCGGCACAACCGGATAGAAGAACCCAATCACATAAATGCCTTCTTTCAGCAGTTCTGCGGCGAATTCCTGCGCCAGTTTTGCATCCCCCAACATAACAGGAATAATCGCATGATCTGCTCCCGCCAGTGTGAAACCTGCCGCTGTCATTTTTTCACGGAACAAATTCGCATTTTTCCAGAGACGCTCACGCAGATCATCGCCACTTTTCAGCATATCCAGCACCTTGATCGATGCAGCGACAATGGCGGGAGCCAGTGAGTTGGAAAACAAATATGGGCGTGAACGCTGACGCAACCATTCAACCACTTCTTTACGCGCGGCAGTATAACCACCTGATGCGCCACCCAGTGCCTTACCTAGCGTACCGGTGATGATGTCAATACGTCCCATAACATCACAGTATTCATGAGTGCCACGACCATGCTTGCCAACAAAGCCAACTGCATGTGAATCATCCACCATGACCAATGCACCAAATTCATCAGCCAGGTCACAGATAGATTTCAGGTCAGCAATAACGCCATCCATTGAAAATACCCCGTCAGTTGCGATCAGGATATTTTGCGCACCGTCCGCTTTTGCCTTTTCCAACTGCACCCTTAATTCTTGCATGTCATTATTGGCATAGCGGTAACGCTTTGCTTTGCATAAGCGGATGCCATCAATGATAGAGGCATGGTTCAAAGCATCGGAGATAATGGCATCTTCTGGCCCAAATAGGGTTTCAAACAGACCGCCGTTTGCATCAAAGCATGATGAGTACAGAATGGCATCTTCCATACCTAAAAATTCAGCAATCTTATTTTCTAATTCTTTATGGGAATCTTGTGTGCCACAGATAAAGCGAACGGATGCCATACCAAAACCATGGCTATCCATGCCTGTTTTTGCCGCAGCAATCAAGTCAGGGTGATTAGCTAAGCCTAAATAGTTATTGGCACAAAAATTAATAACTTGGTTACCCTGCGCAACAGCAATATTGGCATCCTGGGCAGAAGTGATTATACGTTCACTTTTGAATAATCCTTCGGAGCGGGTTTGTTCCAACTGCTCATTAATTTTCTGGTAAAACGACGCTGACATTTTTCTCTCCTGAATCCCTAACTAAGTGAAAGGCCTGATGTATTTTACTGATAGATCCTGCTAGTGACGACACAACGAGAAAGTTAATCTCAACTTTGTAAAGCTGATCACGCCTCAGTGTCTGGTATACAGCAAGATTTCAGGATATTTCCCTGCCTAAGCTGCTGTCGTCAGTGGGGTTAAGTGCTATTATACACAACAAAGATATACCCAATAGACGTCAAGTTACAGTAATAAAGCTGGGTATAAAGTGAACTGACTATTTAGAGGTGAGCCAAATGATTATTGTCACTGGTGGCGCAGGGTTTATTGGCAGCAATATTGTCAAGGCACTGAATGATGAGGGCTATAAAGATATCCTGGTTGTTGATAACCTGAAAGACGGCACAAAGTTCGTCAATTTGGTTGATTTGGATATCACCGATTATATGGATAAGGAAGACTTCATTGCCAGTATAGTGGCAGGTGATGATTTAGGTGACATTGATGCTATTTTCCATGAAGGTGCTTGTTCATCCACAACAGAATGGGATGGTAAGTATATGATGGACAATAATTATCAGTATTCTAAAGATGTTCTGCATTACTGCCTTGAGCGCCAAATCCCCTTCCTGTACGCCTCTTCTGCTGCTACTTATGGCGGCCGCAGTGACAATTTTATTGAAGAGCGCCAATATGAAAAACCTCTCAATATCTATGGCTACTCCAAGTTCCTATTTGATCAATATGTTCGTGATATTTTGCCCCATGCAAATTCCCAAATTTGCGGCTTCCGTTATTTCAATGTGTACGGGTCGCGCGAAGGTCATAAAGGCAGTATGGCGAGTGTCGCCTATCATTTAAATAACCAGATTCACCAGGGACAGAATCCGAAGTTATTTGCTGGCAGTGAAAATTTCCGCCGCGATTTTATCTATGTTGGCGATGTTGCCGCCGTCAATCTGTGGTTCTGGCAAAATGGCGTTTCCGGCATTTTTAACTGTGGAACAGGCCGCGCTGAATCTTTCCAGGCTGTCGCAAATGCTGTGATTGAATTCCATAAAGAAAAATCTCCAGCCGTGGAATACATCGACTTTCCAGAAAAATTAAAAGGCCGTTACCAGAGTTTTACTCAGGCAGATCTGACAAAACTTCGCGCTGCTGGCTATCAAAAACCGTTCAAGACGGTTGCCGAAGGCGTCGCTGAATATATGCAATGGCTCAATCAGGATAATTAATCGATTTCTATGAAGATATTGGTGATCGGCCCATCATGGGTGGGTGACATGATGATGTCACAAAGCCTCTACCGTACTTTGAAAGATTTGCACCCCAATGCAGAAATTGATGTGATGGCACCCGCATGGTGTCGTCCATTACTGGCAAAAATGCCAGAAGTGCATCAGGCATTAGCCATGCCGCTTGGTCATGGTGCCCTGGCCTTGGGTGAGCGCCGACGCCTTGGGCTGTCATTGCGTGAAAATAGATATGATCGTGCTTATATATTACCCAATTCATTCAAATCTGCATTGGTCCCTTTCTTCGCCAATATCCCGCGACGGACAGGCTGGCGCGGTGAGATGCGTTACGGATTACTAAATGACATCCGCGTCCTGAATAAAAGTGCTTTTCCACTCATGGTTCAACGCTATGTCGCTCTCGCGTATGAAGGGAAAAATATACGTAGCGCCGATGATCTTCCACAACCTTTGTTATGGCCGCGATTAAGTGTCAATGACGAAGATATTGCCGAATCAACTTCAGCCTTCAATATTTCCGATCACCGCCCTATTATTGGTTTCTGCCCTGGTGCTGAGTTCGGACCAGCCAAGCGCTGGCCACATTATCACTATGCTGCTCTTGCCGAACAGTTAATTACTCAAAAAGGCTACCAAATTTTGCTGTTTGGTTCTGACAAAGATCATCAAGCAGGTGAAGATATTCGCGCACTGTTAAGCGATGATGCCCGCGAATATTGTCTCAATCTGGCAGGAAAAACCTCGCTTGAACAAGCGGTAAATGTCATCGCAGCTTGTGATGCCATCGTCACAAACGACTCAGGTTTGATGCATGTAGCGGCAGCCTTAAACCGGCCGCTGGTGGCATTATATGGGCCAAGTAGCCCGGATTTTACCCCGCCATTATCAAATAAGGCCGAAGTGATCCGCCTGATTACGGGTTACCACAAAATCAGAAAAGGCGACAGCGATGGTGGCTATCACCAAAGTCTGATCGATATTCAACCTGAAAGAGTTCTATCTTCATTAGCAAAACTGCTACAGGCGGAGAGCCAAAATTAATGCGTGTTTTACTGGTAAAAACGTCTTCGATGGGAGATGTGTTACATACTCTGCCGGCGTTAACTGATGCAAAACAGCAGCTTCCTGATATTCAATTTGATTGGGTAGTGGAAGAGGGATTTGCCCAAATTCCAACCTGGCACTACGCGGTCGAAAATGTCATCCCCGTGGCTATTCGCCGCTGGCGAAAAAATTGGTTCAGAAAAGATATTCGTGAAGAACGGGCACAATTTCGGCAACAACTGCAACAGCACCAATATGACGCTATCATTGATGCTCAAGGTCTGTTAAAAAGCGCTTTTTTGGTAACGCGATTAGCACAGGGTTCAAAGCATGGTTACGATCGAAAAAGCATCCGTGAACCCATTGCCAGCTTCTTCTACGATCATTGTCATGCTGTCAGCAAGCAACAACACGCGGTTGAACGCACTCGGGCTTTATTTGCTGATAGTTTGGGGTATAAAAAACCGTCAGGGCAAGGTGATTACGCCATCGCCCGCCATTTTTTGCACCAGCAAATTAATGGCCAAAATAATTATCTCGTTTTTCTCCATGCAACAACGCGCGATGAAAAACATTGGCCTGAAGATCATTGGCGGCAGCTTATCGCAGATATCCAGACAACGGGTATGCGCATTAAATTGCCTTGGGGCGCTGAGCATGAATATCAACGGGCATTAAGGCTAGCGGAAGGGTTTTCCCATGTTGATGTTCTGCCAAAACTGACACTGGCTGAAGTTGCACATGTCATTGCAGGGGCACAAGCCGTAGTTTCAGTTGATACGGGCTTAAGCCATCTGACAGCGGCACTTGATCGACCCAATATTACGCTATTCGGGCCGACTGATCCTGGTTTAATCGGTGGATATGGTAAAGAACAGCATCCCCTGAAATCAGCAGATAATACGATGCAAGGTGTTGCTTCAGGAGAAGTTATGCTGCTCTTGCAGAACACATTAAAAAAGCACTTTGCCTAGCGGCAATGTTTCACACCAACGATTTTTGTATTCACATTGCACCCTATCCCTATTTAAATTGATAGTATTTTCAGAAATCAAATTAGGTATGTATATATGATTTTTTCAGATAAAAGTGACGTCACCATAGTTATCACAAGTTGTGGAAGATTCGATCTACTAACAAAAACTCTTCAATCATTGGATAAACATAATACTTATCCAGTAAAAAAAGTATTAATTACAGAGGATTCAGGAAATAAAAAAATTGTAAAGGTGATACCTGAGCACTGGCAACATCATTGCGAAATCATAGTAAATAATCCCAAACTTGGACAGATCAAGTCTATAGATTTAGCTTATGGGAAAGTAGACACACAATATATTTTCCATTGTGAAGATGATTGGATTTTTTATAGAGATAACTTTATCGAAGATTCACGTTTACTTCTTGAAAAAAACAATGAAATCCTGCAAGTATGGTTACGCGATTTTGATAAAGATGTGAAAATTAATTATCCTTTCCATTATCCTTCTAATCCACAATCAATATGTGGAATAGATTTCTCTGTATTAGAAAGCAATGATAAAGTTTGGAAGGGGTTTAGCTTTAATCCTGGGTTACGTAGAAAAAGTGACTATTTAAAAATAGCGCCTTATTATGTTGGAAAAGATTTTGGAGAAGCTGAAGCTTACATTTCAAAACTGTATTATGAAAAAGGAATGTACGCAGTTATTTTAAAGAATAGCGCTACAAAACATATTGGTTGGGATCAACATGTTATTAATAAAAATGACATTTTTCATAAAAGAAACAAAACACGAAAGAAAATAAAATATTTTTCAATAGGTTTTTTTCTCGGCAGTATATTAACTTTTGTTTTTTTGAATATTATGAAATAATTATTAATTCTTATATTTGTATAGCTCCTATTAAAAGGAGCTTGAGTTATTGATTGTTTCAAATTACAATATAGTTTATATAGCTCAACGATAAATCATAAACATAATATGAAAACGACATTAATATCAATTGTTGTAACCGCTCATAATATAGAAGAATTTATAATGAGATGTTTAAATAGTATTGAAAAATGCTTAGCTCATTCTGATGATGATAATATAGAAATATTATTAATAGATGATAATTCATCAGATAATACAAAAAAATTAATGTCAGATTTTTCCCAAAAGAGTAAATATTTTAGTTACATAAGGACTGAGTTTGGAAATATAGGTAAAGTTCGGAATCATGCTATTAAATTATGCACTGGTAAATATATTACTTTTATTGATGGTGATGATATTATACCAAGTTTTAATTTTAATTATTTAATGTTTTTCCTAAGATATTACTCTCCTGATATCCTGTTATCAAGAATCCATGAAGTTCATAATGAAAGCAATCTGCTATCATCATCTATCCTTAAGCCACCTATAAAATTAAAAAAAGATAATGCTATAAAATATTTCTTAGTTCATAAAAAATTCCAAGCCCACCTATGGGGTAAGATATTTAAAAAGAAACTATTTGAAGATATTAAAATACCTGAAATATCTTGTTATGAAGACGCCTATGTATTCCCTAAGTTATTGAATTTTAGTAAAGAAATATATTTTACAGACTCTATTATCTATAATTATATAAAAAGAGAAAACAGTTTATCTATGACAATAGACTCACAAAAAATAAATATAATGGCTGACGTAATCATAGAAATGGATAGTATTTTTGGTGATAAATATAAAAATCTAGTAGCTACTCATGCTATAGAGCATATATTGAAAAATGGAAACATAATTTCTAATGAAAATAAAGAAAAACTAATTTTTTTAATCAGGAAAATAAATAAATTTTCTTATCTATTCAATCCTAATGTTTGACAGTTGTAAACGAAAACTATTTAATTTTTTTATAAAAAATTTTACCCATACAGTAAAATAAATAAACAGAGTATTTTACAACAAATTATCAACCAAGTAACAATTAAAAATAATAAGACTTTACACTCCCTTACACCTCACATTGTGGGGTGTAAGGGAAATAAATATCAGAATATTACCGTTACAAAAAGGTACTTATTATCAACCATATAAATATAACTTTAGTATAAAACATCAACTGTGGTAATATGTTTTTATTAAATTTATTGTGTTAGGTTAGTTATGAAAATATTTGTGATTAATTTAGAAAAAGATATAGAACGAAAAAAATCAATACAAGAACAACTACAAAATTTAAAACTTGACTTTGAATTTATAAATGCCATTTATGGAAAAAATTTAAACAAAGAGCAACTTCAGGAAACTTGTCCTTGCTTTGAAAAAATGACACTTACTCTTGGTGAACTTGGATGTTCACTAAGCCATTTAAATGCATATAAAAAAATTATAGACCACCAGATTCCTATTTCCCTCATTTTAGAAGATGATGCAAGTCTAAATACCAATTTGAAAAACGTCTTATCGTCTTTAGAACGTCATCCAATGACTTTAAGCTCAACACCTTACGTATTTCTTCTTAGTAAAACGAATGAATATTTTGATTCATTCAAAAAAAAATTGGGCGATAGTCATCATATTGTTAGTGTAATTGATGCTGCATGTACTCATGGTTATGCTTTAAACCTATCAGCAGCCAGTAAATTATATGGTCATTTATTTCCCGTGAAATTCGTAGCTGATGAGTGGAAAATGTTAAGAGAACAAGGAATTATTAAATTAAAAGGGGTAATTCCTCCTGTAATTACTATTTCATCTCACGGAGCATACTCCTCTATTGGAAAAAGAACTTGCGTATTAACAAAATTAGATAAAATGAATAGAAAGAAAAATATATTTATTCAAATAAAATTAACTTTGTGGAGAGTTTTTATTCGAACTTGGTTAAAAAAAATTAGACCTTAGTTACCTTTCTAAAATTGACTAAAGGCGTTCATAGCATTAAAGTTAGTTAGATTTAAATAAACTCTATTTGTGAAACGCCTTATTATAGAAATAACCATAAACTATATAATCAATTTTAAATTTCTTATATTTTTACAATTTCAATGTATAATATTCTGCCAACGTCACCCCCTGCACCAAAGGCTTCAAAAACTCAAACAAACCCTCCAGATCTTGATAAAGCTGTTCAACTTTTTCTTTATTCTGGAAAGTTGGACTCCCTCCCGGCATAAATTCAGATGAATGCAACATAAATTCAATATAATCATTACCAGATGCCAATGTTTTCTGGACTACAGCTTTCATTTGCGCCAAATTTCCACCTTTTGGTCTCAGCCAATTAACTGATGGTGAACGTTGTTTTCCTCTCAATCGATCATATTTCTGCTTAATGAAATTCATAACTCCAGAGTGCTTATATTGAATACTCATTGGTACTTGCAATAACGATGAATCACCTTCTTTGGAAATATCTTGCAAATCCATAAAATAAGCCTGATCAGGAAAACGGCTATAATCTGTTCCCCCATTTCCATTAGGATCTCCCTTGGTAAAGCTCCAATTAACTTTTGGTGTAACTGAACAGTCTACCTGATACCCATATTCAACCAACAATTGTGCATAATATTCATTAAATGCCCAACGCCCTGCACGATGGCTCAACATCTTAGTTTGGAGTTTATCTTCCAAAAGATGGGTCATTAAATCAATTTTTGCTTTAATCTGATCTTTAGGATATTCAATCAGATATGGCTTATAACGCATATCATCGCCAGTGAGGGAAGTAATAGGTGGGCTATTCCAAGCATGTAAATGCATACCGATTTCACCCGCATTTCTGGTGATCACATCCTTGGCAAATTCAATATAGCTATCATCCATTGCCATTTCATAGTTAGTTAACCAAACAGGCTTGAAGCCAAAACGCTCACATAAGCTCTGAAATCGTGGTAAATATCGCGTATTTTTGGTAGAGATTTGCTCATCGTTTTGCCAAAGGTTATCACCTTCAGTATCAATTGTGATGATAAACGCAGGTTGTGTCATAAGATACATACCCAAAATAAAAGTAAATAAAATACAATGTAAAATACAACATCCCAACTTCTTTCAAAGTTTATTTTTCTATCAAGGCTAAGTATTTACCAAGCACAATTTCTAAATCGAAATTTTTATACATATCTTCTGTAATGATTGGTGGATTTTGATAAACCAACCGCATTTTTTCTGCTAATGATCCAGAAGTCAGTTCAGATTTGTATTGTTCTAATTCATTCACCATAATCTCACTAATACCACCCGGACAATTCGTGCTGACAATAGGCGTATGACAAATCAGCGCTTCAATCAAAACATTACCCAACCCTTCACTATCAGAGCTTAATACAACAGCTTTAGCACCTCGTATGACCGGTAATGGATTAACTAAAAAACCAATTAGAAAAACTTTAGATTGTAAGCCTAGTTTCTCAATTTTTTGTTTAATTTCTTTAGTTATACCATAATCCCCCTGACCCGCGATCAACAATTTACAGGGAAGATCAGCTTTGGCAAAAGCATCCAATAAACGGTCATGACGTTTTACATTGTGGAAGCGTCCTAAATGAAGAAAATAATTCTCATCGGAATAGGGATTTATTTCCAAAGAATGATTTTTAATTTCAGCTAGATTGAATGGATTATAAATAGTGACCATTTTTTTAGGTGTCAACGATAAATTTTCTTTCAAATCCAAACCAACAGCATCAGAAACACAAATTAAGTTACGATCTTGATAAACATGTTGGATTTTCCATTTCTTAATCCAACGAGATAACCCCACTTTATTCTCAAGATACGATTTTGAAAACACACCGTGAATACAAAACCATACATTTAAGTTGGCCAATATCTTAGACTTCGCAACAATACGATCTGTTTTATGTAAATTAGATATCACTAACACAGGTGTACCTTTTTGAAGAAAGACTTTAGACAGAACTTTATCCATAGATTTAGCTCTACGAATAATTTCAGTCTGTCTTCTAAAAGGCCCTCTATATTCATCAGCATTAATGATTAATTCAACATTATCTGGGATCGGATATTCACATCTGTCAGAGAGAGATAACAGGGTAATATCAAAACCTTTTTGTTGCAGGCCACGGCACAAGCGAATTGTAACATTCTCAGCGCCTCCTCCCGGTAATCCATCAATGATGAATAAAATATGTCCTTTCATAAGGAAAGCACCTTGTTATACAGTTCCGTAAGCTGCTGAGACAAATAAGCAGGAGTGTAGTTCACTATTTTCTCTTTTGATAACATTGAGATCTTACTAGTCAAATGGTCTGCTGGCACTAAAGAGATAGCTTCAGCCAAAGCCGAAATATCGAGGGCATCACACACAAAGCCATTCTCACCTGAAACAATGAATTCAGCACCCCCACAAGTTTCACTAGTTATGACGGGCAAGCCACATGCCATGGCTTCCAAAATAACATTCGGGAAAGGATCATATAATGTTGGTAGTAATAATCCATCTGCCATTTGATAAAATGGTAATGTCTTTTTCTGCATCCCCAGAAACCGAACTCGGCCATGACAGCCAAGCGAGTTGGCAAGCTGCTTATATTTACTTTCTTCTTTATCCTGGCCCACTACAGCCAGATAAGCATCCGTCATGCTGATAGCTTCTATCGCAGCTTTCAATCCTTTTCTTTCAAAACCAGAACCAACATATACCAAACATTTCGCTTGTGCAGGAATAGCGTATTTCTGCCGTAATGCGAGCCGTTCAGCTTCTCCAACAGGAAAAAATTGTGACTGATCAATGGCATTATAGATAACAGAAATTTTCTCATCGGGCAGATCAAAATCTGCCATCACCTCACGCTTAACCATCTGAGAGTTGCAAATAACCTTTTTTAATGCGGGAGAGAGATACATTCTTTTCTCAGCTCCCATAACATAACGATGATAACGACTGGAAAAAAGCAGTTTGCTTTTCCAAGATGGCAAGATCCGTGATCTTTGCTGCAACCAACGTTGATGAACACCATCCCCTGCTCGATACACATCACATCCTGCAATGCGTTCATGGCTTTGAACGATATCGAATTTCTCCTTTTGCCAAATGCGCCTTGCAGCCTCTGCAAATTTCTGCTCGCGGCTAATCCGACCCCATTTAAAAGGATTTGCCACATGTACATGCCAATTAGGATTGCGACTCCCTTCCCAAGAGCGAGTAATTACGTTCAATTCCAAGCTGCCATTATCCAATGCCTCAAGTGCCCTGGAAATAAAACGTTCCGCACCTCCATCAGGCCGATATTTTTGCCGGACAATGGCAAGGCGCATAGGTTTCATGATAAATATCTCCGGGCAGCAGTAATTACGACATCAGTAGGGATAAGATCCAAAAAACGAGTATCTGTTTTGGTATCAATATCATCAGGATCAGGTAATTTACCGTAATTCCCCGCCCAAATCACTTCTCCATTAGCATTCCATGGACTCCAAAAAGCTAATTTAGAGGGCCCAAATAATGCAATACAAGGTATTTTCAGCGCAGCCGCCATATGCATGGGAACAGAATCAACCCCAATAAACAACTTGGCATGAGCAATCAGTGCCCCAAGCTGGGGTAACGTAATCTGGCCTGCCAAAGAGACAATATTTTTCTGATTACAGGTAGATAAAATTTTTGCCACCATCTCTTTTTCCCGTGATTCCGTCCCGGATGTCACAACAATTGAATGTCCATCTGCTTGCAAGGCATTAATGGTTTCACTCATTTTCTCATCATTCCAGCACTTGAAAAACCAGCGGGATGCCGGGTGGATAACAATATACTTTTGATGAATTCCACCCATGTATAAAAGATTTGCTACCTTATGCCAATCGTCTTCACTATAACTCATTGTTACATTGAAATTGATACTGGAAAGATTAATCGGTTTCAGCACTGATAAATTCTGTTCAACGACATGTAGAAATTCTTCACCTTCAGTAGAAACCAAATCACTAAAACAGATTTTCCATAACCAGTTTTGTCGCTTGGGAAAATCAAAGGCAATACGGGTTGGAGCACGAGAAATTTTAGATACCAGAGCGCTATACCACTGATCAGCAAGATTAATGACGAGATCGTATTTTCTTTTCCTCAACTGATTCAGTAAACGCCAATGATGGGTGATATAAGCTTTTAGACCTTCCTTTTTCCATTGCCTATCAACGGAAAAAATATGGAATACGGGAGCGAAATTTATCAACATTGGTTCTGTTTCTTTGTACAATAAAACATCAACTTCAGCGTCAGGAAAATTTTCTTTCAACGTATTCACAACTGGTGTGATAAGCAATGTATCACCATGATGTCTTAGTTTTATGATAAGAATCTTTCCAAACCCAGGGGATATTTTACCCATTGTGTTTCCAATATTCGCAATTGAGGCAGAAATCTTATTAATTATATTCTAAAGGCAGCAACTCTCCCCTTCCATCTTTAGATATCAAGTATATTCACTGGCACACAACATATCCGCATTTTACACACTTTCTTCAAGCCAATGTGGTACTATAACCGCAGTCCATGTCAGTGAATTTGATAGAATGTTGCTTCGCTTATATCAGGTACTTCTCTACCTTATCCAACCAATTATCTGGTTACGTCTGCTGCTGCGCAGCCGCAAATCCCCCGCGTACCGTAAACGCTGGGGAGAGCGCTATGGCTTCTGCGCTAAAAAGGTGGCCCCAGGTGGGATCTTACTGCATTCCGTTTCTGTTGGAGAAACATTGGCGGCCATTCCGCTCGTACGGATCTTACGGCACCATTACCCTTTTTTGCCCATTACGATAACAACCATGACACCGACGGGTTCTGAAAGGGTTCTGTCTGCCCTGGGTAATGATGTTAACCATGTATACCTTCCCTATGACTTGCCAGGTTCAATGCGACGTTTTCTCGATCACGTTAATCCCAAGCTAGTGATCATTATGGAAACTGAACTATGGCCAAACCTGATTACTCAGTTACATCAACGGGAAATTCCACTGGTTATCGCCAACGCGAGACTATCAGCCCGCTCTGCTGCGGGATACCAGAAAATTAGTAACTTTATTAAGACCATTTTAAATAAAATCACGTTGATTGCCGCACAAAATCAGGAAGATGGTGAACGCTTTATCGAATTGGGATTAAGACGCTCCCAACTCTCTGTCACTGGTAGCCTTAAGTTCGATATTTCTGTTACACCAGAACTCGCAGCAAAGGCCGTCACATTACGCCGCCAATGGGCGCCCCATCGTCCGGTATGGATAGCAACCAGTACCCATGATGGGGAAGAGACAATTATTCTGGACGCACATTGCAAGCTGCTTAAACAATTCCCTGATCTGTTGTTAATTCTAGTGCCCCGCCATCCTGAACGTTTTGGTAAAGCCGCTGAATTGACCCAAAAAGCGGGATTAAACGCGATCTTACGCAGTGCTAACACTATTCCTGACACCAATGTGCAAGTGGTTATTGGCGATACAATGGGCGAATTGATGCTCTTGTATGGTATCGCTGATCTGGCTTTTGTCGGAGGGAGCCTGATAGAACGTGGAGGACATAACCCGCTGGAAGCGGCTGCTCATGCCATTCCTGTTATCATGGGCCCACACACATTCAACTTTAAAGATATTTGTGCCAAGCTGCATAAAGCGGATGGATTGATTACTGTTACAGATAGCCAATCATTAAGTTCAGCTATCAATAGCCTGCTGACAGATGAAGATTACCGACGCTATTACGGCCACCACGCCGCAGAAGTCCTGCATGAAAACCAAGGTGCTCTTCAACGCTTGCTAAAATTACTGGAACCTTACCTCCCTCCAAGGAGACATTGATGATTGCCAAAAAACGCCTGTCCGTTGTCATGATCACCAAAAATGCCGCTGATGTGATTGCAGATTGTCTGCTTTCTGTGAATTGGGCGTATGAAATCATCGTTCTGGATTCAGGCAGCACCGATACAACTTGCCAAATAGCCAGCGAAATGGGGGCAAAAGTTTACTCAAATACCCAATGGCCTGGCTTCGGACGGCAACGGCAACTCGCGCAATCCTATGCCAGCGGTGATTACATCTTTATGATTGATGCCGATGAACGCGTAACGCCAGAACTAAAAGCATCCATTGAACAAATCCTGGTAAATCCTGATGACAATAAAGTCTATAGCTGCGCGCGCCTCAATCTGTTTATGGGGCGATTTATGCAACACAGTGGCTGGTATCCTGATAGGGTTATTCGCCTTTATTGCCGTGAACGTTACCAATACAACGACAATCAAGTTCACGAATCCCTTGATATTCAAAGCGCATCTATCGTGACGCTAAAGGGCGACTTACGTCACTTAACCTGCCGTAATCTGATGGAGTTCCAGCAAAAACAATTAAATTATGCAAGAGATTGGGCAAAGCATCGCTACGAGCAAGGCAAAAAAACCCGTTATTTTTCTATAATAAGCCATACCCTGGGCGCGTTTTTCAAAACCTGGTTATTAAGGGCAGGTTTTTTGGATGGCAAGCAAGGTCTGATATTGGCTATTGTGAATGCCCAGTATACATTCAATAAATACGCTGCATTGTGGGAAATGGCTCAAACAAAGGGTAAGAACAACGATGAAAAGAAAAGCGATTTATCCCGGCACCTTTGACCCCATCACTTATGGTCATCTTGATATTGTTACTCGTGCCGCAAACATGTTCGACCATGTTTTATTGGCTATCGCCAATAGTGATAGAAAAAGTCCCATGTTCAGTTTGGAAGAACGTGTCGCGTTGGCAAAAGAAGTCACAGCACATCTGAAAAATGTTGATGTGGTTGGGTTTAGCGAACTGATGGTTAATTTTGCCAAAAAACA
This sequence comes from Xenorhabdus thailandensis, assembly GCF_037996785.1. Lineage (NCBI taxonomy): Bacteria > Pseudomonadati > Pseudomonadota > Gammaproteobacteria > Enterobacterales > Morganellaceae > Xenorhabdus > Xenorhabdus thailandensis. Next base: position 412,669 of record NZ_JBBMXF010000007.1, read on the forward strand.
GCAAGCTAACATCTTAATCCGCGGATTACGCTCTGTTTCCGATTTTGAATATGAATGGCAACTAGCCAATATGAATCGACATTTTATGCCTGAGCTAGAAAGTGTCTTTTTATTGCCTTCCCAAACTCTGTCTTTCGTCTCATCATCCTTAATCAAGGATGTTGCACGCCATGATGGTGACGTTTCATCTTTCCTGTCAGAACCCGTTGCGCTGGCAATGCTAAAAAAATTAGGTAAATAATACATTATACGGGGCAACTATCTTCTGCCCCCCAATATCTTTAATGCTGGCACTGACGACAGAAAAATGTACTGCGTTGCCCCAATCTCACACACTCGATTTTCTCACCGCATAGCGGACAAAGTTCACCTTTCTTACCGTAGACAAACAATTCTTGGGCAAAATATCCCGGCTTACCATCAGATTGCAGAAAATCCTTCAGTGTTGTTCCACCTTGTTCAATGGAACGACGTAAAATTTGTTTGATTATCTCAGCCAATAGATGCGCTTCTTGCTGCGTTAATGAATTCACGGAGCGTTCAGGCAAAATACGCGCAACGAACAACGCTTCGTTGGCATAGATATTCCCAACACCAACCACAACTTTGTTATCCATCAACCAAGGTTTGATAGCTGTTTTTTTGTTGCGAGAAACCGTATAAAGATATTCGCCATCAAACTGATCAGAAAGAGGCTCAGGACCTAAATGAGCCAGTACAGAGCACTCTTTGAGATTGTCGCTCCATAACCACGCACCAAAACGTCGGGGATCGGTATACCGGAGAATTTTGCCATCGGCCATAACCAAATCGACATGATCATGCTTTGCCGGGGGCTGTTCATCCAACAAGACACGCAGACTACCAGACATGCCCAAATGGATAATAATCCAACCCTCCGGCAACTCAAGCAATAAGTATTTTGCCCGCCGTTGGACGCTAAGCACAGGCCTGTCTGAAAGCGCCATGATTTGCTCAGAAACAGGCCAGCGCAAGCGTGCATTTCTGACCTCAGCATATTGGATCACATTACCAACCAAGTGAGGTTCAATCCCCCTGCGGCTAGTTTCTACCTCTGGTAGCTCCGGCATACCCACCCCTTGAATAAATTATCTACGATATTGATCTGAGAATATTGTATCTAAGCAGATTACAATATCGTTTTCATGTATTATTTGCAGCCAGATTTGATTGGTTAGTATAAGAAAATAGATTATTCATTATGCTTAATATAAAAAATAGATTTAACCTCTGTCACAACAAGAAATCCTTATGGAATTTATCTCTTGTTGGGCTATATATTATTCTTGTTTATCTGCCAGATATCACAAGATACAAAAATATTGTCATGATTCTTATCGGTACAACCGCACTCTATTATCTGGTAAGATATTTTCACCAAGTCATCAATTCGCTACGTAGCCACCTATTTTTATCCGTATTACTGTTCGTTCTGGCAATGTTTTATTCTGTGGGGATCTCTATTGATCCTGCATTAAGTTTCAAGGAAATGAACAAGCCTATCTTAAATGGATTACTTTTATTCAGTTTTACTTTCCCGATTTTGCTCTACCAAGAAAGTAAAGAGCATATCGCAAAGATGATTCTGGTTTCATTTATTATCGGAATGGCGGCTATTTCACTGACCGATATTGCAAAATATATCATCAATTACCATGCTACTGGTGAAATACCATTTAAGAATTACAACCACCGTGAGTTTTCATACGGTTTTATTTTCTATTTCCCCGTGTTGCTATGTACCTGGGCGTTATGGAAAAAACATTCTCTATTGAGTTGGGTATTATTGATTATTACCTCAGCAATGAGCTTATTTTTACTCCTTGGGACACTTTCCCGTGGAGCCTGGGTTGCCGTTGCCGTTGCCACTGTATTTATTATTGTGATTAACAGAGAGTGGAAACTCACCCTTGTAGCTGCAATGTGTTTAGGGTTACTGGCGGGCACCACACACTGGATAACTGCTTCCAACCCTGATACCCGATTATTGTTACGTAAACTCACTCAAACAGACAGTAGTCATCGTTATCATAATGGCACCCAAGGTTCAGCATGGTCGCTTATTATGGAAAACCCCCTCAAAGGTTATGGCTTTGGCAATAAAATTTATCATCGAGTCTACAATAGCCGTATAGCCGATTATCCTGACTGGACATTCAAAACTTCGATTGGTCCACATAATGTCTTCTTATCACTTTGGTTTTCGGCTGGCATCTTTGGCCTGATAACAACATTACTGATGACATTTTCAGCTCTATTGACTGGAGGACAAATCATACGCCAACATAAAGGTATTGTCCGGCAAGTAGGGCTTATCCTTCTGTCTGCTTTTATTGGCGTGTTTATTGTCAGAGGGATTTTTGAAAATGCCTATATCAATCAGATAGGTATCTTATTTGGCTTAATGCTTGCGCTATATAAGAAAACACCCGATAAAGCGGTATAAGCTAAACGACAAAATACCAGCCCATAGGCAATGGACGATATGGGCTGAATTTACACATTTTCCGATAACAGGATAAGCAGATTATTGGAATAATTTTTCCGTTATCACGTTCATAATTAACTTCGCCCTCTGATCCCAGTTAAAACGTTCCGCAACTAGTCGTTGCGAATAGTCAACTTTCGCCATCATTTCAACAGGATGATTAATCAACCATTGAATCTGTTCAGCAAAACTCTCTGCATTTTCACTATCAGCAAAATTTACCGCATTTTCATCAACAGCATCACGAATGGAAGGGAAATCAGAAATAACCACAGGCTTGCCCATGGCCATATATTCAAATAGCTTGAGAGGGGAGGTATAGCGGCTACCAATACTGGTTTTCGTCAGTGGCAAGACACAGATATCACTGCCAGCAATAACCTGAAAACGTTTTCTGGGTTGAATAAAACCCAGGAAATTCACTTTATCACTCACGCCAATTCGTTCAGCAATCTGTTTTAATCGCTCAATTTGTTCATTTGTACCTCCAGCAATGTTTAGTTCAACATTATCCAGGTAACACATAGATTTCATTACCGTTGGGATACCTTTCCAACGATGTAAGCTGCCCAAATAAAGCACTTTTTTAGCCAAAGTATTGCTGTAATCGCTGCCAACAAGTGTCTGCTTAGCATATTCAACCGCTAGCATATCAACGCCATCGGGAGCAACAACAATCGGTGTTTTGACACTATATTGCTTATAAATATCTTCTCGTAAGAGCGAAGTCAGGGCAAAAACAACCTTAGAACTATCATAAACCTGCTGTTCAATTTTTCTTAGTTTATGATATTTACGTTGGTTTCTACGATTTAGTAAATCATGGGACTCTCTAAACGACTGAGAAAATACCTCATGGCTTTCAAAAAAATGAGGAATATCTGGATGATTACACAACAGGTAATTTGCCATTTTAATATTGCGGGTAAAAAGGGCATCAACTTGATGCTCCTTTAGCCATCGCGAAACCTGCAAATAAAACAGTTTCTGGGTATTTAGCGGGAAATACCATTTTCTACGTATATCATGCAAGGCAACTAGCTCTACGTAGGATGGTAACGACCGGCCAAGAATCTCCTCAACTTGACTTTGGCCTTTTGGAGTAATCAGGTAAATACAGTGCCCCTGGCGGGCAAAAGCGTCTACATTCTGCAAAATTTGCAACGACGCAACCCGATAATCAGGTACAGGATAAGGATCAATATACGCAATTTTCATTATTTTTTATAGCGTTCAATAAACGGCTAGCAGAATGTTGCCAAGTGTACATCGTTTCAATCCTCTGGCGGGCAGATTTCCCCATCTTTTCTCCCCTATCCGGCAAAGATAAAAGATGATTCACCGCCTCAGCAATAGCGACAGCATCACCCGGTGTCACCAAAATACCAGTACTACCTTCGTTGCCGACCACTTCCGGTATTCCGCCAATACAACTGGCAATCACAGGGCGTCCACACGCCATCGCTTCTGCAATAGTAATACCGAATGCTTCATCACCAATACTAGGGAAAATACCAGCATTACCCGCAGCATAAAATTCGGGTAATTGATCGTGACTAACTGGAGGGTGAAAAATAACAGATTTTTCCAGCTGCAAAGCTGAAACCTGCTTTTCAAGCGATTTCAACTCTTCACCTTTACCAATAATTAATAACCTTACATCCTTGTTCCGCAGCAAAGTCATTGCATTAATGGCTACTTTCATACCTTTCCAGCCAACTAATCTGCCTGCAAACGTTAACAGAAACGTTTTCTCGTTAATACCTAATCGAGTTCGGACATCCGAGTCAGATGGTTTAAACTTACTGATATCTACGCCATTATAGATGACGCTTGGAAATTGCTTGAAATGATGCTGAATCTGCCAGGCATTAAAATGGCTACATGCAACCCATGCAGATATTTTCTTACCTAATACCCGATCCCCTTTAAAAAAACTGGTTCCACCACTCATATAGCAAAACTGGGTACTAGATGTTGCAGGCACCATTCTGGGCCAGAAAAAATCAAATGGTTTGGTCAAAATCACCCAATCAAAATTTTCAGCAATAACTGTTGCGCGAGCATGACGAGCAAAAGAATAACGTTCAACAATGCGTTGGAAACGACGCCCAATGTTAAGCACGCGCTCTCTAGAGATAAATGGGAAAGTATGAATATGGATATTTCTTCCACCTAATGCCGGCCGAACATCACCAACACCACCGAAAATATGGACTTCATGCCCCTCATCAGTTAGCGCTTTGGCTAACTCCCAAACAGCGGTTTGAATGCCGCCATACGACATAGTAACAGTAACATCGATAAATCCTATCTTCATTGGATTTCATTATCCTTTCATTCATTTTCCAGCAAATTTTGAACAGAACGCCAGACTTGATCTACCGATATTGCCGACATTGTATCTTGACGAGTTGCCTGTCGATAATCTATCGGATGTTCAATTACCACTAATTTGGGATGTTGCTGAGGTGCAAGAAAACGTCCTGGATGAAAACTGTGGTACAGTGCAACCATTGGTATTCCCAAGGCTCCTGCCAGATGAGTTGTTCCAGTATCGACGCCCACATACAAATTAAGTTGGCTCATGATTGCCGCATTTTGCCGCATCGTAGTTTTACCTGCTAATGATGAACATCTGTTTGTACCCAATTTCTCAGCCAGCATTCGCGCACTTTCTTCACTCTCTTTACTGCCTAACAACAAAACATGTGCATACGGATAATCACGGTAAATACGTTGAGCTAACTCGTAAAAATATTCTACAGGCCAATCACGATAGGCTTTTGCTGGAAAACTCTGTAACTGAAAACCAATTCTTAATTGCCGCTCTATCCCTTGCCGCTGAAGAAAATCTCTGGCGTATGCCTCTTCACACGAACTTACATTATACTGCAAACGCCAATTACTCACTTCAACCCCAAGTAAATCAATTAACAAAGCCCTTTCCTGTTGTGCTGGTATAAGTATTCCAGGCTTTGCAACAGTATATTCATTTGACTTTTTACTAGAGATATCCGCAAAATAAACCGTCAAATTTGCTACGCGTTTGGCATATTGCAATAGAGATTTATCTTGGCCATAGACTAATGCCAGATCATAGTGCCGACGAGAAAACCAGCCACACCATCTGGCTTTGCCCTTTGAAAAATCTTTCAATATATTAATTAATTCTATATTTTCAAGGATTTCTTTCGTTTTTTTATGCGCAAATATATCAATATTTGCCTCTGGCCATTTTTCTTTCAGGGCGCGAATAACTGGCGTTATCAGCAAGGTGTCACCAAAACGGGCAATATTGATGATTAGGATATTTTGGGGCTGCATAATAATGAATATTAAATTATCAATTCAGGAATTGGGGGCACTTAAGATACTATACAGTAAAGTATATCAATGTTCTATTTATGGTTAGTAACACAATAAACTCATAAGAATAATCTAATTACACTTCAAATAGCTAAGAAAAAATATCGATTATTCTACTAATATGGATAAAAATGATATAAATAAAATGTTACCTCTTACTTTCAATACTAGAATAAAAAATAGTCTCCATTTTTTCTAACATATTATCCATACCAAATAAGTGAGTTGCTCGTTGCAATGAGGCCTCTCCCATTTGTAAACGCAATTCAATATCATTCATTAATGAATCTAATCTTTCTGCTAATTGTTCAACATTTTTAGGTTCAATAATATACCCTGTATCTCCATCAATTACGGCTTCTGTTATCGCTCCCACCGATGTAGACACAACAGGCAATCCACACGCCATTGCCTGCATGATACCTTGGGGTACACCTTCATTGCCAAACGAAGGCAGGGCAAATATATCCATTGCATTTAAACAATCAGGAACATCCTGACGATTGCCAAGAAAAATGACACTTTCTGTCAGTCCTTCCTGCTGAACTCGCGGCTCTAAATTCTTTCTCTGGGGGCCATCACCCACGAACAGTAATTGCCAATCAGGATAACGTTGGTGGAGAGTTTTCCAACTATCAAGAAGGTAACGATGGCCTTTCCACGTTCTCATTGTGGCGACAATGCCCAGTGTTGGCTTATCTTTTATGCCAATACGCTGACGACTTAAGGATTTATTTTCAGGATGAAAACGTGACAAATCGATTCCTGTCGGTACAGAAGTCATATGAGATAGCGGATAATCGTTATGTATATGCAGATATTGGCGTAGTTTTTCCCCGGTTGTCACAATATGCTGACCTGCGTGCAAATACAGCCAACGAGTCGCAATGGATTTTGAAACATGGGTTGAAACATGACGGGTTCGGACTATCGGGGGCATGCCTTTTAATGTGGCACATGCCGCCGCCACTAGCCAAGAATCCGTAGAACTATGGGTATTGATTACATCGAATTGGCGACCTTCTGTTTTTAGCCATTGACGTATTGCCCGAAGACAAGAAAGACGTTTTTTTTCAATTGGGAGCGCAACAACAGGCACACCATAATGATGAGCTTCACGGTAAAGGGTTGAAGTTGGACAACAAACGATAACGACATAGTGTCCACGCTGTATCATGCCTTGAGACTCTGTCAGGATACGAATTTCCTGCCCTCCCCAACCACACGATGACTCTGTATGTAAGATATTCAAGGTCTTTCTAACCATTTTAGCGCTACACCTGACGGTTCATAATTGAAAAAACGGTAGTATAACTGAACAATGCTCAGGTCTACACGCATAACCCAATTTAAAATAAGCCGTGGTGACATTATCAACAGATATAAAAAACCCAGCATAATGCTGGGTTTTTTATAATCCACTAAAATTACTTAATTTTAGCTTCTTTGTACATAACATGCTGACGAACAACTGGATCGAATTTTTTCATTTCCAATTTTTCAGGCATAGTACGCTTGTTCTTCGTAGTGGTATAGAAGTGACCTGTACCAGCGGAAGAAACTAGCTTGATTTTATCGCGAATACCTTTAGCCATTTTTCAGCTCCTTAGTACTTCTCACCACGGGCACGCAGTTCAGACAGAACTGTGTCGATACCTTTTTTGTCAATCACACGCATACCCTTGGCAGATACACGCAGAGTTACAAAACGTTTCTCAGACTCAACCCAGAAACGGTGAGAGTGCAGGTTAGGCAGAAAACGACGCTTAGTCGCATTTAATGCGTGGGAGCGGTTGTTACCACTCACCGGACGCTTGCCAGTAACTTGGCAGACTCGGGACATGTCTATTCTCCAAAAATCAAATCAGCTCGAGCTTTATATTGGGTATGACCGCCTCGTCAGGCTTAGGAGCCCATCTCAGCAAACTTTCTTTATTGAAAATATTACTGAAAAGAACGTCACTAAAAGGACTCACATTCTCCCAGTAAAAAAACTTACTGAGATAGGCTCTTCTCGCCAAACCCAAGATCCTCAAAGGTGGCGTAGTATACGCCCTCATTAGCTGATGCTCAAGTCCCGAACAACTAAGATCTGATCGTAATGCGAAAAAACCGTATTAAATCCAACCTCTTTCCATAAATGAGACACAAGATTGCTTACCAATAACGATATGATCCAAAACCTTAACGCCAACCAAGTCACAAGCTTCAATAATTTTTTCTGTCACTAATTTATCTGCCAGGCTAGGTTCTGGATTGCCGGAAGGATGATTGTGAGCAAGAATAATTGATGCAGCATTTACTTTAACCGCTTGTTTCACAATTTCACGTGGATGAACTTCAACTTTGTTTATCGTTCCTTTAAACATTTCATCATGGCAAATAACTTTATTTTGGTTAGTTAAAAACAACACCACAAATATCTCCCTATCTTGCCAGGATAATAAATCCTGCAAATATGTTTGAGTCATCGTGGGACTGCTCATAATATCTTCATGGATAAATTGACTGGAGAAAAACCGTTTTGCCAATTCAGATATCGCCTGCAATTGGACATACTTACATCTCCCCATGCCTTTATGTGAACAAAATTCATCGTAATCCGCGGATAGAAGGTGATAAAGCGAACCAAATGATTTCAGCAGGTATTCTGCCATTTGAACGACAGGAACGCCCCTGGTTCCTGTACGCAGAAAGATAGCCAATAACTCCGCATCGGTTAGGGAAACAGCCCCATAAGCTAATAATTTCTCCCGGGGAAGAAGATTTAAATGCAATTCATCGTTTCTTTCCATTACCGTTAAATCCATAATACTCCTCCCACCTTCAATATTGTCCCAATCCCTTGCCCTATAATCCCCTCATAACAATGGGTGCTATCAATCAATATTCACTCGCCCTCTATCTCCATTCTTCCTCTATATTCATGCAGTTATATATTCACGCACCTATATTCACGCACCTACATTTACGCACTTACTATCCCATGATGAAAAAATCATCGCCAGATCGACTTGCGAGGCTTGCGCAACGCTTCGCAAACTTGCCATTTTTGACTACCTAAATAGGGACAGTTCTCAACACAATATTTTCTTGTGATAGAATCTTAGGGAATTGTAACTTACATCTGGACAATCAAAATGACAGGATTTTCCGGCAAACCACTTTCTGATAATTCACTTTCTGGTAAGCAGATAGTCCTCGGGATCAGCGGAGGGATCGCAGCTTACAAAACAGCCGAACTAGTACGACGCTTACGTGATCGTGGCGCCCAGGTACGCGTCGTCATGACTCCTGCAGCAGAAGCTTTTATCACTCCACTGACCTTACAGGCAGTATCCGGTCATCCCGTCTCAGATGATCTTCTAGACCCCGCAGCCGAAGCTGCTATGGGGCATATCGAACTGGCAAAGTGGGCTGATTTAATTATTCTCGCCCCCGCCACCGCAGATCTACTTGCTCGTCTGGTCACAGGCATGGCGAACGATTTAGTCACTACAATTTGCCTGGCTTCCGCTGCACCTATTGCTGTTGCTCCCGCCATGAACCAACAAATGTACCGAGCACAGGCCACCCAACATAACCTGAAGGTACTTAAAGAGCGTAATGTATTAATTTGGGGACCAGATGAGGGCAGCCAGGCATGTGGTGATATTGGGCCAGGGAGAATGTTGGAACCGATGGCGATTGTCGAACGGGCAATGCAGCATTTCACCACGGAGAAAAATTTTTCTGGCCTACGTATCACCATTACCGCAGGACCAACCCGTGAAGCCTTGGATCCTGTTCGTTTCATCAGCAATCATAGCTCCGGTAAAATGGGGTTTTCCATTGCACAGGCAGCAGCAGAACGGGGTGCTGAGGTGACATTAATTACCGGCCCCGTTAATTTACCCACACCACAAGGCGTTAAACGCATTGATGTCAATAGTGCACTGGAAATGTATGAACAGGTTCAAGCTACCGTAGCCTCACAGCATATCTTTATCGGTTGCGCTGCCGTGTCTGACTATCGTTTTAAGCAAATCTCAACAGAAAAAATCAAAAAGCAAGGTGATGAAATCACATTTACACTGGTGAAAAATCCTGACATTGTAGCGAGCGTTGCTACCATAGAAAAAAATCGTCCATTTGTCGTTGGATTTGCAGCCGAAACCCAGAATGTGGAAGAATACGCCCGCGGAAAACTCAAACAGAAGAATCTGGACTTGATTTGCGCAAATAATGTATCCCTGGCCGGACACGGTTTCAACAGTGATACTAACGCATTACATCTATTCTGGCATGATGGTAGTGTTCTGTTACCCCACAATGGTAAATTACAACTCAGCCACAGCTTATTAGACGAGATACTCAAACGCTATGATGAAAAAAATCGACGTTAAAATCCTTGATCCCCGCATCGGGCAAGAATTTCCTTTACCGACTTATGCTACACCTGGCTCTGCGGGTTTAGATTTACGTGCTTGTCTGGATAATGCAGTGGAACTACCTCCTGGCCAAACTGAACTTCTGCCAACCGGGATTGCTATCCATATTGCAGATGAGCAATTAGCGGCAGTTATTCTCCCTCGCTCTGGTCTGGGCCATAAACATGGCGTTGTTCTGGGCAATTTGGTAGGACTTATCGACTCAGATTATCAGGGACAATTAATGGTTTCAGTTTGGAACCGTGGTGATAAAACTTTCATTATCGAACCTGGCGAACGCATTGCCCAAATGGTTTTTGTACCCGTTGTACAGGCTGAATTCAATGTGGTTGCAGATTTTGAGGAGAGCCAACGCGGCAATGGTGGATTTGGCCATTCCGGTCGTCAATAACTTTTCATAAGGCCTGTACCATCAATCGATTTTCATATTTTTTGTCCACAATGTTTTTGACGACAATAGCTTTTGGCAAAAATGGCTTTTGGCAACAATAACGTTGTGGCAAAAAATCGCTGGATTTGTTTTGCTGTTTTAGCAGGGGTCTTACCAGACATGGCAGAAAAAGAACGTACAAAAAAGAAAAATAGACGTGAGGAAATCTTGCAGACTCTGGCACACATGCTGGAATCCAGTGATGGCAGCCAACGCATTACTACTGCAAAACTTGCCGCAAACGTTGGTGTTTCTGAAGCAGCCCTTTACCGTCATTTTCCGAGCAAAACCCGGATGTTTGACAGCTTGATTGAATTTATTGAAGATACCTTAATTTCACGTATCAATCTGATCCTGCAAGATGAAAAAGACACCATCATACGCATTCGGTTAATTCTCGTCCTTCTTTTAGGTTTTGCGGAAAGAAATCCGGGGCTGACTCGTATCATGACCGGCCATGCTCTAATGTTCGAACAAGACAGATTGCAAAATCGAATAAACCAGCTATTTGAGCGAATTGAAATGCAACTTCGCCAAATTTTAAAAGAGAGAAAAATCCGTGATGGGCAAGGATTCGCTTATGACGAATCCGTATTGGCATCACAGCTACTGGCATTTTGCGAAGGGATGCTCTCCCGTTTTGTTCGCTCTGAATTTCGCTATCGCCCGACAACTGAATTTGAAGTACGCTGGCCATTGATATTGACCCAACTGCAATAATCTAATCCACTACAATAGCTGATCGCAGCATCGTAAGTTATGCCCTTCATAGAGTGAATGATAACGTGCGGATTTTTTATTGAGTTGTGTTAACATGTCCTCGTTCATTAAGTTCACTACTCAGTGACTTAATAATGGCATCATCATTATCGCAATCCTTACCATTAGATAGATGCCATTTCTACTACTCACCCCGCCCATTTTTGGGCGAGGGATTTTTTTTCAACCCAGCTTACTGGCCATTAAATACCGTATTCTTTGCGATAAGCCTCTACCGCTTCCAGATGAGATTGCATCTCTGGGTTTTCGCGCAAATAACTTACCAAATCATTCAAGGTAATGATGGAAAAAACCTGACAATGATAGTCACGTTCAACTTCTTGAATTGCTGAAAGCGTTTCACGTCCACGTTCCTGACGATCCAGGCACAAAATCACACCGGATAGCGTTGCCCCGTGCTGCTTAATGATTTCCATCGACTCACGAATCGCCGTACCTGCGGTAATAACATCATCCACAACAACAACATTACCTTGCAGAGGACTACCAACCAGCGATCCACCTTCACCATGATCTTTAGCCTCCTTGCGGTTAAAGCAATAAGGCATATCGATATCATGACGTTCCGCCAATGCTACTGCGGTAGTTGTTGCAATCGGGATCCCCTTATAAGCCGGCCCAAACAGCAAATCACACTGAATTCCGCTATCTAGCAACGCTGCTGCATAGAAACGACCAATCAACGCCAAATCACGTCCGGTATTAAACAGGCCAGCATTAAAAAAGTACGGACTTTTGCGGCCTGATTTCAGCGTAAATTCGCCAAATTTCAGCACCTGTTTTTCCAGTGCCAACTCAATAAACTCGCGCTGATAGGCTTTCATTGGGGTTTCTCCTCTTTGATCTCTTGTCATTCATTACTATTTATTGCAGGTAAATTTATTGCAGGCATAAAAAAGGCGACTCTTCAGCCGCCTGATTTATTTATTATTTTAATGGTTCTTGTTCTAACGCATCTCGCTGTGCTTTGAAAATCGTATCCAATCCCTCTTTTGCCAATGAAAGCAGTGAGAGCAACTCATCATGGCTGAACGGTTCACCTTCTGCCGTACCCTGCACTTCAATCATTCTGCCATCATCCATCATGACGATATTCATGTCAGTTTCAGCCGCAGAGTCTTCGACATATTCCAGATCGCAACGTCCTTCACCCTCAACGATGCCAACAGACACTGCTGCAACCATTGCTTTTAGCGGGCTTTCTTTCAATTTGCCTTCCGCAACCAGCTTATTTAGGGCATCGACCAGAGCCACACAAGCGCCAGAAATAGCCGCAGTACGAGTACCGCCATCCGCTTGAATCACATCACAATCCAGCGTAATAGTGAATTCACCCAGCTTTTTTAAGTCGATGGCAGCACGCAATGAACGCGCAATCAGGCGTTGGATTTCCATTGTGCGACCTGTTTGCTTGCCTTTGGCAGCTTCGCGTACATTACGGCTATTGGTTGCGCGTGGCAGCATACCGTATTCAGCGGTGATCCAGCCTTGTCCCTGGCCTTTCAGGAAACGGGGAATTCCTTCTTCAACGGAAGCATTACACAACACTTTGGTATCCCCAAATTCCACCAGAACAGAGCCTTCTGCATGTTTGGTGTAATGACGGGTCATTTTAATAGGACGCACCTGCCCCGCTGACCTTCCTGCTGGACGCTTTCCTACTAAGCTCATAGTGTATCTCCGTTGTTCGTACATTTTAGGGGCGCATTATACGGCCTAAAGTGGTGGATGCCTATCCTGCATCTACATGGAGCGCTATAATCCGCACATCATTTTATAAATTGGAAACGAATTATGATCCGTAGTATGACTGCTTTTGCACGGCAAGATATTAAGGAAGGTTGGGGAAATGCAGCATGGGAACTACGTTCTGTCAATCAGCGTTACTTGGAAACCTATATTCGCCTGCCAGAGCAATTCAGAAGCCTTGAACCTGTCATCCGTGAGCGCATCCGTTCCCGCCTGACGCGCGGCAAAGTGGAATGTAACCTTCGTTTTGAATTGAACTCCCTTGCCCCAAATTCCTTAATCCTGAATGAAAAACTGGCAAAACAACTGGTTGAAGCAGCAAGTTGGGTTAAACAACAGAGTAGTGAAGGTGAAATTAATCCGGTAGATATCTTACGCTGGCCAGGCGTGATGTCTGCCGAAGAGCAGGATTTGGATGTCATCAATGCACAGTTGCTGGCAGAATTAGATCTGGCGCTAGATTCTTTTATCCAGAGTCGTGAAACCGAAGGACAAGCGCTCAAAACACTGATTGAGCAACGCTTGGATGCGGTAACTGTAGAAGTGGCTAAAGTCCGAGAACAAATGCCGGCAATCCTGCAATGGCAGCGCGAGCGCTTACAGACCAAGTTAGAAGAAGCACAAATTCAGTTAGATAATAATCGCCTTGAGCAAGAGCTAATTTTATTAGCCCAGCGTATTGATGTAGCAGAAGAGTTGGATCGTCTGGATGCTCATGTCAAAGAAACACGTAATATTCTGAAGAAAAAAGAAGCCGTCGGCCGCCGACTGGATTTTATGATGCAGGAATTTAACCGCGAATCGAATACACTGGCTTCAAAATCAATTAATGCGGATGTGACAAATTCTGCAATTGAGTTGAAGGTACTGATTGAGCAGATGCGCGAGCAGATTCAAAATATTGAATAGTATTTCTTAGCGAATCACAACAAACCATCAAGCCAGTCTATACATTGTTATAACTGGCTTTTTTATTATCAGAGCATTGCAGAACGAATTACAGTAGCGCATGATTAGCGTGTACCCCTAGTGTGTACCCCTAACCCATTTAGGGGTACACGGCTGTTTTTTTACATTGGAGATTGCACAATGTCTAAACTCACCGATAAAGAGATCAGGGCATGGATAAAATCCGGCGAAAGGTTCGAGGGGAAAGCGGACGGTAACGGGCTATATCTATGCTATCGAAAAACCTATAAACACCCTGTATGGCGATTTAGGTATAAATTTGCAGGATTATCACGAGTGATGATTTTAGGCTCATACATTGACCTATCGCTATCAAAGGCAAGAGAGCTAACCAGAGAACTATCAGCGCGTGTTTCGCTGGGCTATGACGTCGCTATGGAGAAACAGGAACGCAAGGCCGAAGCACTGGCAAAGATTGATGCCGAAAAGAACGCTATAAAGGTATCAGACTTAGCGGCTGAATATTTTGAGCGCCAGATACTACCACGCTGGAAACACCCCGACATACTCCGCAGGCGGATAGATAAAGACATTGACCCTCGCATCGGCAATATGAAGCTGGAGGATGTAAAGCCCCGTCATATTGATGAAATGCTAAAGAGCATTGTAGACAGAGGCGCACCCACTATGGCGACCGATGTTCTACGATGGTTAAGACGCATGTTTGATTATGCCATTAAGCGACAGATGATAGATATTAACCCCTGTTCAGCTTTCGAGGTTGCGGACGCTGGTGGGAAAGAAGTATCACGCGATAGATGGCTAACCAGAGAAGAATTAATCATTGTGCTGAGGACATTTAGAACGTCTACAATCAGTCGCCAGAATGAAATCAGCTTTAAGATACTACTTGCCCTATGCTTACGGAAAATGGAGCTATGCGGCGCACGATGGGAAGAATTCAACTTCAAAAAAGCTGTCTGGCATTTTCCGGCAGAACGCAGCAAGAACGGCGATGCGGTAGACATTCCACTGTGTCCACAGGTTATAGAGTGGTTCATGGAATTAAAGGCTATGGCCTGTGGTAGTAAGTACGTTCTACCAGCAAGAAAAATGCAACACCGCATGATCCCACATATTCAGGAAAGCACTCTACCCGTTGCGCTTGCCAAAGTAAGACGAGAACTGCCGCCAGATATACCTAATTTCACTATTCACGACTTTAGACGAACCGCCAGAACCCACTTAGCCGCGTTAGGTGTTGATCCCTTTGTGGCTGAACGTTGCCTAAATCATCGCATAAAAGGCGTTGAGGGCATTTATAACAGGCATGATTATTTTGATGAACGTAAAGCCGCGTTAGCTCAATGGTGTGATTTGCTGATAATGCTGGAGAAAGGTGAAGATTACAACGTGACTCCAATAAAACAAATTAAAAGGAAATTTGTATGACAGTACCTGAAATTGATGTATTAAAACTATTTGCTTTACAAGGAACTGCGACGCCTAATGCTGTAGCCCTTTCAATCTTTGGATTAGATCCTTATACATCAATGACAAATGTACCCGAAGAGTATTCAGAAAATGTTCGTAAGGTAAGAAGTGCTATTTTAAGTAATGTGAACTCCCTCAGCTTGTTTCAGGACAAAAGAAAAAACACAAGCGATGTGATTGACTCTGATATTGTGTTTGGTGCTGCATATCAATATATGAGCTTAATAGAAAATATCCCAGAGGTTATTGTATCAAGAATAGAGCAAGCTTTAGACAATATATACAAAGAGCACAAAAAAATGGTGGATGGGAGGAGTCTATTAAGGTCTTTGGTGGACGGGCATTAGTTGAGAAAATAGCACTACAGAATAAAAAAGGTCAGGGACAATATCGAAAAAATGATGAGCAAAAAGGAACTTATAAATTAATTGGATTGCTTGTATTACTGCTTCAAGAAAAAAGCATAAACGGCTGTCAGCCATCAGACCATTACGGCGCAATAGGCGATCCCATTAAACAACACATATACAATGACATCAAAAATGAAGTCGTAGTCATCTGAGAAATAGCATCAATAATTGTCTGGCGCAAAACACTAACAGCAAAAATAATTTTTTCACACAATTTCAGTTTACATTTCCTCTTACCCCGCATGAAGACTGGCTTTTCAGTTTTTATGTTGGGTTTCCCTCCAAGTAAAAATCTCACGTAAAATGGAAAAATCATTTTATTTCAAATAAATACAATTAACACTCCAGAGCAGAACTGGATAACAAACTGAAATTTTCTGAAATTCTTTTCACTCATTTCAGTTTGAAATTTTTCTCACACAGCCAGTACTGGCACGGTCTGGTGATTTGATTTGTAGAATTTTAAAAGTGAAAAAACTTTTTTATCCAAAAGTGCAGGCGGGTGCGGTGTAGTCCATTTTACGTGGAGTTTACGTTTATTTCGTGGGAATTACGCAGTATGAGATGCAATGTAATAACGTGATCCAAATTAGCCGTAAGTGAGTCAATTTTATTGTGCATAGCTCTGTATGCGTCTGGTTGCGCTCTATGGGTGGGCAATAAATAACAGGTTAAGAGGGAGAACACTAGTTGATAATAGGTATAATACCCACAAATAATTGACAATGCTTGAATTTATGGGTATTATACCCATTCATTAACGCAATGGAGGGTTGATGAGTAGTACAGAGTTAATCAAACGCCTAATGGCTGACGGTTGGGTAAAGATGCGGCAAGACGGGAGTCATGTCACGCTAGCCAAACAGGGAGGGAGTCAGAGAAATAATCACCGTACCGCATCCGAGAAAAGATTCGTCAAAGGGGATTCTTCGACAGGCACAGAAAAATTCAGGATTGAAGTTGTTGTAATAATTAAGGAGCGGTCTAACCGCTCCTTCTCTGCGCTACTCATCATCATACGACGAGGTAATACTATGATTTATCCGCTCTTTATCTTTAAAACAGAAGAGGGCTTTGACGGTTACTTTCCTGATGTTGACGGCTGCTTTTTCGCTGGCAACACTTTAGAAGAAACTATCCGTGATGCTGAAAGCGCGTTCGGGCAGCATATGGAGGTATTGACGGAACAAGGCGGGTATGTCCCCGCGCCGAAAGATCCCTCAGAGTACATCAATGACCCCCGCTTAACGGAAGATGGAGGAATGATTGCACTGATTGAGCTAGACCCTGCGAAATATGAATCTAAGGCTATCAAGTTTAATCTGACGATGCCTGGCAATTTGTTAACCGCGATAGACCGCTATATTGAGCGAAACGGTCACTATAAGAACCGTTCGGCTTTTCTGGCGGAATTAGCACGTAAAGAAATTGCTCACCCCTAACCCCTAATGTTAAAGGTCATCGCATGATTAACCCGATGGCCTTACTCCGCCAAAGCAGTAGTTGATTTGATTTTGACGAGATAATTTCATTTATGCAGTGACTGAGGGATTATTTGCCCGCATGTTAAATCTTGCACGCTCCGATTTAGGTGTACCCCTAAAAAATATTGAGTAACAACAATCCAGTATTCATGCGGGCTTGATCCTTCTACTCAATGAATAAATCCATTAGCGAATCACAACATTTCAGAAAGCCAGCATATACCTTGTTATTGCTGGCTTTTTTACTATCAGAATTGCTGAACGAATCACAGTAGCGCATGATTAGCGTGTAACCATAGCACATTTAAAAAACCATTTTGGGTACACCCCACTTTTTTACATTGAGAATTGCACAAATGCCTAAACTTACAGACAAAGAGATCAGTGCGTGGATACGTCCTAGTAAGTTGGTACAACTGTCTGGAGCAGAACGCTAACAGTGAAAATAAATTTTTCACACAATTTCAGTTTACATTTCCTCCCCAGTAAAAATCTCACGCAAAATAGAAAAATCATTTTATTTCAAATAAATACAATCAACATACGAGAGCGCAACTGGATAAGAAACTGAAATTCTTTTCACTCATTTCAGTTTGAGATTTTCCTCACACAGTCAGTACTGGCGCGGTCTGGTGATTTGGTTTGTAGGATTTTAAAATTGAAAAAACTTTTTGATCGAAAACGTGCAGGCGGGTGCGGTGTAGGCCGTTCTACGTGAAGTTTACGTTGATTTCGTGGGAATTACGTGGTGTGGGCGTGATGTGGTGACATGATCTAAAATCTGCGTAGCTTAGCGGGCGATTGGTTGCGTTATATGAGTATGCAAAAAAGCCACGATTAAAGGTGAGCTATGCCGAGATCACTATTGTTGAATAAACACCCAAATTATGTACAATTCACATGTACATATCTGGAGATATATTATGCGTACATACACCTCAACCCAAGCACGAGCCAATATTTCAGAAGTGTTGGATGCGGCTACCCACGGCGAACCTGTTGAAATTACTCGTCGGGACGGCAGTTCAGCAGTTGTTATCAGTAAAGCAGAATTCGAGGCATACCAGAATGCCAAACTGGATGCAGAATTTGATTCGATTATGCAGCGTCATGGGCATACGGTAGAGGCTCTGACAAACCGATGATATGGGTCAGCGCGCAGGAAGTTATCGCTTTTCATGACCGTATATTGCAGTGGTTTCCCGGCGTTGCTGGAATGCCCGATTCAGGCAGAGCTGAAGCACTTATCTATCGGGTACAAAACCGTACCCACAATGAAGGTGTAACAGACATCTTTGAACTTGCAGCCACCTACTGGGTTGCTATTGCTCGTGGTCATATCTTTAATGATGGTAATAAGCGCACAGCGTTTTTCGTTACCATGACTTTTCTTTACCGCAACGGTATCAAGATCCGTGATAACGACAATACACTAGAAAACTTAACAGTAGAGGCTGCCACGGGTGCGAAAACTGTTGACCAGTTGGCGCAACATTTACGCGAATTGGTAGACCATGTTGAGCCAAACTGTAAGACATAATCACAACTTACTTTTTATGAGAATAAGTGAACATCTCATTTTGCCGTGTACCCAAAGGTGTACCCCTAGAAGATATTGAATAACAACAACCCAGTATTTATGCAGACTTAGGCTGTCTACTCATCAATGAATAAATCCGCCCCACAATAGTACATGATTGACGTGTACTCAATTTGGACACATTCATTTTTCATACACAATCCAATTTCCATTTATCAAATACACGGGAAGGAAATTAGAACTTTCGGTTCATAATATCAATCACCACTATTATATGGATATCCCATCACACGGAATCAAGAAAACGGCACTACTTTTTTATGATAATGCCGTTGATAATAAATTTATTCCTCTGCCTTAATTTTCGCTGATTGAAATGCTGTTAATAATGCCAATATTGGTGCAATGGAAAAGAATAAAAATAGCCAATAAGCAGAAGAAGCAGCCCCTTCAACGCCTCCTGGCTGATAAAATCCAAATAAATTGACAGTCATTCCCCCCAATGCAGAACCAAATGCAGAGGCAAATAACTGTATGGTAGTAATGGATGAACCGGCGATGCTTTTATCCGCATCACGGGAAACCTGTAAAATGAGCGTCAAAAGATGAGGCCAGCCGAATCCAACCCCAAAACCAAACATCCCCAATCCCAGGATTATCGGTAGTATAATCTGCCGTTCCCCTGCTGACTGAGATGGCAGAAACACAAGCAACAGCAACATACCAACCAACATGAAGACAGGCCCACTGATAATCGCAAACCGCATTTTTGTCCCTTGCCAGCTAGCACTGAGTATTTCTCCTATAGTCCAACCCATTGCCACGGACGCAACCATGTAACCAGAAACAAAAGGGGATTGCCCATGCAGAATTTGCAAAAAATAGGGAATAAAAACATCCCCTGATAAACCCACTACCAATAGAAATATAGTAGTAAATAAGACCAAATGAGGAGAACGTAAACTTAGGGAACGTTCAGGCAATAACCTGGCTGAAGCTCTACGCTCATAAATGATCAATAAAAAGATGAATATCACAGCGGCAACAATGCCGAGAATGTTGAACCGAACATCTGGCGACAAACTGCCAGAAGAAACCGCCAGTACCGCTGCCGATAACAGAATCAATTGCACAATGGGCAGTGCTGTTTTGGTTTTATCCTGCACCTCTGTTTTAGGTAAAATCAGACAGGTAAATACGGCATAAGACAGAATAATAGGAAGCATAATGCCAAATGCGTAACGCCATGCATCCATCTCAGCAAAAATACCGCCAATAGCTGGCCCGATTAAAGTCGCTACACCCCACATCCCCGAAACCAATGCGATAGCTCGCGGCCAAAGTGATTGGGCAAAGACGAGATTAATCATCAAATAGGAAAGGGCGAACAAAAATCCACCACCCAGGCCCTGAATGGTTCTGCCAACCAACATCACTACCATTGTCGGTGCAAGAGTACAGAGTAAGCTACCGATAAAAAAGATCACTGATGCAATCAGATAAGCGTTTCTTGCACCCAATGCACTTAACAATCTCGCAGAAAGAACGGAACCAATAATCGATGCCACGACAAACAATGTCGTATTCCAGGCATAAAGATTTAATCCTCCAATATCATTGACGACAGAAGGCAGAATCGTAATCGCAATTAAGGTATTAATTGCCATCAATACCACGCCCAGTGAAAGTGCTATCGCACTCGGTGCATTTTTGCTGGAAAACAGATCCCTCCAACGGCTTTCCTCAGTCATTATCATCATTTTTGCCCTAAACTCAGGTTGAGTTGTGAAAAGTCTTGCGCTAAATTAAACAAGATAAATCTTGGAATAAATTAATGTCGGGATCAATAATATGTCAAGCAATGACTTGGAAAATGGCACAATCGTAGGGCAAACAGTGAGTGAAAAGCTATTAATGTTGCTAAAAACTCAAGGTGCCTTACAAGCCTCTGATGCCGGCAAATTATTGGGAACAACTGGAGAAGCAGCCCGTCAGCAATTTGTGAAAATGGCTAAAGAGGGGTTAGTTGAAGCAAAATCAGAAACAAGGGGGGTTGGGCGTCCAATACAACTTTGGCATATTACAGAGAAAGGCCATGCCAAATTTCCTGATGCTCACGCAGATTTAACAACGCAACTGATCTCGATTATCCGTAATCAGTTGGGTGAAGATGCTATGGATTTGATTATCAGCGCCCGTGAAAAAGAGGCTTTTTCCAACTATAAAAAGGCAATGGAAGGTGCCACTGGGTTACAGGAGAAGGTTGAGCGTCTAGTTTCGATTCGCTGCCAAGAAGGTTATATGGCTCATTATTCTGTTGAGGAAAATGGCGCTATTTTGTTTTTTGAAAACCATTGTCCAATTTGTGCCGCCGCCAAATTGTGTCAGGGTTTTTGTCGGACAGAGCTGAAACTGTTTCGGGAGATCCTGCAAGCCAATGTGGAAAGAACCGAATATATTCTGAGTGGTCACCGACGCTGCGCTTATCGCATCACCGCCACAAATAACTAAATGGTTTCACACATAGTTCCCATATTGTAGCGGTATATCGATAACACATCCCTTCTGTCAGTAGCATCACCGACAGAAGGGATAACATTATTCCTTACCTGCCGCTTCCAACTTCTGATAAATATAATGCTTATAACTCTCTACCAATGCACTATCCTGACAATCATTCAAAGCACCACCACATAAATGGCGCATGATCATATTTGCTTGGTAAAACGCTGGCGCTGACAAACGGGCACGTTCCAGAATGATCCCGCCGAGGAAAGAGATATCGGTCAGCTTGCCCGTTGTTATTGACGCTCCCTGTTTCAGGTTATCCCGCAGAGTAAACTGAGTCACATGTGCTGGATCAGGTAACGGAGAATTATAGTGATCAAAATTGATGTTCGGTTGATGATCACCAAAATAGAGGAAAACGGTAGGCTTGTCGCGATTAGCAACGAATTCACTGAAATCCCTGATGGCAGGATCAGAGGCCACAATTTTTTCCATGTAATGGCTAAACTTACCTGTCGCTATTACAGAGTCAACGTTGCCAGCCAAGCCATAATCATCATGATGACTCTCTTCATAAGGACCATGTTCATACATGGTGAGAGAGAAAATAAAAATCGGCTTGTCTGTTTCCTTAGCCAGGATAGTTTTCACATAAGACAACATATCTTGTGTTGGAATTTTCCACAAATTTTCATCCATGCCAGCGGGATACCCTAACTCCTGCGGTTGAATAATTCGATCAACACCCAGTGTCTTGTAAGCATGTCCCGCATGGTAAGCAGACTTATTAAACGGTGTCAGAACAACCGTGTAATAGCCATTATCTTTCATTGCACGAAACAGGCTGTTTTTCAGGTGATCAACGACAAAATAAAACACCGCATTTTTACGTGAACCAAAATCATCCGTATTCAATCCGGTTAAAACGGAGAATTCAGATAACCAGGTTCCACCACCAAAGGTTTGTACCCTGAGTGGACTTTGGGCACTGACACCCACATCACGCCGGAACATGTAAAGATCGGGCAACTGCACTTTGGCAGGTAATTGATAAATATGGGGATTGACCGTGGATTCTTGCAGCAAGACAACCACATCGGGTTTAACCTCCGACTGAGGTTCAGGCAACGTCACTTGTTTCGCCTGCTGCAAGAAATAATCAGCAGATGAACCCAATTTTGGCGGCTGATATTGGGCATCAGAGGCAGACATTACCATATTAGTCACCGTTCCCCGCCCCTTCGGTAATTCCCCTTGCCATTGCTCATGATAAGCACTAACTGTGAGATTGATACCCCAGGTACTCACGACCATCAAAACGATACTGGCGAAGCGCCATTTTATCCCACGCGCAGAAGGGACTATTTTCCAGCTCAATATCATGTTGAATATCAACCAGATAAGCATAGCCACTACAGCGATACCTGCCAGCCAATAATGGCGTAAAGTCTCCTGATTTGATGGATCTAACATCACATTCAAATCAGAAAACATCAGTTGTTCTTTGTAGTAATGGATTTTTATCTGGTTGAGGAATTTTAGGATGATAAATAACGTGCCAGTTAACACTACCGAAAATAACCAGCGCGCTGAAACTAAAAAAGCCAGGCCAAAGATGATGCCGAATACGCCGACAGACACCAGTGCAGGATAAATATCTCCACCTTTCTCAAACACTAATATCAAGGAAGCAATCAACAACAATCCAAGATAAATCCTCGAGATTATCTTCTTTTTCATACTCTATTGAATTCCACACATGAGTTCAGTTTGCCAACCCGATGAAAAATAGCACAGATTGTCAGAGATACTGTAAATAAAATGCTAAAAAATGCCCTCATCCCGTAGAACATGCAAATTCGCTTTCCTGCGGGTAAAACCCGTACGATCAAAGTATTCCAGTATTTGAATCGCCAGTTTCCGGCCAATCCCTAATTCATCTCGAAAATCGATTGCTGTTATACCGCCCTTAGTCTGAGAATAGTTGCGAATTAAATCAGCAAGCTGCTGAATCTGCTGTCGGTGGTAATAACGATCAGACACAATGGCGATAACGAGTCCTAATTGTGCCGCTTTTCGCAAAAGACGACGTATGACCTCTTCATCTTCCCCCATTTCAGTTGCCAAATCGCGCACCCACCACGCTTCCGTTTTAAAATAAGGTTCTGCTTTTAACCACAAACACGCCTGCTCTGGGGTAAACATCAATCCATGCTCAGGCAAATGCAACCAACCATGGGTTTGTTTTAGCACTTCTTGTTCCAATAGCCGATTGATAAGTTTATAAGCCAGCATGTCATCCAGTGTCGGCAAAGCCATTCGTTTCAAACGCGCCTTACCCACACCCAATTGATCAGGGTGTTTTTCGTGGTATTCCACGACAGTCTGCAATAGCTTTTGTTCTGCCAGCACCACATGATGCAGTGATAAAACCCAATCACCCGCAACCATCACCTCCATCCCAACCAACAAGTTGTTGAGCTGATTTTCTGTCAACTGGCGTGCCCAGGCAAAGTGGCTAAGTAACAGTGCACCACGTGTTAAATATAAGGTAAGATTTTCCAGATGGCTGCTCGTTCGGGCCAGTTGGGATAACCAATGAAGAAATTCAGGCTGGCGTTTCCCTCTGCGCGGGGAATTTAAGCTAACGACTCGTGCCCCAGCCAGCGTTTTTCTGGCACTGATATCACGCAGTACCAGGCGATCATTTTCCACCAGCCACAAAGGACGATCCAGCGTCAGCTCAGCCAATATTGGCGTAGCGGTTAGCGAGTTCAGGATAGAAATTCTGCCGGTGATATGGCTGGCAGCATGATGGATATGGAGAGATTGCCAGTTTTGCAGCGGTAAATCCGCTTCAATTTCGACTAACACTTTTTCAGCCGCAAACGAGGGTTTTTGTAATAACAGCCAGTCGCCACGGGAAATTTGCTCTTTGCTGATATCCCCCGCAATATTCAATGCAATACGCTGTCCCGCTGTAGCACGTTGAACGAGTTGATTCTGGGCGTGCAAGCCACGCACTCTCACGCTTTGATCACTGCCAATCAGCCATAACATATCGCCAACATTGACACTTCCCGCTAACGCCGTTCCGGTGACAACCAACCCGGCACCTTTAATAGTAAAAACGCGATCGATAGCCAAACGAAAGCGTTGCTGTAATTTTTCATGTTGTGGATTTTGCCGGAAGCGAACTTGATGGATAGCATAAGATTGGTGAATAGACTGCAAATGCTCTCTTAGTGGGATAATGCCTTCTTTTATGGCGGCTGCCGTTATAAACAAAGGCACCGATTGCCAACCTTGTGATGCTAATAATTGCCCGACTTGTTGCCGGACTTCCTCAATCCGTGCTTGTTCGACGCTATCCGCTTTGGTCAATACAACCGTAATATCAGGTCGCCCAATCAAACGCAAAATTGCCAGATGTTCCCGTGTCTGAGCCATGACACCATCATCACAAGCGACAACCAGCAGGATATGATCTATTCCACCCATCCCCGCTAACATATTCGACAGGAATTTTTCATGTCCCGGCACATCGACAAACCCCACCGAAGATCCATCTGGCTGCGGCCAGTAGGCATAACCGAGATCGATAGTCATCCCGCGTTTTTTCTCTTCCGGCAAATGGGTCGTATCAACCCCCGTGATCGCTCGAATGAGCGTCGTTTTACCGTGATCAACATGTCCCGCTGTGGCAAAAATCATAGTTATCAAGCCTATTTCTTATAACAGCAAAAGTGCCTGCAATAATGCATTTCCATCTTCCAGGCAACGCAGATCCAGCCATAACCGCCCATCATACAGACGCCCAATCACCGGTTTTTCCAAATTGCGCCATTGGTGAGCCAAATTTTCCAATGTGCTGCCACGACCATCGATGGCAGTAAAAGTCAGCGACCAACTGGGCAACCGATCCACTGGCAAAGAACCACTGCCAATTTGGGAATAGCAAGGTTCATCACGAACAATAAATTTTTCGCTGTAATATGCCTGAAGTTGAGGAATGAGCTGTTGCGCCATATCACGGATTTCACCCTGTGTACGAGTCAGCAGGCGCAAAGTCGGTAAGTTCTGGCGAAGTTGCTCAGGGTGTTGGTAGAGGCGCAAAGTGGCTTCCAGTGCCGCCAACGTCATTTTGTCTGCCCGCAATGCGCGCTTTAGGGGATGCTGCTGGATAGCGTCTATCCACTGTTTTTTGCCAACAATAATGCCAGCTTGCGGGCCACCCAATAATTTATCACCAGAAAAGGTCACCAAATCGATACCATGGTTCAGGTAATCCTGGGGCATCGGCTCAGCCGGCAAACCATACTGTGTCATGTCGGTCATGGAGCCACTACCAAGATCGATGGCTGTCGGGATTTGGGATGCCATACCCAGCGTCGCCAAGGCTTCTGCCGATACTTCAGCGGTGAAGCCTTCAATACTGTAATTACTGGTATGCACCTTCATCAACAAACCGGTATCAGAATTGATTACCCGCTGATAATCTTTTAAATGCGTTCGGTTAGTTGTTCCCACTTCCACCAAACGACAACCTGCTTGCACCATCACGTCAGGAATACGGAACGCCCCGCCAATCTCTACCAATTCACCGCGGGAAATAACAACCTCTTTGCCTTGCGCCACTGTTGCCAGCACCAGTAAAACAGCGGCGGCATTATTGTTAACGATGCAGGCATCTTCTGCCCCTGTTAACGTACAGAGTAAATCAGCCAATGCGCGATCACGGTGCCCGCGACTAGCACCATCAAGAGAATATTCCAACGTGACCGGCGAACGCATTGCCTGTGTCACGGCTTCAATTGCTGATTCCGCTAACAATGCACGGCCCAAATTGGTATGAAGCACCGTTCCGCTCAAGTTAAAAACGGGTTTCAAGGCAGTTGCTTGAACCTTGTCCAATCTTCGCTGCAATAATGCAGCCCAATCGTCACTCCACTCTGGCAAGGTCTGATATTCACGAATATTAAATCGCGCCTGTTCTTGCATGTCCCGCAATATCTCCACCACTTGCGTCTGTCCATATGACGCAACCAACGAGGTGATTTCTGGCTCCCGCAACAATCTGTCAATGGAGGGTAATTGACGGTACAGCGAGTTGATTGCTTGTGTCATCGCTTCCCCACCCCATTTATTCGTTAGGAAACAAAAAAGGGTTCAGGCTACTGCGGGCAAAACCTTCTTCTTCCATTTTGGCATCCAGAATCAATGACGCCAGATCATCGGCCACAGCATCGATATTTGGATCTTTTTCCTGATACAGAATTTTGAGATAACTACCACAATCACCACAACTTTCTGCCTTGATTGCCGATTGCTCACTCTCCAGTGACCAATAACTCAGGTCACGACTTTGTTCACAGTTACTGCATTTGATACGGACAACATGCCACTCGCTTTCACACAGGTTACAATGCAAGTAACGCAGCCCTTGGTGAGTGCCGATTTGCACCACACTGGCAACCGGCATACTGCCACAGATCGGGCAAAACTGGCGATGTTCTCCATATCCCGCCCGTGCCTTGCCGGGGATCAAACTGGCCATTTGTGCCCAATAGATAGATAATGCTGCCCAAACAAACACCGCCTGATCAGCACTAAC
This sequence comes from Xenorhabdus thailandensis, assembly GCF_037996785.1. Classification (NCBI taxonomy): domain Bacteria; kingdom Pseudomonadati; phylum Pseudomonadota; class Gammaproteobacteria; order Enterobacterales; family Morganellaceae; genus Xenorhabdus; species Xenorhabdus thailandensis. Next base: position 439,895 of record NZ_JBBMXF010000007.1, read on the forward strand.
TTTGCTGAATTCACTATTGAGTAGCGCACTCGCCATCTCTTCTAACTCTTGTTCTGAATTTTTTGCCAGATTTTCGAGGGCAGGTTTCACATGTTCAGGTACGGTAGGCAACAATTCCGCCATCAGGGCGTGCAGAATATTCTGCCAATGCTGGGTACGGTGCAATGTTTTGCAATCCAATGGGACACGAATTTCTTGCTGGGAACGACCAAGAAGCTCATCCAATTCCATCTCCAGCGGATTGTCATACCACGCTTTTTGCTGTGCTTGGGCAATTTCTGCCGCAAAATTCAGATAACTTGCAAATGGGTTGCTTTCGGTTGCCAACGTTTTCAGACGCTCAGCACGCTGCTGGTAAAGCGTTTTCAGGTTGACAAACAATAATGGGGGAATAGGGGCAATGCGAATACTCATCAATCTCACCTTCCAGTTATGTTGATATGTAAATCCCCAACCATCTTACCCCGCCAAACAGCGGAATGGCATTGCCAGATCCTATCGATTTCAAGTTACAGACCACAAAGCAGTAACGTGGATAAATTTCAACACAAACTTACTGCCATCACAAAAATTCAGGTTAGACTATTGAATAATCGTAAAGGGGAATGGTGGATATGACAGCGTGATAACCAGCATCTCTTCTTAGTTGAAATATAGATATATTGAAGAGGTTGATAATGAAATTAACACCTGAAAAATTGTTATCTGCAATAGAAAAATACGCCCATACTCCCGATAAACAACGTTCCTTAACGCCAAAGCAGATACAGTGGTTTTCCTATCCAGAAAACGTCTTCTTGTTGATTAGCCTGGTGCTAACGCTGCCCAAGGAAGCGATGACGGAGATAGGAGACAGCATTAACCATTGGCTTGAAGTTGCCATAGCGGAACTTGCATTAACAGCAAACAAATTGCCTGCTGAAACCAAACAACTGTTCGAAGAGATCATTGAGCAAATTTTGCTGAATACCAAAGAAGAATTCGAAATTAATAGCGAATGCATGTTGTTATGTGTATCAGTCCTGAAAAGAAATCAATTTCATATCAAAACTGACATCACCCAGCTACTGGATGCACCTCAATCTACTGATGACACCAACATAGCAACTTTCCCTAAAAAATCCTTAAATTTGAACCAACTGTTTAAGCAGTTTGAAATTCATTCTGGCATTGAATTTATTGACTTTTTTGAAAACGGCCTATCCATCATTCCCCATGAAGCCTTACCTCATCTGTTGGCGGAAGTTGCCAAGCATTCATGGGGTATCGATGCCCTGCTGTTACTCACCCAATACTTTGAAGAACCCGTCGCCCTTGCCTGTGCGCAAACATTGGACGATTGTCCTTCTTCTGCATGGGCAAACTTATCCTATCTGCAACTGATCAATCTGTGTGCACAATTTAACCGCCATCCTGCCATTCACTCCTGTTTTAAGCGTTGGAAAAAAAAGGCGATGTCGCACCACAGTAAGCCGCGGGAAACAGCGAAGATACACGAATTATACGTCACTCATGTTGATGGCAATGACTGTGCCAGCATGATGATGACAATTACACTGGATGGTCAAGAATATCAAATGAATATGATGCTAGATTTTAAATCTGGTATCCGTGAAAGCTTTATGAATATTGCTCCTGAGAGCACAATCCCCGAACTGATTGAAGAGTTGAGCAATAATAGTGAAGCATATGTTGACTTTACTCCGGTCTCCCCTGACTGGCTGCAACAAATTTTACCGTGGATATTTTCAGTCCAGCAAAATCAACATACCCCACTCGATCTCAACTCACTTTATTGGTTGTCACAACTTCCCGTCGAATGGACACAGCCAGAAGCATTTGAGCTTGAACACTGGAGCCAGAAGTTCGGGTATAAAGCTGATCTGAAGCGACAGGATCAGAATCGTCTTGGCATCACCATGGGTTCATCATTAATATTGTCTTGGCTGGCGCCGGAAGAATGCCTGTTGAAAGCGAAAAAACCCAGGGATTTATTGAAGCTCTATTACTACGCAAACCGCGAGCTGTTTATTGAACGTCTGACTTATTCCGCTTCAATCGAACAATACAGATTGCCACCACAAGCGCCATATCTGGTAGAGCAATATTTAGATTTGGCCTATGCCCTCAGAGATCCTGGATTAAATCGCAAGAGATTTGCCTTATTTGATACCTTGTCTGAACTCAGCTTTGAATATTTCTACATGGAGCAAGAGGAAGAGATTGAGCCGCAAGGTTTTGTTGTTAAAGTGAGTTTATTCGATGCAACACCCGCCGTATGGCGCCGGATCCGTGTCAGCAATCAACTCACACTCAGTGAATTTCATGATGTGATACAAGCTGCCATGGGCTGGGAAAATGCTCATCTATTCAGTTTTAGTTTTGCAGGAATCGATATTCCAGAAGAACAGTATGACCAATTATGCATCGGTGCATTTCTGGAGGAAGCCGGCGATGAATTCAACTACCAATATGACTTTGGCGATGATTGGTTCCATCAAATAACGCTAGAGAAGGTGTTACCAAAAGATATTATCCAGCCTGAAGTGACCGCAGGTAATGGCATGTGTCCGGCGGAAGATTCCGGTGGCATTTGGAGTTGGAACTATTTGCTCAAGTTGAGAAAAAAGAAACTCCTGACGGAAGATGAAGCAGAACAATTAGAACTTGTGGGATTATCCCCAAGTGAGTCACTGGAACCTTTTGATAAACAGCAGGTTAATAAGAGGCTCAAGACACTCATCAGTCATTGACATCCTCCCCCTTTTACGACACCCTCTGAAGGACGGGGTTTTACGGCGCACCTGATAAACCGGAGGAGAAAACGGCCTCCGGTTTTCTTCCCTTTCTGAGAACCAAGATATCCATTTTCGACTACTGATGGCTACTTAAACAAATCAGCATGGCTTCCAACACGGTACAATATCAGTTCTATATCAGTGCATTGATAAATTAAGAGTAAACAATTGTCAACATGTTCTACCAGTCCAAATCATCTCTCAGTTCGTCAATTGTATTGACTCGATGAACTCCTTTACCATTTTCCAAGTCACGAATAGCTTGTAAGGTTTCGCTATTTGGCTGAAAAAATCCATCGGGAAGTTGTCCCTCAACAGCCAGCCGGTTAACAAGCATACGGATAACGGTAGATAAATCCAACCCCAAAGCCTTAGCATTCGCCATAGCCGCTTCTTTAGAAGCTGAAGATACTCTGGCTCTTACGATGGTCTCAATCATACAAACGCCCTCATTTATTGTACAAACAATGAACATTGCAGCCATGTTGTAGCCACAAAGTAACGTTTATCAATTACTACAATAACCTTAAGAACAATAACTGTAGAAATGAGCCAGAGTACACAAAATACCCTGCCTCAAACTCATTCTTTCTCTTTTTGCTGCTCTTGTTTCACCATTTCACGATACCAACGCGGATGATGTTTTTTCGCCCAGCCACGTGTGACCCAACCTTCTACCATTGCTCGCACTGATCCCTTTACCCAAAACGCCGCATAAGCATGGATGATAATCGTCAGGATCAGACCAATCGCCGCCAGTGAGTGAACCAGCAAAGCAATTCGGATCAATGGGATAGGAAAATATTCCGCAAAATACGGGCGCCAGATAATAATGCCACTAATAAGCAGGAGAAACAGGCAGAGACTTACTGACCAGTAAATGCCTTTCTGTCCGAGGTTATACTGTCCGATATCTCCCGCTTCCTCATTACGCAGTACCTTGTGAATATTTTTCGCCCATTCGATATCATCCCTGTCGATCAGATTATGTTTGAAATACCTGAAAAACATAAAGACAAACAGAAAGAACATCACCGAACCCGCAAACGGATGCAATATCCGTGACAATTGCGGCGTACCAAAGATATTCATCAGCCAGTTCAGGGAGGGGAAGAAAAAACCTAATCCACTGATGGCGGTAAACAGGAAGCAAACCACAACCACCCAATGATTGATTCGCTCAACCGGAGAGTGACGGATAATGGTATCGTTACGCTTTTTCATTTCTTCACCTCCTCATTATTTGCCTTGTCCGAATCAATCTCTTTAAGTGCGCTTTCTTCCTCTTCTCTGGAAATACGGTTCGAACCAATACCCACGTAATGGAAAACGGCAGCAGCAAAAGTCGCGGCAAAACCGATTGCAGCTAATGGCTTCCAGATACCTTTCCAGAAGGTGACAGTTGGGCTTATAACCGGATTATCCGGCAATCCATGATAGAGTTGAGGCTTATTGGCATGGTGCAGCACATACATAACATGGGTTCCACCTACGCCTTCGGGATCGTACAAACCGGCATTTTCATAACCACGTCCCTTAAGCTCTTCAACCCGCTCTGCCGCCAGCGCTTTCATATCCTGCTTGCTACCGAAATGAATCGCACCGGTTGGACAAGTTTTCACACATGCCGGCTCTTGTCCTACACCAACACGGTCAACGCACAAAGTACATTTGTAGGCACGATTATCCTCTTTGTTGATACGCGGTACATTGAATGGACAACCGGCAATGCAATAGCCACAGCCGATACACTGTTCTGACTGAAAATCAACGATGCCATTGGCATATTGAATAATCGCGCCTTCCGCCGGACAAGCTTTCAGGCAACCCGGATCGGCACAGTGCATACACCCATCCTTACGGATCAACCATTCCAGCTTGCCATGCTCCTCCACTTCGGAAAATCGCATCACTGTCCATGACTTCGCTGTCAGGTCAGCCGGATTATCATAAACGCCAACGTTGTGCCCAATTTCATCACGAATGTCGTTCCATTCTGAACATGCTACCTGACACGCTTTACAGCCAATACAGGTTGTCACATCGATCAGCTTTGCCACTTCTTGCTGGTGATCCCGCACACGAGGCGCGGGAGTCAATGAATGGGTGGCAGAGCGACGAATAATGTCCTGGGTTTGCAATGACATAATTTTTCTCCCTCACACCTTTTCCACATTAACCAGAAATGCCTTGAATTCCGGCGTCTGCGTATTGGCATCACCGACAAACGGCGTCAGGGTATTCGCAATAAAACCTTTCTTCGCCGCGCCCAAAAAGCCCCAGTGAATCGGAATACCGATGGTATCCACTTCACGGCCGTGAACATTCAAGGTACGAATACGCTTTGTCACCACCGCCTTGGCCTTGATATAACCACGGCTGGAGCTAACTTTAACGGTATCGCCTTGTTTGATGCCCTTTTCTGCCGCCAACCGTTCACCAATTTCCACAAACTGCTCTGGTTGGGCGATAGCGTTTAACAACGCATGTTTTGTCCAGAAATGAAAATGCTCAGTCAGGCGGTAGGTGGTGCCGACATAAGGGAATTTATCGGCTTTCCCCATAGCTTCAAAATCGCTCTTGAACACACGGGCGGCCGGATTGGAAACCACATTCGGATGTAACGGATTGGTTCCCAACGGCGTTTCAAACGGTTCGTAATGTTCAGGGAACGGTCCTTCTGCCATTTTGTCGATGGCAAACAAGCGCCCCATACCTTCTGGCTGCATGATAAAAGGTCCAACATCCGTTCCTGGGGCTGCGTTGCTGTAATCTGGGATATCCACTCCGCGCCATTGATCGCCATCCCATGCAATCAACTGGCGTTTGGGATCCCACGGATTGCCCTGTGGATCAGCAGATGCGCGGTTATACAGAATGCGGCGATTCAGTGGCCACGCCCATGCCCAACCCAGTGTATTCCCTATCCCGGATGGATCAGCATTATCGCGGCGCGCCATCTGGTTACCTTCCGGCGTCCAGCTTCCAGCGAAAATCCAACAGCCGCTGGCGGTAGTGCCATCATCACGCAATTGAGCAAAAGAGGATAATTGCTGCCCTTTTTTCACCAAAACATTGCCGTTGTTATCCAGCAAATCAGCCAAAGCGCGACCGTTACTTTCTTGGGCCACCTCTTCCGCTGTTGGTGCGTCAGGATCGAAATAATCCCATGTCATGCTCAAGACTTGTTCTGGCGCAGCACCGCCTTCTTCACGGTACAAATCACGCAGCCGCTTGAAAATGCCCGACAAAATTTCACCATCCCCAATCGCTTCCCCTGGCGCGTCCGCACCTTTCCAGTGCCATTGCAGCCAGCGAGCTGAATTGACTATTGAGCCATTCTCCTCGGCAAAACAGCAACAGGGTAAACGGAATACTTCAGTCTGAATGGTGGCAGGATCAACATCGTTGAATTCACCATGATTTTGCCAGAATGATGACGTTTCGGTACTGAGAGGATCAACCGTGATCAGGAATTTCAGCTTCGACAAAGCGGCGACGACTTTGTTCTTGTCCGGGAATGATGCCATTGGATTGAAGCCCTGACAGATATAGCCATTCACTTCCCCTTTCGACATCATTTCAAAATATTGCAAGACATCGTAAGGCTTATCCCACTTCGGCAACAAATCGAAGCCCCAATCATTCTCTTTACGGGCATTATCACCATAAAAACTCTTCATCAGGCTGACAAAAAACTTCGGATAATTTCCCCAATAGTTGACCTGACCTGTAACGGTGGCTTTTGGTGTGTTCGCCTGCAAATAAGTTTGCAAGTCGGCCTGTTTCTCCGATGGCAGGGAGAGATACCCCGGCAGGCTTTGGGATAACAACCCCAAATCTGTCAGTCCCTGAATATTGGAATGACCGCGCAGCGCATTGATGCCACCGCCTGCCATACCCATATTACCGAGCAGTAATTGGATTATCGCCATTGTACGGATATTCTGGGCGCCGATGGAGTGTTGCGTCCAACCCAGTGCATACAGGAAAGTAGCGGTTTTGTCCTTCGCGCTGGTTTCTGCCAGATATTCACACACCTTGAGGAAATCTTCCTTCGGTGTTCCACAGATATCAGTCACAACATCCGGTGTATAACGACTGACGTGAGCTTTCAGTAGGTTCCAGACACAACGTGGATGGCTCAGCGTTTTGTCCCGTTTGGCAAAGCCCTTCTCATCTAGCTCATAGTGCCATGTCGTTTTATCGTACTGGCGATTTTCAGCATCATAGCCACTAAACAGGCCATCATCGAATGAGAAATCTTCCCGCACAATCAGGCTGGCATTGGTGTAGGCCTCGACATACTCACGGTTAATTTTTTCATTGGTTATCAGGTATAAAATCACACCTGACAAGAAGGCAATATCCGTACCGGAACGGATAGGCGTGTAGAAATCCGCCACGGATGCCGTACGGGTAAAGCGAGGATCGATAACGATCAGTTTAGCGTTGTTGTGAATTTTAGCTTCCATCGCCCAACGGAAACCGACAGGATGTGCTTCAGCCGCATTCCCGCCCATCACGACAATCAAGTTCGCATTTTTAATATCCACCCAATGGTTGGTCATCGCACCGCGACCAAATGTTGGAGCAAGACTTGCTACCGTTGGTCCGTGTCAGACACGCGCCTGGTTGTCTACGGCAAGCATGCCGAGCGCGCGACTAAATTTCTGCGATAAAAAACCGGTTTCGTTACTGGCCGCAGACGCACACAACATACCCGTTGTCAGCCAGCGGTTAACCGTCACACCATCTTGGTTGGTTTTGATGAAATTGGCATCGCGGTCTTGTTTCATCAATCTCGCGATACGATCGAAGGCTTCATTCCAGCTTATTCGCTGCCATTGATTGGAGCCTGGGGCACGATATTCTGGATAGAGCAGGCGATTTTTGCTGTGAACAAAATCCACCAAGCCAGCCCCTTTCGGACATAAGGCACCACGGTTCACAGGATGATCCGGATCCCCTTCGATATGAAAAATAGTTGATTTGGCATTTTTAGCGCCATCACCAAGACTGTACATCAATAATCCACAACCGACAGAGCAGTATGTACAGGTATTTCGGGTTTCACGCGCACGCAACAATTTGTAGTTACGTGTTTGTGCAATCGCTGCGCCTGGGGCAAACCCCAGCGCGGCTGCCGTCGTACCCGCCATACCGCCAGCGCAGATCTTAAAGAACTGCCTTCTGCTGACTTGCATGGGGGATCTCCTCACTCACATTGCTCATTAACACACCGCATGACAGGAATTCCGCGGGTGTATTTGCTTCTTATCAGGACACAGATTGATAATATATTATCCACACAAACAGTATTATGAATCAAACTATTGGGGAATTCATTAATGAAAAATAAAAGGTCAGAAAATGAGTTAAATATGGGAGGGATCAGCGGTGTTTTTCGCACCAATGTACAACAAAAAAATGCCAAACAAAGCGGCTCCTTGAGCAATCCAACGCCGGATTGGGTAGCAGAGGAAGTCCCTGTTGCATTGGTCTACAACGGTATTTCCCATGTCGTAATGATGGCCAGTCCGAAAGATCTCGATCATTTTGCTATCGGGTTTTCCTTGTCAGAAGGGATTATCACATCTGCGCAAGAAATTCGGGGGATTGATACGATAGTTAGCTGCCATGGCGGCATTGAACTGCACATTGAGCTTTCCAGCCGCCGTTTTGCGGGATTAAAAGAGCGCCGACGCAATATGGCTGGCAGAACGGGTTGCGGTATTTGTGGCACCGAACAACTCGCAGAAATCTTTCGCCCAATTACGCCCCTGCCTTTCACCCAAACGTTTTCACTCTCCTGCCTTGATGCTGCGCTTGCCCAATTACCACATGTTCAGGAAATCGGCACACTTACCGGCTGTACCCATGCGGCAGGTTGGATTGATCCAGAGGGCAAATTGCTTGGTGGTTGTGAAGATGTTGGCCGCCATGTTGCACTGGATAAGTTACTGGGAATGCGAGCAAAAACAGGCTGGCAACAAGGTGCGGTGTTAGTTTCCAGCCGTGCCAGTTATGAGATGGTACAAAAATCAGCTAATTGCGGGGTAGAAATTTTATTCGCCGTTTCTGCCGCAACCTCACTTGCCATTCAAGTCGCCCAGAAATGTCATTTAACGTTGATCGGATTTTGCAAGCCAGGGCGAGCAACAGTGTATACCCACCCTCAACGATTAGTGGATTAATTGAAATCCACAAATTCATTCCATCCTCAAAAAACAACTTAATTTCAATTAACTCACCTCTACTTTGCACAAGCAATGAGATTAAACAAATAAGAAACATAATTATAACTTATAGTTTACAGCGCTATTTAACCAACATACATTTTATTTGCTGCGCATTTTTTGCGCACACCTTTCACACAAAAAGCTCAGGACGCTCTTATGACAGGATAACAAGACATTCAATACTCTGTGAGGTTGCTTATGAAAAAGCTCAATATATTAATCGCCATGTTAGGCATTGTTGGATTTACTACACAGGCTCAGGCAAAAATCGAGTATGGTATAAGCCAACAAGAAACCGATCCACATCTTATAATCGGAGAGGTAAATGGTGAACCCGCCCTGGGTATCACTTTATCCAAAGCAAAAGGTCAATTACTTTCTGCCTCCCAACTGAAAGGTTTCGCTACACTTGACAAGAATGGCATCTATCATGCCGAAATTGATGGTTCACTTTTCGATATCGAGGACCAGTATATCGATATCGGTCAGATTCCCAATACAGAAGTTTACTTTGGAGAATGGGCTCAAAAAACGCCTGATAAATCGGATGTCACTCATACTGTTTTTTATGTGGGCGAAAATGTGACAACCAATCTGCCAACAGGTGGCACTGCGTCCTATACAGTAAAAGGCTTAAGCCAGTATAGTGGCAAGAATCTCCTCTCCGGCAAACTCGTTGCGGATTTTGGTAACAAAAAGCTGAATGGTTCACTGAGCAATGGTTCACTCAATATTGGTATCGATGCCAATATAAATGATGATGCCGGATTTTCCGGTAAAGCCACAGCCAACAGCAATATTAATGGCGTTACCGATGGAAAATTCTTCGGTGATTCCGCCTCCTCTCTGGCAGGGTATGCCAAATTTGATAGCGACAGAAACAAAGATACTGCCTTCGGCGGTGCTAAAGAATAATTATTAATTCTCCAGAAAACAGTGTCATTTTGTTTGGACGCTGTTTTCTCTTCATCTTCTTTACCCGATTTATTTCAAATAAATCGGTGGCTTATGAAGCGGATTTTGTTATGTCTGATCAAAAAAAAGTGACTGCAAAAGAAATATTGCCAATATTTCTTATCATGCTGCTGCTCTCATTCTTTTCCCCGACAGTTTATGCCACTGAAAATATTAGCCCCAAGATTTGGCAAAAAGCACGATACAATCACCAGGAAATTGAAGTCCCAAACGCGACGTCTATAAAAGTGGAAAATAATCTTAAGGGTATCAGTCAAGCTCTGTACCTTGCTATTAACCACCAGCAGTGGCAAAACGTCAGGCGCCTCTTGCTGATTTATCAAAAAATTCCTGGGTACGATCCGTTACTTATCGATTTTGCTCAAGGCGGACTCGCACATCTTGCAGGGAATTTAGCGCTGGCGACTTCTTATTATCAAAAGATCCTACGTCAAAAACCGAATTTTACTCGCATCAAACTGGAGCTGGCTCGTGTTTATTTTGAAGATCACAAAAATCGGGAGTCCGAGCAACTATTTAAAGAAATCAGTAAACAATATCAATTACCAGAAATGGTCTTGAAGAATATTGACCGTTATCTGGCCGCAGTAACCCAAAGAAATGACTGGAGCGGTTCATTCTCATTTGGCTATGCCTATGACGATAATATCAATATGTCTCCAAATCAGAGACCCATCTGTCTGCAGTCTATCAAGGGACAGTGCATCATTGAACGGAGCATACCGAAACCTATCAAAGCATGGGGCGGGACTTACAGCGCTACTTTAAGCCGACGTTACCCGCTTGTCGGCCATCATGGTATTTTTGGCCGCGGGCTGATTTATGGTGAAAATTATCGCAATTATCACGACGAAAACGAAAATATGTTTTTGCTGACCAGTGGTTACAACTACAAAAACAGGAACCAGGATTTATCCTTTGGCTCTCTATTTGAATATCAACAGCGGGCAGGGAAGACTGAATATCATGCTATCGGTGCCAAAATAGAGTGGCAATGGGCTATCACCAAACAAACCATCCTTAATGTTGAACTTGGACATAAAAAATTGAGTTATCAACCGCTTTACCGCAGGAAAGACGGCGAACTTTCCTCATCCTATTTCAGCCTATCTCATGTTATCAATGAAAAATTAATTCTGTTTGGTGGCGGCAATTGGAGCTATCGAAATAATCAATACCCGGCAGATCGCTACCAACAACGGAGCATAAGTGCGGGAATAGCTGGACAACTCTATTCCCGCATTAATGGTTCACTGCTTGTTACTCTAAGGCAACAACGCTTCGGTGCTTACAGCGCATTATTGGGTGCCAGACGCCAGGACAATGAACAAATCTATACTGCCGCCATTAAATTCCCTGCCGCGAAGATATTGGGCATGACACCTTCTTTAACTTTCCGCCATCGACACAATCACAGTAATGTGAACTGGTTATACAGTTATGATAAAAACGAGGTACAGATACAGTTAGAAAAATCTTTTTAATCGAGGCTATGGTACATCCACAAATTAGGCTCAATGTAATAAGCCATCTGCTTTTCAACATCTACTACCAATGGCACCAGACCACCCGGAATAACGTATTCCCCGCTTTGCGGAAACTTCATGCCTGTCCATTCCTGCCACTGTTCCAAAGTGCCATAAATATCCATGGAGCGCAGGGCGGGCTTGATGATTTTGGCGCCTAATCGACAATGGGTACGTATCCACGGATCAAATGGTTCGCCTTTACCATTTTTCCATCCGTAATATTCGATAAATAGAGGCCAATTGTTATCAATAAGCTCCTCTACCTCATCACCAAGATCTGTCCTTTCTTCAACAGACTGAATAACCATTTTTGCTTCCATAATGCATCTCCACTTTGCTTTTTTCAGACAGATATATGAGATATGCCCCTTATTCTTTTAAATAACGGCTTTCTACAACGCAAAAAATAAATATATAACATGTACTTGATTGGTTATTTGCGCTCAAATTTCACCATAACTCATTATTTTCCACAACAGAGAACGAATATTTCTCCATATATACGCATTAAACTTCAAGTCGCAATTTACAACACGATATGAAGCCTGATTTCTCCCCGCTTCGCGAGGAGAAATCACACGCATATTGAAGTTAGATTGGTATAAAATATATGTATTAACTTTGTTTAATTATATGAGTAGTTATATAACCCTATTAATTTAATAATATAGGAAACTTTTTAATTTTAATTAATTTGTTAACAATAAAATAACCCCAGTAAATAAAATCTACCAACCTCACATTTTCAAAAAAAAGTAGATAGTTAAAATCTTACCAAAAATGCAAAAAATAAAATAAAAATCAATAAAATAAAAAAACATTGACTAATAAACCCCATTATTAGTGAAACAAATAGTAATAATTATCATTTACATTATCATTTGAACGGAGTACGTTTTTCTCGCGCGATAAATCAGGCCGTTTTTAAGATTGGGTAACGAGGGATCCCCCACTCCAAACGAGGATAATGATGAAAAAGTTCAACGTATTAATCGCCGCTTTAGGCACATTGGGATTTATAGCACAGGCTCAGGCAGGAGTTGGTTTCGGGCAGAGTCAAATAAGCTCACCATCATATGTCAAGGTTGGTGAAACTCAAACAGGTTCAAATTCACACGGTGGTGCGAATGGCGCCCCAGGCATTGGAGTCAGTTCAATCGGTGGAGGAAAACTTATCGGTTTTTCTGGCTTAACTCGCATGGCACCAACGGACAGCAATGGTATTCATAATATCTCAAGAGCAGGCGCACCAGGTTCTCATGGCGGGATGGGGGTATTCCATTTCAGCAAAGTTGCCAATGCTGACGTTTATTTTGGTGAATGGTCTCAGACCGGTCAGGCTGGTGATAGTACCCATACGGTTTACTATGCAGGCAAGGATATCACTACCAATATTCCAACCGACGGTACAGCAACTTATACAGTGACAGGTATTAACCAGTACAGCGGTGACAATGCTCTGGCCGGTACATTTACCGCAGACTTCGGTGAGAAAACCCTGGTCGGTTCCATGGAAAATACCGCAATGACAATAGATATTAGTGCCAATATTGGCGCTGATGCCAAATTCAACGGCATAGCCATAACTGATGATTTGGTTGGCAGCACCAGTGGTCACTTCTTTGGCGATAACGCATCTAGTTTGGCAGGGTATGCGAAATTTGCTGATGATGACACCAAAGATACCGCTTTTGGTGGTCCTAAACAGTAATCGTTAATTTTCCAGAGAACAGTACCATCTTGGGCTGTTCTCTGTTTTTTTATTGCTAATAACGTGAGCTTTATGATCTGGTTTCCCGATGTCTGAGAATAAAATTACGCCAATATTATTAACGGCGCTGGTGGCTCTATGCCTATCCCTACCCGTTTATGCCGATGAAGATACCCCAAGAAAAATCTGGCAAGAAGCACAACATAATCAACAGGAAAATGAAACCAATCTGATTACGCCAGATCCTATTTTTGTTGAAAATAATGCTTCACTGATTGTCATTAACGGACAAACGTTTCAGGTCGAAAACAATATTAATGATATCGGCCAAGCACTATTCCTGGCTATTAACCATCAACAATGGTCAGATGTCAGACGTTTTCTCTCGGCTTATCAAAAATTGCCGGAACATGATGTAATGTTGGTCAATTTTGCTCAGGGCGGGCTGGCACGTCTTGAGGGAGATTTAGATCTCGCCGCTTATCATTATCAACAAGTTCTGAATCAACAGCCCGATTTTCCTCGTATCGAACTAGAATTAGCTCGCGTCTATTTTGAGGATCATAAAAATCGGGAAGCTGAGCAACTGTTTACTGGATTGTATAAAGCACAAAAGTTACCAGAAGTCGTGCTGAAAAATATTAACAGCTATCTGGAAGCGATAGATCTGAGAAATAGTTGGCGCGGCTCTTTCTCGGCTGCTTACGCTTATAATGATAATGTAAATATGTCTCCTGATCAGGAAAATCCCCGTTACGATTTTGATCCCATAAAGCAAATATTCTATAAAAGGCAGATACCAAAGGCCATCAGAGCATGGGGTACGTCTTATGACGCAACATTAAGTCGGCGTTATCAACTTACTGGTCATCACGGTATTTTTGGTCGTGGCCTGATTTATGGTGAAAACTATCGTGATTACCATGATGAAAACGAGAATACATTTCAACTGGTTAGTGGATACAGCTACAAAAGCAAAAGTCACGATTTCTCTTTTGGGCCTCTGTTTGAATATAAACAACGAGCAGGCGAACCCTATTACCGTGCGGTAGGCGCCAAAACAGAATGGCGATGGGCATTCACACCCAAAACAGCCATGAATGTTGAACTTGAGCACAAACAGCTACATCATCAGCCAAGTTTTCGCCGGAAAGATGGCAGCTTTACCTCAGCCTACCTCACTCTGTTCTACTCCATTAGTAAAGACGTTGTCCTGTTTGGCGGCGGCGATTGGGTTTATCGTGACAACCATCAGTATGCCATGGATCGCTATCAGCAATGGGGAATTCGGACAGGGATTGCAGGACAAATCTATCCCGGAATCAATGGCTCACTGTTTTCCACACTGAAAAAACGCCATTTTGGCGCTTACAGCCCGATGTTGAATGCTACACGCCAAGATAATGAGCAGATTTACAGTGCCGTCATTAAAGTGCCCGCCGCTGAAATATGGGGCATGACACCTTCTTTCACTTTCCGCCATCGACGCAATCACAGCAATGTGGCTTGGATGTACAGCTATAACAAAAACGAAGTGCTAATCAGACTAGAAAAATATTTTTAATCAAATAGTTACTCTTTTCATTTGTGTGATGATAATTGATAAATCGAGGCAAGAGACATCAATGACATACCGAATTAAAACACAGTTCACTCCCACCACAATTGCATTGTCACTGGCATTATCACTAATTGCCCCACCCCTATTTGCCGAATCCAAACCTACAGCCACAACCTCAAATAGTAAGACGGATCTAGGCAAGATTCGTGTCACGGATAACAGTGATAAAGATGAAGAGGGTTATAACGCAGTCTATGACAAAGATATTTCCAATATTTATATCGGTAAAGAGCAGATAGAGCGCTACAAGGGAGCTTCTCCCGCCGATTTAATTAAAGGTGCTGTCGGTGTATATAGCGGTGACGCCCGCAATAGTGGCGCCCTAGATGTCAATATCCGTGGTGTTCAAGGACAAGGGCGAATTCCCATCACCATCGATGGCACAGAACAGGCTATTACCGTCGGGCGTGGTTATAATGGAGCCAATAACCGTAACTACATCGATCCAAATTTAATCAGTAGCATTGAAATCGAAAAAGGTCCTTCTCTGAACCGTAAAGTTAAAGGATCAATCGGTGGGGCAGTATCTATCAAAACTTTGACCATTGATGACGTGGTGCCGAAAGGGGAAACTTTCGGTATCAATACTAAGCTGGAAACCAGTAGTAACTCTGTGAGAGAGCACACTCCGTCCCTGCCATTGGGACAGGATTACCGCGATATTCCTAACTTTATCCAAAACAAGGTGGAAACCGATCCGGAGTTGCAAATTACGCCTCATTCATCGAAAGACAATAAACTGTTTGGTTTCAAAGATAATGCCTTCCGTATCGCATTAGGAACACGGCAGGAATATTTTGACCTAATGCTGGCCTATGCATACCGTCATCAGGGTAACTATTTTGCCGGCAAAGGGGGCGCCCATCGCTATGATGAACCCATTACGGAAAACGATAGGGAGCTCATGAAAAATGTCCAGACAACACTGGATCCCTATCTGCCTTTTGCCGCTCGTATCTATCACCCCGGCAATGAAGTTCCCAATACTTCCAGTGAAATGCGTTCTGTATTAATTAAAAATACTTGGCGTTTCACCGAAGATCAGGTTCTACAGTTGGGGATTCGTAATACCCATATGGAGTTTGGTGATATTATGCCTTCACGTTTAGGCTGGGTTATACCCGAAGAAAATAAAATTCCTCAATGGCCATTAGCAAAAGTTCACCAGAAAGCAGCCAATCTGACCTATAAATGGCAACCTGAGAATAACCCTTATGTCGACTTCGACATGAATTTATGGACAACTCGCACCACCAGCAATACCAACACGGCGGGAGGATATCCGCGTACCCCTGTTGACAGAGACTGGCGTTGGGAAGATGGTCTTGAGGGCAGAAACGCCAATATCGATGGCACATTGATCAATACCGCTCTCACCCATTCTCAAAACAATCGTTGGGGTATCGATATTTCCAATAAATTTACCCTGCACCCGAGTTTAGAACTGACTTTAATGGGAAATTTCCAACGGGAACGCCTTGATTCCAATGATGATTATGATTCACCTAGTCTATATTTCGACCAGTCACCGACACGGAAAGGACAACGTCAGGAAATCAATCTCGCCTTTAACTTTAACTGGCGACCTGCTTCATGGCTGGAACTGAATGCAGGAGCCAAGCGTGTTTCTTATTGGTCTCAAGATGATTTGCTTAATGAACGGCGTGCCGTAAAAGATAGCCGTTATCAGAAACAACCGGAAACCATTGGTCATGAAATGAGTTATTGGCGAACAATAACTGAAACTGAATCTAATATGATGAAAAAAAGAAAACAATTTATAAGATCAAACAACAGCTTGAAAATGAGCTTCGCAGAGAGGGTTGAGTTTATGAATAAACTCCAAACTGAATACCCTGTGGTTGAGACAACTCGTATTGATTCACGTGATGGCCTAAAGCGCAATATGGTTAGAGAAAAATTCACTTGGAAGTACGATCCTAGCAATGGCAAGCTCAGTAAAAGCGGTAACCTCTATTTCAATGGCCAATTAGACATGAATGAAAAGGTTATTGACCCAATAAGCGGCAAAGAAGTCTATAAATATGAATACGGTGAGAGAGCTGACGCTACTGGCGTACAAGGCCCTGCTGTTGACGATCCTTGGGAAACTGCGCCAAAACGTAAGGATCACGCTTGGGCACCCACTTTCTCCGCGACGGCCTATGTTACAGATGATTTCCGTATCTACGCCCGTTATGCTGAAGCGGTAAGAATGCCCAGTATTTTTGAAGATACCGTCGGTTTTTCAGGCTCTCCAACCAACCAAATAGGTCATAAATTTAAGCCTGAGCGCGCAAAAACCGCGGAAGTTGGCTTAGTCTACGATGTCAGCCAATTAGTCAAAGCTGAACGCCATGCTGATATCAAACTCTCCTATTACAACACCCTCATTGAAAATGTGTTCGACCGGGACACTACCTATAAATTCTCCCAATTGGACAAACAAAAATTGGCGGGCGTGGAACTACAAGCACGTTATGACAACGGCAGTTTCTTTGCCGATATGGGGTTGGTCTATAACATGAAAAACAAGGTCTGTGACCATAACGCTGTCATGAGACTGGATTCCCAGAATCGTTATGGTATACCTGAATGTATTGATGGTGGTTTCCCTGGCGGTTATTTACGTACCTCTATTCAGCCTAAATACTCAGCTAACCTGAGCGTCGGCGGCCGCTTGTTTGATGAAAAACTGGAGCTAGGCAGCCGAATGCTCTATCACAGTAAGGCAGAAAATAAAGATGAAAAATGGCTGATGAATGCCTTACCGGATATTTATAAAGGACAGTCTAATAACCCAATGCGCTGGAATCCGGTGCTTACGGTTGATGCCTATATCAACTATCAAATCACTCCGGCTATATCCATAGAGTTAACTGGCACAAACCTAACTAACCGCTACTATCTCGATCCGCTGACACGTTCGATGATTCCAGCGCCGGGCAGAACTTTTAAACTCAGTTTGACCAGCCAATTTTAGGGGCTTGATGAGAGGATCGTATGACCAACACAGCCATATTAGACAATCCAGCCGCTTGTTTTCCATTGATGCCCAGAAGGGGAGTGCTGGTTGGTATCTTAATCGCTATTTTATTGCATACCAGTCTGCTATGGCTGTTTAACCGACAGACTTCATATGATGATGACGCGGCACATCATATCAACAATAACGCTTTTACTACCGGGCTATCCATTACGATGGTTGCTGCCCCATCGTGGGAAAATAAGCCAGAGCCTGTTTCTCCTCCCTCCCCACTTTTGACCGCACCGGAATCACCAACAAAACCAGAACTCGTACTGGATAGAGCCATTCACCCTGAAAATAAGATAGCAAAACCGCCAATAGCCGATAAGCCTAAGAAACGCCAAAAGCAGCCGAAAGAAAAACCGCAAGAAGTAGCAGAAAAGAAAACCATCCAATCACCACAGGTAGAGAAAAACAATCAGACAGAGCAGGAAACGCATGGTAACGATCAGGCTAATTCAGAAGGCAGTATGAGCCGCGCAGCAACATCACAACCTTTGGTGGGGCAAGGAAATAGTGAAGTAGACAATTACTCCGCAAGACTGCGGCAAGAAATTGAACGCCATAAACGCTATCCCCGCAAGGCAAAAAGGATGAAACAGCAAGGTATAGTCACCGTCAGCTTTACCCTGCTAAGTGACGGCACCTTGACTGCCGCCAAAGTCGTTAATTCCTCCGGCAATAACATACTGGATAATGCCGCACTCGATGCGATCAATAATGCCAATTCAGTTGGCCCTATACCAGCAGGTATAAAGCCCGATGTTGTGCTGACACTTGATTTTACATTGAGGTAAGTCCCATCTCTCGCTCCCAATCGGGGCGAGGATTAATTGTCATTGTGACTAATTAGTTAACTCAAACCACAATAACGTAATCAAAATACAAGAAACATAGTCATTTATTGGAATAATATATGATATAAAAATCCGTTACAGATAAAAAACTCATTAATTTAAATATGTATTGTTTTTAATAAAAAAGTTATAAATCAATTATTATTTTTTAATATCACCTCCTTGTTTTTATAAGGAGATAGTATAAGCGAAATAATAGAAATCGATGTAAAGTCCCTAACCGGTAACTATCTATGATCTGGTGATATATCAGTCATAATGACACCTGATTTTTTTTCAAATTTCAACTATTGAGAAAACAAAAGGAGCTAGTTAATGAGTTATTGCAACCCGAAAATACACCGGATTAATCGGAATATGTATTGCAAGTTTTCTTGAATGTATAGATCTCACCGTTGTGAATACCATTATTCCTGCAATTGGGCGTGAATTTAATACATCGTTGAAGGAAACACAGTGGGTTACTTCTATATTTATGATAGCCCTTTCCGCTTTTATGGTACCGGTTGGAACATTGGCAGATAGTCAGGGCGAGAGCATACTTTGATTAATATTTGCACTTAAAATGTCAGCATTGTTCTTTAACTCTTTTGTTAACTATAAATGTCTAAAGAACTGTAATTTAGTTTAATTATTACCCGATATAAAACTGTGATAATCAAATATTGAAAATTATTAATCTTTAAAAAGCAGTAAAAATAGTGTGCTCGCGCCCTGCCCGCGAGGCGGGGAGAAATCACATGCATCTTGAAGTTAGATTGGTATATATAATATTTTGATCTTTAAATTTTTTATATTTTATATAGAAATTAATTATTAATAAAGTGCGGAATGACAGTGTAATCATTTATGCAATTCTATTGTTTTTTATATGTATAATATATTTTGTTAATTGCACCATTATGTTTCTCTGGTTTTTATTCATTTTTGTTGGTAAAAAAGCACATACATTTTCAATTATTGTTCTTCATAAACACATTCCTTTTATTGTTTTATTGGGGCTACTTATATGGAAAAATACATTTCCGCTGTATGTGAAGAGGTTTCTTCAATTCTTTTTGTTGACAAAAATGTTATTAATGAAAATTCTTCATTAATTAATGAATTAGGGGCTGACTCTTTGGATATTATTGATCTTTCCTTTAATCTTGGAAAAAAATTCAAGATCACCATGCCAACTAAAAGTATTTTTTCTCATGTTCAAGAGACTGCGTCTGAAAACATAATAAATCGCTTGTTAACTGGGGATGTCCTTACCGAGGAAGGTAAAGGATTACTTGCTTTTAGTTGTTATAACTATACAACAGAGCAATTAGGCTCTATTTGTACATTGGGTGATTTATTCGGTGAAACTAATGTCCATAATTGGGCTTCATTATGTAAATCTATTTGTGAATCAGATAGTAAAAATGCAGATGATATTATTTTAGCCGAAATCGAAAAATATTGTCATGATATGTTAATTGGGTTGTAAAGTTGTTAATTTTTGTTTGCAATTATATTAACAACTTAAATGTAAAAGTCATTTTGTCACTAATATGGAAGTAAATATGGCTGGTATAACTACAGAGAAAGTGGCTGTAACCGGTTATGGTTTGATTGTCCGTAATCATAATTGTCCAAATGATTTATTCAATTCATTGATGAATAAAAAGTCACTTATCTGTGAAGATGAGTTATTAAGAAAATATGGAATAAATAATATCCCTAGCGCAAAATTAACTTCCACAGATATAAGTAGCTTACGCAATCAATACAACATCACTGGGCAATCATCCAATAATGTTGTTTTATTGATGGCCTATTGTTCAGGCGCAAACAGTTTGCAAATGGCAGGATTAACCTACAAAAATCTGAAGCAATATAGGTGTGAATTATTTTTTGCCAATAATAAGATGTTTATTGATGGTGATACCTTGAACCATTACTTCAACGGAAATGTATCTTCCTCAGAATATCTTGACGTTGAACATTTTGGGGCGCTGATGCGCCCGTATGAAATTGCTGAAGAGTTGATTGAACGCTTTAATATGTCAGGGCAACCAAGAGTCTATAGTGATGCTTGTACGGCAGGTATGGTCGCTCTCTATTCTGCATATCACTCCATTAAAAGTGGCCGAAATGATATAGCTCTGGTTGGTGCTTCTGAAGAAGCAACCCATCCTATTATGCAAATATTGTTCAAAAAAGTTAGGGCCCTTTATGATGGTACGTTTACAGAATTAAGCCAATCTTCTCGGGCATTTGATAAAGACAGAGCAGGCTGTGTCTTGGCTGATGCCTCTGCGTTTCTAGTGGTTGAGAATTATTCTCATGCGATTACCAGAAAGGCCAAGATACTCGCTGAGATTGCAGGAATATCCCGACAATCTGAAGGTTATAAAATGACATCAACAGATTTATCGGGGCAATATTATCTCGACTGTATGTCTTCAGCACTAAAAGATGCCGGGCTATCGCCTGAAAATATCGATCACATCAACTCTCATGGCACTTCAACTGTTAATAACGACCTTGCGGAAAGTAAAGCTATTAATGCTCTTTTTCCGCATAAACCACCGGTTATTTCCACTAAGTCGGCAATGGGGCATTCGTTAGCCGTTAGTGGGTTACTGGAAGCAATACTCTCAATTGAAACGCTAAATAATAATCAACTTCTTCCCAGCCTTAACTTTTCTGAACTGGGAAAAATGGATGGAGTCATTAATGTAAACAATTCTACAAAAGCGATGCACGCCAAATATATCCTAAGTAATTCCTTTGGCTTTGGTGGAGAAAATAGCAGTGTGATCTTAAAACGAGCTGAAGGATAATTTATGGGGATTTACATAACCAAAGGGAGTAGTTTGCTTCCTGATAGCCTGTGCATGAATGATATTATTCATGGAAATATTAAAGAAGCTCATTTACCAGACAATAGGCTATGTCTGCCACATATTATAGGGGAAAGATGCATCAAAGAAGATGATTTTGTCATGCCTTCCATGGATAAGATGATCCGACGGGCAGCACATGGGCAAAGTCAGTGGGTGCTCTATACTGGCATAAAAACTTGGGAAAACAGTATTGGTGAAAAATTTCTTCCTGAGCACCGTGGATTGTTTATTGGGCTAGGAATAAGTGATGCTGATAATAATGCTTATCTCATTGCGTCTGATACAAAAGATGATAAGGATTATGTTTCCAGGGCATTAGTGGAAACACCTCCATTAATGGGATTGACACTGTTGAATACTTCAACAGCCAGCCATTTATCGCAACATCTTGGTATCATAGGCGACAATGCCTTCTTTTCACCGCATGTTGATGCAGGAGGCCATGCTCTTCTAGAAGGGTATTACAGTATCAAAGAGAAACGCAGCCAGTTTGCACTTTGTGGGGGTAATGCCCAGAAAATTTCAGAATGGTATTATCTTGCCTATGAACGCCTAATCAGTGATACACCGTGGCTACCTGCGGAAGCTGCTTCATTTGTTTCCTTACACGGAGACAGACAGAATGCTGATGGTGAGATTATTTATGCTAATCGCATGATAATCTACGATAGTAATCAATATACTCGTTTCCTGTCCAAAGTGAGCACAACAGGTTTATCACCACATCAGATAATCCATGTTGGAAAAGTTGATAGTAAACATCTTTCGTTAACGCATGACATTTTCCCTGATGCCTTACAGTTTAATCTTGATAAAGCTATAGGATATACAGGACCTGCCGCATCTTTTATTGCTACCAATCTCGCCATCGAGATGCATGAAAAAACGTTGAGCATAGATAACACTCATTCAAATCTTATCTCTCAACAATCATCTCCTTTAGTCCTGATATTGGTTCATGGTCTGGAAAAACAGTGTATTGCTGTTTTGCTTCGTATGGGAATGGCCGGGAGAGAATTGTGATGATATCTGACCGTCGTGTTGTTGTTACAGGTATAGGGGTTGTGAGTGCTTTCGGAACCCATCTTGATACTGTCTGGCAAAAGCTCTGTGATGGTGAATCAGCCGTTAGGCCACTAACATTTGAGGATGATGGCGTACTGCCAGTGAAATATGCAGCCCAAATTGATTTTAATTCCCTGCTCTCTGAACATTCAACATATCTACCGGAATCAGGCATTACGGACAAGCGTGGCATTATGGGAATCATTTCAGCCTCTAAGGCCTTGGAAGATGCTGGACTATTCATGCCGACACAGAGGAATGAGCAGCATATCGGTATTTATGGATGTAGTGGAGTCACGGAAATATCAGAGGATGACAGGCATCTGTGGCGCAAAAGCCGTCACGATGAAGACACGGAACAACAAGCTATTAAAGCCTTGTTCGACCAACGCCACAACTTGAGTTTCTACTCCGGCATAAAGTGCAGCAACGATGGCATGGTAAAAGCCATTGCCCACCGATTTTCTTTATCGGGACCTGCAATAAACGTGAATGCCGCTTGTGCCGGAGCCACTCATGCTATCGGGCTGGCTTGTCAATCCATAAAAAGGGGGGAAGTGTCCATAATGCTGGCTGGTGGGGCAGATTCAGTCATAAACCTGCATACCTTGATCGGGCTGAAATTATTGGGAGCCACCGCCACAACGGAAAAGTGGGGAAATAAACTTTGTCGCCCCTTTGATAAAGATCGTAGTGGATTGGTTGCAGGTGAAGGTGGTGCGTTTTTAGTGCTTGAAAGTGAAGAAAGTGCGCTACGTCGAGGAGCTAATATTTATGCTGAAATTAAAGGCTATGGCGCTTCCTTGGATGCCTATAAATTAACGGCTCCGCATCCTGATGGAATTGGTGCAGAAAATGCCATTAAGCGAGCTATCAAGGATAGTGGTTTGTATCTGCACCAGATCGATTATATCAATGCCCACGGCACATCAACGCCATTAAATGATGCTCTTGAATCCGCTGTCATAAAACGTATTTTTGGTTCGCGCTCTCCGTTGGTTTCATCAACCAAATCAATGTTAGGTCATTGGATAGCAGCAGCAGGAGCCATTGAAGCGGTGGCAACGGTTTTGACTGTGAAACACAAATTTATTCCACCCACCATTAACCTTGAAACTGCCGATCCGCTTTGTGATTTGGACTATGTCCCGAATTATGGACGGCCTTTCCCTGTGAAGAACGCGATAACCAATTCATTTGGTTTTGGTGGAATTAACTCCTGCTTAGTGATAGGGGATTACGATGGAAAAAAATAGAGTAATCAAACTCATTACCCATAACATAACCACGCCTTGCCATCTGTTTAATAACCTGAATGATGAAAAAGAGGGCGATGAACTGGTTAAAAATAATAAACTCAGGCGCTTTTATTCTACAGGAACAAAAAAAGGGATCATTTCAACCAGAAGAGCTTTGATTTCAGCTGGTTTAGACATCAATGATCCTAAAATAAGGTTTGGCTTGTATACCACGCAATATGGATATCTTCACCCATTGCCTTCGGAATTGTTGCCTGAATATGAGCAAACCCAGACAAACAATCCAAATAGTATTTTTCAAACTATCTGGGAATGTGAACAGGTCAATCCTTTCTTAATCACCCTATCACTCAGTAATAACCTGTTAGGAGTGCTTTCCCAGGAACTCAATTTGCAATGTGATTGTGCTTCTTTCTTGCGCGGAAATTTAGGATTACTGTCGGCATTCAGTGAAGCGGAGTTATGCCTAAACAGTGGCTTGATTGATTATGCCTTGGTAGTTGCTTCCGGGATAGGAAATGTAAGCCAAGAGAGCCAATCTGAATTTGCTGGTGGGGGTGTTGAATTCGGAGTCACGTTTATTCTAACAAAAGTTGAAAATCAAGTATCGCAAGAGAACCTACACCTCATTGATATTACACGACTATATCAAAATTATCGTGAGGGAAATTATGCTGCTGAAACCCTCCTTTTTATCAAGGAATTAGCAGATCGTATAAACGCCCATAAGCAGGTTGAAACTGTTAATTAACAATAGGAATTACAATGGAAAGTTATGCTACTTTTTGTAAGCCTCAGCTAACCCGCGCATTGATTTCACTTGGTTTAAACATAACTTATCATCGGGCAGCAGGGAATTTTCTCTATTACAAAGATGAAAATGACAAAGAAATTCCTGTCCTGGATCTCTTGGGGGGATATGGTGCAACATTATTGGGCCATAACTCTCCTTTTATAAGAGAAAAAATAAAGCGTTATCTTGATGAAGAAACCCCCGTCCATAATCAATTTTCCATCAAAAAACCCGCCGCATTATTGGCTGAACGTCTTAATGAGTTACTGAAAGAAGAAACTGGGACACATAGTGATTTTATATTCTGCTTTGCCAGTACAGGGGCAGAATCAATAGAAATTGCCCTAAAAAGTGCAGAATTTACACGTAATGCCCAACTTGAAGAGCTAGGGCAGGAAGCCATATCAGCTATTGCCAAAATCAGCAGTGGTAAAGAGATCGTACTCACAGGGGAACAACGCCAAGACTTGCAATTGGAGGAAAATGCATCTGCCGAAGAGATAAAATTAGCATTGTCGGCATTTACCCAGAATCGATTGGATACAAAACCAACATTTCTAGCCCTTGAAAATTCATTCCATGGCAAGACAATGATAACGGCCAACTGTACGTATGGTGCCATGTATCGTCATTATCTGAGAAGAATGAAAATAGATACACATTTCCTTTCTTCTGAAGAACTAAACGAATTTGCGGGAATGGGGGAAAAAGCCAATGATGTTTTTAATAGTTGGTTGTGGTTACCGCAAGAAGAGAACAACCAAATTATTTTAACGAAGAAACCATTCAGGGTTGTTACTGCATTTCTGGTAGAGCCAATACAGGGAGAGGGAGGCGTTTATCCGCTTAATACAGGGCAAATTGGAGAAATTAACCGATTAAAACAGGTATTGGGTTGCCCAGTTATTGCCGATGAAGTCCAATCAGGATCAGGTAGATGTGGATTTTTGGTGGCATCCAGTGATGTAGGCCTTGATGCCGACTATTATGTCCTTTCCAAGGCATTGGGCGCTGGATATGTCAAGATTGGGGTGGTCGCTATTCGTCAGGAAAGTTTTACACCGGGATTTGATGTCATACAAAGCTCCACTTTTGGGGAGGATGATTTATCTTGTCGAATAGCACATGATTTCGTCAATTTTTTACATGCTGACCAGCGTCATTTACTGAAAAAAGTGACTCAATTGGGAGAGGAATTCAAGACACAGCTGAACGCTCTCCAAGAACAATATCCTGATGTCATTCGAGAAGTGCGTGGCAAAGGTTTGATATGGGGAATGGAGTTTCATGATGTCACTCATTCAGACTCTTATATTTTGCAAAATATTGCCGTACAAGGCAGCTTAGGTTACGTGATTAGCGGGCATTTGCTGTGTGGTAGCCATATTCGTGTCGCACCTTCTGGAAGTGCAGCAAATGTGATTCGTGTAGAACCATCTGTATTTTTGGAAATTGAACAAATTCACCGATTTGTTGAAGCGTTATCCAAAGTTTGCCTTGCTATTCGTCATGCTGACGCGGGATTTATTATTGCTCCCATGCTTGGGAAAAAGGATCTTACCATTTCTACCGATCACCGACGTGTGGAAAGCCCACAGCATGATGATGACAAAGAAGCTGACTATAAGGTGGCTTTTATTAACCACCTGATTTCTGCAAGCGGGCTTAGAGAGGTTGATCCATCATTTGGTATATTTAGTGATGAAGAATTAACATTGTTTGTTGAGAGTTCTACTTTTAATCTCGCGACCAAACCTTTCAAAGCGGCACGTATCCGTTCAGGTAATGGCAAATCAGTGGAATTTACCCTATATCCACTGACAGTGACTTCAAAAATGATCAAAAAATCACTGGAAAAAAATGACCTGGGGCGGTTGCGGCATGAAATTGATGTTCGGATTACCCAAGCAGCCTCTGATGGTAATGTCGCTGTTGGGCTGGGAATGTTTACCTCTATCATCACCAATAATGGCAAATCCTTAAAAAATCCGCCAATTAGCGTGACAACAGGCAATGCCTTAACTGTAGGCATCGGTATTGAAGCATTGCAGAAAAGTATCGCAGATCGGGATATAGCTAACATGCGGATTGCGATTGTAGGAGGTGCCGGAAATATCGGAAGTGTTTATGCAGAGATATTAGGATCTCAATTCCAGGAAATGATATTGATAGGCAGCAGTAATCATGGTTCGCTGAAAAAACTGGATACGGTGAAATACCATATTTATAAAAATATCTATGAACAATTCCTAGTTAATAGGATGCCAGTCACTGGGGGATTAGCAAAAAGAATAGCAGATTGCCTTTCCACTATGCCTATTGATTACCTCATTGGTAAGGCAAACGTGGGAATAGAGATAGATCACTATTTGAACCAGCATTACCCGACCCAAACATTTATCCACACCTCCCAAAATATTTCTGATATTGAAGACTGTGATGTAATCGTATGTGCTTCGAATGCTTCAGAGGCATTTTTATCAGTCGAAAAAATTAAAAATAGGGCAATCGTCTGTGATATTTCAGTGCCACATAACCTTTCTGATGAAGATGTCCTTAAACGACCCGATATCAAAATATTGCGAGGAGGGATTGTTCAGACACCTAATAATGACAGCCTGGATGCCCGTGTCCGTGCCTATTTGAAAGAAGGGCAGATTTACGCTTGCATGGCAGAAACGGTTTTGTTGGGGTTGGAAGAGTACAAAGGGAATTTTTCATACGGAAACATTACCGCCGATCAGGTGATTGATATCATGACAATCGCCAGAAAACATCATTTTACCTTATCTGATATCAAAGAGAATTCAAGTTTATGAACAATCACGGAGAATCAGGATCAGATACCATCACAAAAAGTGCAATTGTGACGGGGGGCAGTAAAGGCATTGGCAAAGCCATAGTTCTAAGTTTGTTGGACAAGGGATATCGGGTTGCTTTTTGTTATCGGCATGAAACTCCACAATTAACCGATTTTATTGCCGAAATGAAGCTAACTTACCCGGATATCTTGCCTATCAAGGCTGATTTAGCCAAGGCAGAAGATATCAATGCGTTTATTACTAGAGTGATTGGCACATTTGATCGGATCGATCTCTTGGTCAACAATGTGGGAATAACCAGAGATGGATTACTCGCTACGATGGAAACCAAGGATATTGAATTACTGATAAATAACAATTTGCTGAGCTATATTTTGTGCAGTCGTGAGGTACTGAAAGTAATGATACCGCAACGTAGTGGCCAGATTATCAATATTTCTTCGATTTCAGCGACAAGACCGAATAAAGGTCAATCAATTTATGCGGCAGCCAAAGGTGGAATAGAATCATTGACTCGAGCGCTTGCAGTTGAAGTCGCGCCTAAAAATATTCGGGTTAATGCTGTTGCCCCAGGTATTATCCAAACAGAGATGACAGAAACTTTATTAAGTACCCACAAGGAAATAATCAATAACAAAGTACTACTTAAGCGAATTGGACATGTCAATGAAATTACCAGTGCAATACATTTTCTTATAGAAAATAGTTACATAACTGGCGAAGTAATTAATATCAATGGCGGCATTGCACTAAGTTAAATAAGGAAAAATCATGTTAACATTTATTGTTACTGGTGCAGCAAGCGGAATTGGTTTTGCTGTTTGCCAAAGACTTGTTGCGGCCGGATATTATGTTATTGCTATTGATATTAACCGAAACGGTTTAAGTGAATTAGTCGATAAATCACCAGAGTATATTCATCCTCTCCAAATCGATTTAGTTGACGAGAAAGCACTGGTCAGAGAATTAATGCCTTTGGTTAAGGAACGTGAAATAAAAGGCATTGTTGTTAGCCACGGTAAAGCGGATGATAACTATATTGACCAAAATGATATATGGGACTCAGTATTGGCAACCAATTTGCATTCAACCCAACGCTTACTATCACATATTGTGCCTGATATTGTTTTTGGTGGGCGTATTGTCATTATTTCATCTATTCTTGGAAAGATAGGAACAATACGTAATACTGCTTATTGTACATCAAAACATGCTTTACTTGGTTTAACTAAATCATTAGCTTTGGATCTTGCAGAGAGACAAATAACCGTAAATGCTGTATTGCCTGCCTGGGTGAATACGCCGATGTTTGTAAAAGGACTGGAGCCACAAGCCAAATTACTGGGATGTTCAACATCAGTCTTATTAAAAAGGGCAGCCAAAAGAATTCCATTACGACGTTTAGTCACTCCACAGGATGTTGCCGGTACGGTCATGTTTTTCATTTCTCCTGATGCTGCCATGATTACTGCCCAAGGGATAACAATTGATGGTGGTGAAAGGGGAGGAATGTAAGATATTCATTCATCACCCAGATGTTAATGTGTTTTTTTATTTCTTAAAGGAGTAGTAACAAAATGAAGCACATGGTTATTTATGCTCATCCTAATCCTAAAAGTTTTAATCATGCCATTAAAGAAAAAATAATTAGTGAAATAGTCAAGAAAGGTGAGGAATACCATTTTATTTCTCTTTATGATGAAAAATTTAATCCCGTACTTGATAGCCCGGATTTTGAAGCCCTACACCGAGGTGAGGTATCGCCAGATCTTGTGAAAAGTCAGGCCATGGTTAAAGAATCTGATCACCTTATTTTTATTTATCCTATTTGGTGGTTTGGTCAGCCAGCCATCCTTAAGGGATGGATTGACCGGGTTTTTTCTAATGGTTTTGCTTATTATGAAGATGAAAAGACTTTTATGCCCTATTTGACAGGAAAATCGGCAACTGTATATGTCACCTTAGGCACTGAAAAAAATATCTTAGTCCAAAATGGCATGGAAGTAGATCACTTCATGCGTAGTATGACACTTGGAACTCTAGAGTTAGTGGGTATTTCTCCAGTTAACGTTATACCTTTTTATGCTATTCCTAAGATCACTGACGAAGAGAGAAAAATCATGCTGGAATCGATCGTCATTTAAGGTTTTTTTACATTTTTGTAACTCGTTTAACCCACATAATATTGGCAGCCGCATTATTATAAACGCCAGCATCTAACATGCTGGCGTAATTTTGTTTCCATTTTTTATCATCATCATGACTATCTGGAATAGTCGCAGTGTTACTTATTTCCCAATACAGAAACTGGAAAAAATCCGCCCAAGTAAATCATCGGAAGTAAATTCACCCGTGATTTCGCTTAATGCTTGCTGTGCCAAACGCAGTTCTTCTGCCAGCAGTTCCCCTGAACGAGCAAAGACGAGCTGTTGATGACCTTCCTGCAAATGCTCCGCTGCTGTGTTTAATGCCTGCAAATGACGACGACGGGCAAGGAAGCCGCCTTCTGTATTGCTGTTGAATCCCATGGCTTCTTTTAGGTGATCACGCAGAAAACCGATACCTTTCCCATCACGGGCAGAGAGACGAATTAATGTATAGCCACTGGTTTCTGCAACACCCGTTTCTTCCCCCGTCATATCTGTCTTATTACGGATAACAGTAACAGGTAGCGATTCTGGCAGCTTAGCCATAAATTCAGGCCAGATTTGTGCAGGCTCAACGGCATCCGTTGTCGTACTGTCTACCATAAACAGCACGCGATCCGCCTGCTCAATTTCCTGCCATGCCCGTTCTATACCAATACGCTCCACTTCATCACTGGCTTCGCGCAAGCCTGCCGTATCAATCACATGCAGTGGCATTCCATCAATATGGATATGTTCACGCAAAACATCGCGCGTTGTGCCCGCAATATCAGTCACAATCGCAGCTTCACGGCCTGCCAGTGCATTAAGCAAACTGGACTTACCCGCATTCGGGCGCCCTGCAATGACAACTTTCATACCTTCGCGCAGCAAGCTGCCTTGACGCGCCTGTGAACGAACGTGCTCCAGTTCTGCGATCACTTCATCCAACTTGGCTTCTATCTTGCCGTCGGAAAGGAAATCAATCTCTTCATCGGGAAAATCAATCGCGGCTTCAACATAGATCCGCAAGTGAGTCAGCGCTTCTACCATTTCATGGACTTGGTTGGAGAATGCACCTTGCAGGGAGTTCATCGCGGAACGTGCGGCTTGTTCAGAGCTGGCGTCAATCAAATCCGCAATGGCTTCCGCCTGTGCCAGGTCAAGTTTATCATTGAGGAAAGCCCGTTCAGAGAATTCGCCAGGGTTGGCAATGCGTACACCGGAAATCGCCAGAATGCGCTTTAACAGCAAATCCAGAATAACCGGCCCACCGTGCCCTTGAAGCTCCAGAACATCTTCCCCCGTAAATGAGTTAGGGCCGGGAAAGTAAAGTGCAATACCTTGATCAAGCACAGAGCCATCCGCATCACGGAAGGGCAGATAATCGGCATAACGAGGTTTTGGGAGTTTACCCAATACCACCTCAGCAACTTTCGCAGCCTTAGAGCCAGAAATACGCAGAATGCCTACACCGCCTCGTCCCGGAGGAGTGGCCTGAGCGACTATCGTATCGGTGGTATTCATGAAATTCTCTCTTTTGACCTAGATTCGTTATCGTTAAAAGCTAAAATAATAAAGGCGGCCAATGACCGCCTTCCACTGATATTTTTAAAAACAGCTATTTTAAAAACAGTTACTTTTTCTCACGGGTATGCAAGCCACGTTTTTCCAGGCTACGGAAAATAACTTGCTGCTGGATAATAGTAACCAGGTTACTGACGATGTAGTACAGCACCAGACCAGATGGGAACCACAGGAAGAAAACCGTGAACACAACAGGCATATAGGTCATGATCTTCTGCTGCATTGGATCAGTCACAGTAGTCGGTGACAGTTTCTGGATAACAAACATGGTCACACCCATCAGCAATGGCAGGATGTAGTAAGGATCTTGAGCAGACAAGTCGTTAATCCAACCAATGAATGGGGCATGGCGCAATTCAACAGAACCCATCAACATGTAATACAACGCCAGGAAGATTGGCATCTGAATCACCAGAGGCAAACAGCCACCCAGTGGGTTCACTTTCTCTGTCTTATACAGCGCCATCATTTCCTGGCTCATGCGCTGGCGGTCATCACCAAAACGCTCACGCATTGCCGTGATTTTTGGCTGCAACAGACGCATTTTCGCCATTGAGGTGTATTGCGCCTTGGTCAGCGGATACATGATACCGCGCACGATAAAGGTAATCGCAATAATGGAGAAACCCCAGTTACCGATGAACTCATGCAGGAATTTCAGTAACTTGAATAACGGCTGAGAAATAAACCACAACCAACCGTAATCCACGGTCAGATCCAGATGTGGTGCAACCGCTGCCATTTTGTCCTGAATTTCAGGGCCAACCCACAGGGTAGAAGAGATATTCTGTTGGCTATTCGGCGCAATATTGATGTCTTCACCTTTGTACCCGATGATCGCCATTTTTTGGTTTTTCAGGTCCTTGGTATAGAAAGTACTGGTTTTGCTTTCTCCCGGAACCCACGCAGTGGCGAAATATTGCTGGAGCATTGCTACCCAGCCGCCTTTTGTGGTCACGGAAAGCGCTTTACTTTCAATATCATCAAATTTGTATTTTTCGTATTTTTCTTCATCAGAAGAGTAAGCAGCACCACGATATGTATGCAAAGCAAAGTTGCTACTGCCAGTATCGCGATGTTTTGGTAGCTCAACGCTCTGCTTCAACTGACCGAAAAAGGCCATCTGTAATGGTTTATCAGTGACGTTATTGATGTTGTAATCAACAGAAACTGCATAGTCGCCACGTCTTAAAACGAAGGTCTTGACATAAACAACACCGTCCGGCGCAGTATAAGTCATTGGGATACGCAATTCATTCTGACCATCAGCCAAAACAAAGCTATCCTGAGAGGCATGATAAAATGGGCGTTCAGCTTGATTATCGGGACCATTGATACCCGTTAATCCACTTTGAGCCTGATAAGTAAATTCAGGGGTTGTTTCCAGCAATTTGAACGGAGTTTTGGAACCGAGAGTATCAGGATAGGCCAGCAGATCAGCCTCCTCGATATCACCGCCACGGGTATTAATGTGCAGTGAAAGCACATCCGTTTTCACGGTGATCAGTTTACCTTGCCCACTGCTTGCTTCGCTACTCAGCGTAGTATTTGCTTGCTGCGTGATCTGGGCCGTTGGTTGTGGGTTTTTATCATTTTCCCACGCCTGCCAGACCAAGAACGAAACAAACAGCAAAGCGATGAGAAGAAGATTGCGTTGCGAATCCATCGTTAATGTTCTCTGTTATCGTCGTTTTTTTTAGGTGGGACAGGATCATCACCACCTTCGTGTAAAGGGTGGCATTTTAATACGCGTTTCACTGTTAACCAACTGCCTTTTATCATCCCAAACCTGCGCAATGCCTCTATGCCATAGTGGGAACAGGTAGGATTGAAACGACAACGAGGCCCCAGCAGTGGACTAATCACTAACTGATAACCCCTGATCAAAGCAATCAGGAGGCGCGAGCCAAGCGACAGTGACGACGCCATAATTTGCCCAAAGCTTCCGTTAGCTCACGGTTATCAAGCTCAGCGACCCCTTTCCTCACCAAAACCACAAAATCCATTGGAGGCAATTTATGCTGGTTTAAACGAAAACTTTCACGAGCCAGTCGCTTGATACGATTACGCTCATGGGCGCGTTTAACATTTTTTTTGGCGACGGTTAGACCGATGCGGGGATGCCCCAGCTCATTCAAGCGCCCAAGAATTGTTAACTCTGCGGAGCTTGCCCGTTGCGGCTGCTGGAAAACATAAGTGAAATGCTCGGGAGTTAACAAACGTAACTCCCTCGGAAAAGCGAGCTTAACCACTTGGTTGGTTAGCTTTATTACTTAGAAACAGTCAGACGAGCACGGCCTTTCGCACGACGGCGAGCCAGAACCTGACGACCATTTTTAGTGGCCATACGAGCGCGGAAGCCGTGAGAACGGTTACGCTTCAGTACGGATGGTTGAAAAGTGCGTTTCATAGCGATTTCTACCTAGCTTAAAATTTGTTACTGATTCAGCAAATGCGTTGGCGACCAGTGAGAATAAAGTAGACACCGATGCCTCAGTCGCAACATCAATATATAGAAAGAGGCAGGATTGTAATAAAATGTACTCCCCCTAGTCAATCTAAGATGACGCGAGCCTGACCGCCCCCCTGTCAGATTTTTTTATTTCAATCAATACAGACAGGTCAGACTTTTTGCTACCCGAAGTGCTAACCCCAAATCCTCACCAGACCTAGCCGGAAAAAATCGTTGGCATAACACGCAGGGTGCAAGATTATACGGACTGTGTAATAAAGCGCAAGGATCATACACAGATAGTTGCCGCTTAATGCGTGATCATAGCATTGTTTTCATCTTGAATTTAAAACGATAATTAAATGAAGTTTGCTATATGCCATGATTACACTACAGTATTTCTTACGGGCCTTTATATTCTGCAAGTGCCAAAGCGTGGTGATCTCCCTGTGGATAAAAAGCGTCAAAGCTGTGTAAAAGAATGAGGATTTGTGTCGTCTTTTGCGTTATGATCGTTAATCCCGATCCCAGTCTCTCTATATACAGATTATGTGGATCTTTGGGGAGCGATGATGTTAAAAATCGCCACAAGGTACATGCTCTGTTCCTCGTCACATGAGAAACAGAGAGGAATAACGCCTTGTGCCCAATATAACGTGTCTTTTATTCCGGTTTCTTTTATTGGTCTTGTTTTAGGGGAGTTCGCCGTGTCACTTTCGCTTTGGCAGCAATGTCTTGCCCGATTGCAGGATGAGTTACCTGCCACAGAATTCAGTATGTGGATACGACCCCTTCAGGCAGAACTGAGTGATAACACTTTGGCTCTCTATGCCCCCAACCGTTTTGTGTTGGATTGGGTGAGAGAGAAATATATTAATAATATCAATTTGTTATTAAATGATTTCTGTGGTCCTGAAGTACCGTTACTGCGTTTTGAAGTAGGAAATAAGCCTGTTTCACCAAACCAGTCTGCATCTCAGAAAATCATTGCCGATATGCCGGTGGCTGCTGCGCCGTCCAGTTCATCAGTACGCCCAAGCTGGGATAACGCAAAAGCTCAGCCTGAGTTATCTTATCGTTCCAATGTTAATCCCAAGCATACATTCGATAACTTTGTTGAAGGTAAATCTAACCAACTCGCCAGAGCTGCCGCCAGACAAGTGGCAGATAATCCTGGTGGCGCATACAATCCTCTGTTCCTTTATGGCGGAACCGGACTGGGTAAAACCCACCTTTTGCACGCTGTCGGCAACAGCATTATGGCACGTAAAGCTAATGCAAAAGTGGTTTACATGCACTCTGAACGCTTCGTTCAGGATATGGTAAAAGCATTACAAAACAATGCTATAGAAGAATTCAAACGTTACTATCGCTCAGTTGATGCCCTGCTGATCGATGATATTCAGTTTTTTGCCAATAAAGAGCGATCTCAGGAAGAATTCTTTCACACGTTCAATGCTCTGTTAGAAGGTAATCAACAGATTATTCTGACATCAGATCGCTATCCGAAAGAGATAAATGGCGTCGAAGATCGGTTAAAATCCCGTTTTGGCTGGGGATTGACCGTTGCTATTGAACCGCCGGAGCTGGAGACTCGCGTTGCTATTTTGATGAAGAAAGCCGATGAGAATCAAATCCAGTTGCCGGGAGAAGTGGCTTTCTTTATTGCTAAACGCCTGCGCTCTAACGTTCGTGAACTCGAAGGCGCTTTGAACAGAGTCATCGCCAATGCCAATTTTACTGGCCGTGCGATTACTATTGATTTTGTACGCGAAGCATTACGTGACTTATTGGCTCTACAGGAAAAGCTGGTAACCATCGATAATATTCAGAAAACGGTGGCTGAATATTACAAAATCAAGGTTGCAGATCTGCTTTCCAAGCGCCGTTCACGCTCCGTTGCCCGTCCGAGACAAATGGCAATGGCGCTGGCAAAAGAGCTGACCAATCACAGCTTGCCTGAAATCGGGGATGCCTTTGGTGGACGTGACCATACAACCGTACTTCATGCTTGTCGTAAAATCGAACAGCTGCGTGAAGAAAGTCACGACATCAAAGAAGATTTTTCTAACTTAATCAGAACATTGTCTTCCTAGCGCTATGAAATTTATCATTGAACGTGAGCAATTATTAAAACCTTTGCAACAGGTTAGCAGCCCCTTGGGAGGCCGCCCTACCCTGCCTATTTTAGGCAACTTATTATTGCAGGTAACAGAAGGTTCCCTGCTACTGACGGGCACCGATTTGGAAATGGAAATGAAGGCTCGGGTTACACTTACCCAGCCACATGAACAAGGTGCAACGACTGTTCCCGCACGTAAATTTTTCGATATCTGGCGTGGGTTGCCTGAAGGAGCAGAAATCAGTGTAGAACTGGATAGCGATCGCATCCTCGTCCGTTCGGGTCGCAGCCGTTTTTCACTCTCTACGCTACCCGCATCGGATTTTCCCAATCTTGATGACTGGCAGAGCGAAGTCGAATTTTCTCTGCCTCAGTCCACACTGAAACGCCTGATCGAATCCACCCAATTTTCCATGGCGCATCAGGATGTTCGCTATTACTTGAATGGTATGTTGTTTGAAACGGAAGGCGAAGAACTACGTACCATTGCCACAGACGGCCACCGTTTGGCCGTTTGTTCCATGAGCATCGGGCAAGATCTGCCTTCCCATTCCGTGATAGTACCTCGCAAAGGCGTCATTGAATTAATGCGTCTGCTGGATGGCGGTGACAATCCGCTGCAATTGCAGATTGGCAGCAATAACATTCGTGCTCATGTTGGTGATTTTATCTTCACATCGAAGTTAGTTGATGGCCGTTTTCCTGATTATCGTCGCGTGTTACCCAAAAATCCTGATAAAACATTAGAAGCCAATTGTGACATGCTTAAGCAAGCATTTTCGCGAGCCGCCATTTTGTCCAATGAAAAATTCCGGGGCGTTCGCATCTACTTGAGCGAAAATCAACTTAGAATTACCGCCAATAACCCAGAGCAGGAAGAAGCAGAAGAGATTGTTGATGTCAGTTATCAGGGGGCTGAAATGGAAATTGGCTTCAATGTCAGCTACATATTGGATGTCCTCAACGCATTGAAATGCGAGCAAGTGAGCCTTCTGCTAACAGATGCCACATCCAGCGTAAAAATTGAGAATTCAGCGAGTCAGGCTGCGACTTATGTCGTGATGCCAATGCGCCTGTAACAAAATTAACTCATTATATGATTCTCTCGCGTTTGCTGATCCGCGATTTCCGTAATATCGCGGATGCTGACTTGCCACTGGCAACCGGTTTTAATTTTCTGGTTGGACCGAACGGTAGCGGCAAAACAAGTATATTGGAAGCCATTTATACCTTAGGCCACGGCCGTGCTTTTCGCAGTATTCAGGCAGGAAGAGTCATTCGTCATGATTGCGAAGAGTTCATTCTTCATGGGCGGCTTGATCAGCAACCCCATGAACGAACTTTATCGGTGGGCTTAAGTAAAAACCGTCAAGGCGACAGCAAAGTCAGGATAGATGGCAGTGATGGACATAAAATTGCTGAATTAGCGAAAATACTGCCAATGCAACTTATCACACCAGAAGGTTTTACGTTGCTAAATGGTGGCCCGAAATATCGTCGAGCCTTTATTGATTGGGGGTGCTTTCACAATGAGCCACGCTTTTTTGCTGCATGGGCCAACCTGAAAAGGCTGCTTAAGCAGCGCAATGCCGCATTGCGACAAGTCACTCGCTACAGCCAAATCCAGCATTGGGATCGAGAGCTTGCCCCATTGGCAAGTGAAATTAGTCAATGGCGGGCTGAATATATTGCGGAAATTTCCGAAGATATAGAAAAAACCTGCAAACAATTTTTACCTGAATTCACACTTAGTATCAGCTTCCAGCAAGGTTGGGACAAAGAGAGTGAATATGCGGAACTGCTCGCGCGGCAGTTTGAGCGCGACAGATCGCTAACCTATACCGCTTCCGGCCCGCATAAAGCCGATCTGCGGATCAGGGCGGACGGTACACCAGTAGAAGATATGCTGTCCCGTGGTCAGTTGAAGTTACTGATGTGCGCATTGAGGTTAGCACAGGGTGAATATTTCACCCGACAGAGCGGGCAAAAATGCCTGTATCTGCTTGATGATTTTGCCTCAGAACTGGATGCCGGCCGTCGTCAGCTATTAGCCGAGCGTCTAAAATCTACGCAAGCCCAGGTGTTTGTCAGTGCAATCACACCTGGACAAGTTACAGACATGATTGATGTAAATAGCAGGATGTTTCGCGTAGAACATGGCAAAATAGAGGTTCAACCACAGGATTAAGATGAGCGAGAAACGTTGATGTCGAATACATATAACTCCTCAAGTATCAAGGTATTAAAAGGGCTGGATGCCGTCCGTAAACGTCCAGGCATGTATATCGGTGATACCGATGATGGTACTGGCCTGCACCACATGGTCTTCGAGGTTGTTGATAACGCTATCGACGAAGCCCTCGCAGGTCATTGTGACAAAATAACTGTCACTATCCACGCAGATAATTCCGTTTCTGTGCAGGATGATGGCCGCGGTATTCCGACCGACATACACGAAGAAGAAGGTGTTTCAGCAGCAGAAGTCATCATGACTGTGCTGCATGCGGGGGGTAAATTCGATGATAACTCCTATAAAGTTTCCGGTGGTCTGCATGGCGTGGGGGTTTCTGTTGTTAACGCCTTATCGGAAAAACTGGAACTGACTATCCGCCGTGACGGTAAGGTTCACGAACAAACCTATTGTCTGGGCGTGCCACAGTCACCATTGAAAGTCGTCGGTGATACTGAGCAGACAGGAACGACTGTCCGTTTCTGGCCAAGTATGGATACGTTTAAGATTAACACTGAGTTCGAATTCGAGATTCTGGCCAAGCGCCTGCGTGAATTATCATTCCTCAACTCCGGTGTTGCCATTCGTTTAGTCGACAAACGTACAAATACCGAAGATCTCTTTCACTATGAAGGGGGAATAAAAGCGTTTGTTGAATTCCTGAGCCGTAATAAAAACCCAATTCACCCAAATGTCTTCTATTTCTGTACCGAAAAAGATGGCATTGGTGTTGAAATTTCCATGCAATGGAATGACGGTTTCCAGGAAAATATTTACTGCTTCACCAACAACATTCCCCAGCGCGACGGGGGAACCCATTTAGTTGGTTTCCGTACTGCGATGACCCGTACCCTCAATAGCTACATGGACAAAGAGGGCTACAACAAAAAATCCAAAGTCAGCGCGACAGGTGATGATGCTCGTGAAGGCCTGATTGCGGTGATTTCCGTTAAAGTGCCTGATCCTAAATTCTCTTCACAGACCAAAGACAAGTTGGTTTCTTCCGAAGTGAAAACCGTGGTTGAAACCCTGATGAATGAGAAGCTGGTGGAATACCTGCTGGAAAACCCGAACGATGCCAAAACTGTCGTCGGCAAAATCATTGATGCAGCCCGCGCCCGTGAAGCAGCACGTAAGGCTCGCGAGATGACCCGTCGTAAAGGTGCACTGGATCTGGCCGGATTGCCGGGAAAACTAGCTGACTGCCAGGAGCGCGATCCAGCCCTGTCCGAACTCTACTTGGTGGAGGGTGATTCTGCGGGCGGTTCTGCAAAACAAGGACGCAACCGTAAGAATCAAGCTATCTTGCCATTGAAAGGTAAGATCCTGAACGTTGAGAAAGCACGCTTTGATAAAATGCTCTCTTCACAGGAAGTCGCCACTTTGATCACGGCCCTGGGCTGTGGCATTGGCCGCGATGAATACAACCCAGACAAGCTGCGTTATCACAGCATTATCATCATGACCGATGCTGACGTTGACGGATCGCACATCCGTACTCTGTTGCTGACATTCTTCTATCGCCAGATGCCGGAAATCATTGAGCGCGGTTATGTCTACATCGCCCAGCCACCACTGTATAAAGTGAAAAAAGGTAAGCAAGAACAATACATCAAAGATGATGATGCAATGGAAGCTTACCTGATGTCTATCGCATTGGATGGCGCAGCGTTGTATACCAATCCACATGCACCAGCCCTGAAAGGGGAAGCGTTGGAAAAATTGGTAGCTGAATTCAATGCCGCTCAGAAAATCATCCGTCGCATGGAGCGTCTGTATCCGCAGGCCCTGCTAAACAACCTGATTTACCACCCTAAACTGACCGAAGATGCTTTGAACGATCAGGCAAAAGTGGAAGAGTGGGTAAGCTCACTGGCTATTCGTCTGAATGACAAAGAGCAAAATGGCAGCACTTACAGCTATCAAATCCATGAGAACCGTGAACGCCAAATTTTCGAACCCATTCTGTGCATTCGTACACATGGTGTTGATACTAACTACAATCTGGATTTCGACTTTATCCACGGTGGCGAATATCGCCGCATTACCAAACTGGGTGAATTGATTGGGAATTTGATTGAGGAAGGTGCATACATCGAACGTGGCGAACGTGGTGAACGTCGTCAGGCAGTCAGCAGCTTTGAACAAGCTCTGGAATGGCTGACTAAAGAGTCACGCCGTGGTCTTGCCGTCCAACGCTATAAAGGTCTGGGAGAGATGAATCCTGAACAGTTGTGGGAGACAACCATGAACCCAGAAACCCGTCGCATGATGCGTGTAACCGTGAAAGATGCCATTGCAACTGACCAACTGTTCACGACTCTGATGGGGGATGCGGTTGAACCTCGCCGGGCATTTATTGAAGAGAATGCCTTGAAAGCGGCGAATATTGATATCTGATATTCCCGAAACTATTTACAGAACTATACCAATCTAACTTCAAGATGCGAGTGATATCTCTCCGCGAAAGCGGGGAGATATCAGGTTTCATATCGTGTTGTAAATTGCAGCTTGAAGTTTAATGCGTATATACCTAATCAATTTCAAGTTGCAGACAACAAATCTGCAACTTGAAAAATAATTGTTTTATCTCCACCAGAAAAATAAAATATTATAATAATCTATAAATATAAACCTGATGGATAATATAAAATAAATATATCCCCATGATACAGGTAAATTAAAAATTAACTATTCATAAACAGATCCTATCTCTTAATATATATCTCCCCCTATTATTAGACTATTATTTTATATCCCTTTACATTCTGTTAATCCAATAAAAATAGTAAATCTATTTTTCACAAAAAATATATACCAATCTAACTTCAAGATGCGTGTGATATTTCCCCGCTTCGCGGGTAAATATCAGGTTTCATAGAGTGTTGCAAATGCAACTTGAAGTTCAATACGTATAACTTCTTTAATTTATATATTTATTATTTCAGCATATTCAATATAACAAAACCTGAACAATGGCCGCCTTAAAAAATTATTGACAATGGATGACGGATAAAGTTAATTAATATCCAAACCCATTCATCTCGTCCGATTTATCGGAAGCTGTATCATTATCCGTAGAAGATATTTACCTGTTATATAGTAATGTCACTTAGGAGAAGATCATGCAAAAATTCACAGACCAAACATCCACCAAACCTCATATTATTGATGCTGAGATGGTGAGTCAAAATGAGCTAAATCGTATATCCGACAATGCCAATGCTCTCCGTGCTAAGGCAATGGAGCTGACCGATTCATGGGAAGGTGTCATGTTCGCATTAACTCATGATGAAATTGAAAATATTGCTCTGGCTGTTGGTTTTATTCCAGAAGTAGCCAGTAAAATTCATCATGAAATTAAGTCACTCAACTATGCAAAAATTCAATCCCAAACAGGCACTGAATCACTTGCTACCAAACATAATATGGATATTAGTCTTCTCGCACTTCGCGGTGTGACAGATTTTGATCATGCTTTGTCCCATATTAATGACAGTAATCTGGAAACAATTCTGGATGAAAATCAAGAGATATTCCAGAAAATCCGTAATGCACTTCCCGCCTATGAAGCCCGAATGAATTTTAGGCCAGAAACAGCTTCTGCAGTGCTTAAATCTCTGGGGGCAGATATATCACCTGAATTGCTTTATGAAATCTGTCCAAAATACCATACAACATCAGTTATAGACCTTGAAAACCGCAAAGGTGTCAGTACCGAGTTTATTCGTTGTGTCACGTTAACATTGGGTACAACCGTTCGCTAAAAGCCAAAAAATAATTAATGCCGCCAATATCTCTATTGAGTGGCGGCATTATTCTCAACCAATATAAAAACTTAACTCTTTTCTACAGCAAAATACGCAACATACGGCGC
This sequence comes from Xenorhabdus thailandensis, assembly GCF_037996785.1. NCBI lineage: Bacteria > Pseudomonadati > Pseudomonadota > Gammaproteobacteria > Enterobacterales > Morganellaceae > Xenorhabdus > Xenorhabdus thailandensis. The sequence continues at coordinate 481,865 of NZ_JBBMXF010000007.1, forward strand.
AAAGGCTCTGCAGCTCCCCATAACAACTGATCGCCCACCGTAAAGGCAGATAAATATTCTGGCCCCATATTCAACTTACGTAGACGCCCTACTGGTGTATTTAACGTGCCAGTCACCGCCGCCGGTGTTAACTCTCGCATCGTTAATTCGCGATCATTTGGAATAACGCGTACCCAATCATTATGGGAAGCCAGTAATGTTTCAATTTCATGGATCGGGATATCTTTTTTTAATTTCAGGGTAAATGCCTGGCTATGACAACGTAATGCCCCAATACGGACACACAAGCCATCAATCGTGATCACGTTATTACCCGTGTTCAAGATCTTGTTGGTTTCGGCCTGGCCTTTCCATTCTTCGCGACTCTGTCCATTTTCCAGTTGCTTATCAATCCACGGAATTAAGCTTCCAGCCAAAGGAACACCAAACTGGTCAGTTGGCAATGCACCACTGCGGGTAAAATCCGTTACACGTTTTTCAATATCCAAAATCGCGCAAGCAGGATTTTGTAGCTCCTCAGCCACCTGATTATGCAGCATACCCATTTGCACCAGCAGTTCACGCATATGGCGAGCGCCACCGCCAGAAGCCGCCTGATAGCTTGATACCGATGCCCACTCGATCAAATCATTGGCAAACAATCCGCCCAATGACATCAGCATCAAGCTAACCGTACAATTACCGCCAACAAAGGTTTTGGTGCCTTTATTTAAGCTATTTTGAATATGTTGATGGTTGACAGGATCAAGAATAATGACAGCATCATCATTCATACGCAGTGCAGAAGCAGCATCGATCCAATATCCCTGCCAGCCAGTGGCTCTCAGTTTAGGGTAGATTTCATTAGTATAATCCCCCCCCTGACAACTAATGATAATATCCAGCGCACCCAGCGCATCAATATCAAAAGCATCCTGTAAGATGCCTGATGTTCCTGTGCGATTTATTGTAAACTGCGGGGCTGGAAGCCCGTGTTGGGAGGTTGTGAAGAAAACCGGATTTATTTCGTCAAAATCTCGCTCTTCTATCATCCGCTGCATCAATACTGAGCCGACCATACCGCGCCAACCGATAAAACCTACACTCTTACTCATATTTACCCTGCCTTAAAAGATGTTCATCAGATACCACTGATAGCATTAAAACTGACAAAATATGGTAAAAGGTGCAAGTATATTTATGAGCTACAGCACTAGAACTTTTAAAGCGATGTGTCTGCCATTTTTAATCTATATTGAGATTTTCCCTGCTAAGAAGTGGCTCATCACAAATCGTTAGTTAAAATTTACTTCCACCGTAATGCCGTATCATTAATAGATTGCCCAAATACCTCTTTATCCTTTTTGTAATCATGTGAAACATGCCAATTTTGGCTACGTCCCTGACGAGGAAGACCAGATTCACCACGTCTCACATAACCTGAACGCAAGGCACCAAAAATATGCTCATTAACCACGACTTCATTGGGTTGCGCATGTGGTGTGACAATCTTGGCATGGCGGCGATCCATCTCATTTAATAAACGACAAATATATTCAGCTGAGAGATCAATTTTTAATGTCCAGGCATTATTGATATAGCCAACCAGATAAGCAAAATTAGGAACGTCCTGTACCAATGTTCCCTTATATAACAATTGGCTATGACTTTGTGGCTTTTGTCCATCAATAAAAAGTTCTATTCCCCCCATAAGATGTAATTTCAGCCCCGTCGCTGTCACTATGATATCTGCGGGTAATTCCTTACCAGATTGCAACAAAATACCATTTGCAGTAATACGTTCAATCTGATCGGTAACAATAGACGCTTTGCCTTCTTTCAGTACCTTAAACAGGTTACTGTCGGGAACAAAACACAATCGTTCATCCCATGGCATGTACTTTGGCGTCAAGTGTTTCATGTCAAAACCAGAACCAACCTTTCTGCGAGCCAGACCCAATAAAAACGATCTGAGCAGGTTGGGAAAATACCGACTTATCTTATACAACGAACTGAAAAATAAGATATTGCGATTTTTACTTAACGTGTAAATCCAACGTTGGGGAATAACGCCCTTTAGCAATTCTGCCATCTTATCTCTTCCTGGTATTGATAAAATGTAGCCAGGAGAACGCTGTAGCATGGTGATATGTTCAGTATCGTTAGCCATTGCCGGCAGTAAAGTGACCGCGGTTGCGCCACTTCCAATCACAACGACTCGCTTTCCTTTATAGTCCAATTCTTCGGGCCAATATTGAGGATGAATGATTGGGCCTTTGAAATCTGCAAGACCGGGAAACTTGGGTAAATGAGGTTCATCATAGTTGTAGTAACCTGTCGCCATGATAAGAAAATGGCAGGTAAATTGCCGGGTTTCTTCAGTGGCTTCATCAATTGCAGTAACAGTCCATTGGCAAGTTTCATTTGACCAGTCAGTTTGAGTGATTCTCAACCCGAACTGTATTTTCTTATCAACTTCATATTCTGTTGCTACTGAATGGAGATAGCGCCTAATTGAAGATCCATCAGCAAAAATACTGGTATCTGTCCAAGGACGGAATTTATAGCCGTAGCTCATCATATCCGAATCTGTACGAATACCTGGATAGCGAAATAAATCCCAAGTTCCCCCTATATTATGGCGACGTTCTAAGATCCCCACTTTTTTATTGGGACATTCCCTTGCCAAATGACACGCCATACCAATACCAGAAACTCCAGCGCCTATAACTAAAACATCATAATGGTGACTCATGTTGCTTCTCCTGCAAAAAGATCCTCTTAACCAGATAAGCGGTTTGTTCAAGATGTCATGTTATTTTCTATTTGCAGGAGCAACCATTTGCATTTATGTGGGGGGAGTATCAGGACGTTAATGATTGGAATTGGGAGGTATCACGGACGACTTTAGAATTTGATTAATATTTGTCATGCTAGAAGCAAAGGGTTAATTGTTGTAACTAATAATTTAATAGAGTGGATGGATTAAGAGTTGAGGACTGGACGTTTGAGTAAGAGATTTATCAGATTTGTTTTATACATTTTATTATCGTTAACATTCTATGTACTGCGATTATTCTCTTACGAAAAAATCCGGTTAGCTTACGCATAACCGGATTTAGAAAGTTTAAAGCTTTTTTACACCAAAATTGGTGGCTCTCACTCCACCGTCACCGATTTAGCCAAATTCCTCGGCTGATCCACATCCGTACCTTTGATCAAGGCAACATGGTAAGACAGCAATTGCAGTGGCACGGTATAGAAGATCGGTGCGATCAACTCTTCTACATGTGGCAGAGAGATGATCTTCATGTTTTCGCTGTTAGTGAAACCTGCATCCTGATCGGCAAAGACATACAACAAACCGCCACGGGCACGAACTTCTTCAATGTTAGATTTCAGTTTTTCCAGTAGTTCGTTGTTCGGTGCAACGATAATAACCGGCATATCCGCATCAATCAGTGCCAACGGGCCATGTTTCAATTCACCGGCTGCGTAGGCTTCTGCATGAATGTAGGAGATCTCTTTCAGTTTCAGCGCACCTTCAACCGCGATCGGGTATTGATCGCCACGGCCAAGGAACAGGGCATGATGTTTTTCAGAGAAATCTTCTGCCAATGCTTCAATCAACTTGTCTTTAGACAACATGCTTTCAATACGGCTTGGCAGAGCATGTAAGGCATGAACAATATCTTGTTCCAGTGCTGTATCCACACCTTTCAGACGTCCCATATAAGCCACCAGCATCAGCAATACAGTTAGCTGGGTGGTAAAGGCTTTGGTGGATGCCACGCCGATTTCTGCCCCTGCTTTGGTCATCAGGGCAAATTCAGATTCACGTACCAAAGAGGAACCGACAACGTTACAGATGGTCAACGAAGTCAGATAACCGAGTTCTTTGGACAAACGCAAGGCAGCCAAGGTATCAGCCGTTTCACCAGATTGGGACAGGGTGATCAGCAGGCTTCCTTTACGACACGCTGGCTTGCGGTAACGGAATTCAGAAGCAATTTCAACATCACATGGGATACCTGCCAGTGATTCGAACCAGTAACGCGAAACCATACCTGCATTGTAGGAAGTACCGCAGGCAACGATTTGGATATGCTCAACTTGGGACAGTAATTCCGCAGCATTAGCGCCTAGTTCTGACAGATTTACTTGACCATTGCTCAAACGGCTTTCCAATGTGCTTTTGATCGCCATTGGTTGCTCGTAAATCTCTTTCTGCATGTAATGGCGGTATACACCTTTATCGCCGGCATCGTACTGAACGTTAGATTCAATTTGTTCGCGCTCAACCGCTTCGCCCTGTACATCAAAGATACGAACGGTACGGCGAGTGATTTCTGCAATATCACCCTCTTCCAGATAAATAAAGCGGCGAGTCACTGGCAGTAATGCCAATTGGTCAGATGCCAGGAAGTTTTCACCCACACCTAAGCCAATGACCAATGGGCTGCCAGAGCGCGCAGCAACCAGCACATCAGGGTGACGGCTGTCCATAATTACGGTGCCATAAGCGCCACGTAATTGTGGGATCACACGCTGCACCACTTCCAGCAGTGAACCGCCTTGTTGCTGCTCCCAGTGAACAAGATGGGCAATGGTTTCTGTATCTGTATCAGAAGCGAAGGTGTAACCACGCACTTTTAATTCTTCGCGCAGTTCTTCGTGGTTTTCAATAATGCCATTATGCACAACAGCAATATGTTCAGAAGCATGAGGATGAGCATTGCGCTCGCTGGGTTCACCGTGAGTCGCCCAACGAGTATGGGCAATCCCTGTTCCACCAATGACAGGCTGTTTATCTACTTCATCAGCCAGCATCTGTACTTTACCCACTTCGCGCAGGCGGGTCATGCGGTTTTCACTGTCAACAACAGCTATACCCGCAGAGTCATAACCACGATACTCCAGGCGACGAAGACCTTCGATCAGTATTTCTGCAATATCCCGTTGTGCTACTGCACCAACAATTCCACACATTTTGTTTTATTCCCAAAAACAGGGCGATGAAGCCCTTTTATGTCGCCAACCTGATTGCGTTTCGGCTTTGCCGTCCCCGAGCTTTGTAGAGATGGGGATTTTTATTATGGATATATCTTAATTATTTTTTCTTCACTGGACGCTGCCAGTTTTTAATATGAGTTTGCTTTACGCGACTGATAACTAAATCATTCTCAGCAACGTTTTTTGTTACTGTGGTTCCGGCACCAATCGTCGCACCTTTCGCGACCGTAACTGGCGCAACAAGCTGAGTGTCAGAACCAACAAAAACATCATCACCAATGATGGTTTTAAATTTATTGGCGCCATCATAATTACAAGTAATGGTGCCCGCACCAATATTTACATTATTGCCAATTTCAGAGTCACCAAGATAAGTCAGGTGGCCTGCCTTGGAACCTTTGCCAAGTGAGGATTTTTTCATTTCAACGAAATTGCCAACATGAGCTTTTTCCGCCAATTTGGAGCCAGGGCGTAAACGGGCAAAAGGCCCAATAGTGCACTCAGCCGCAATTTCAGAATCTTCGATGATAGTATAAGGGTCAATCACTGCCCCATCACCAATAACACAATTTTTTAGGATACAACCAGAACCGATCTGAACATTATTTCCCAGTGTGACATGGCCTTTAATAATCACATTGGTATCAATGACCACATCACGGCCATGTTCTAATGTTCCACGCAAATCAAAACGGGCAGGATCTAACAACATAACGCCCGCCAGCAGTAATTTTTCCGCTTGCTCAGACTGGTAAATCCGTTCCAGGGCAGAAAGTTGCAAACGATTGTTTACCCCTTCCATTTCACTTAAACGGCTTGGGTGTACCGCTTTGATTTGACGGCCTTCTTTGTGTGCAAGCGCAATAACATCAGTCAGGTAATATTCGCCCTGTGCGTTATTGTTTTCCAGCCTGGATAACCAACGTTTCAAATCACCGCCATTCGCCACCAAAATACCCGTGTTAATCTCGTTGATTTTACGCTGTTCTTCCGTTGCATCTTTCTGTTCGATAATACCCGTCACTTCACCATTTTCACGAATGATACGACCATAGCCCGTTGGATTATCCAAAATGGCAGTTAATAAACCGATTCCACCTTCTGGCTTAGCTTCAATCAGACGCGCCAAGGTATCTTTACCAATCAAGGGCACATCACCGTAAAGAATCAGAATATCTTCATCATCCGAAAAATGCGGAGCCGCTTGCTGCATAGCATGGCCTGTCCCAAGCTGTTCAGCTTGCAGTACCCAGTTCAAATCCTGGCTGGAAAGTGCTTGTTTCATCAAATCACCACCATGCCCATAAACCAGGTGAACATTTTGGGCGCCCAACTCCATTGCGGTATCGATAACATGCTGAACCATCGGTTTACCGGCCAGCAAGTGCAGAACTTTAGGAAGTGCGGAATACATGCGAGTTCCCTTGCCTGCGGCAAGGATCACGACACTTTTTGTACCGATATTATTTGCGTTGTCATTATTTGCAATTACAGACATAAGAAACCTGACAATCCCAATTTTTAAGTATGAAAGTAAACCTGTTTGCGAAATAAATTGCCACATATTTCGCAATGCAAAAAAGCCAGTTAGTTTTCACCAACTGGCTTCTCATCTAACTGCCTATACCCTTTGGGTATTTATTACATCATTTTTTTTGTCAATTCGATAACACGAAGTTTCGCGATCGCTTTCGACAATTCAGCAGATGCCTGAGCATAATCAACATCGCCGTGAGAATTACGGATGTGTTCTTCCGCCTTGCGCTTGGCTTCAAGCACTTTAGCTTCGTCCAAATCCTTACCACGGATCGCTGTATCGGCCAGTACGATAACGCCATTTGGCTGAACTTCAAGAATACCACCTGACAGGTAGATAAATTCTTCTTCACCAAACTGCTTAACAATACGTATCATGCCCGGTTTTATGGCAGTCAGTAGTGGTGTGTGTTGAGGATAGATCCCCAACTCACCTTCACTACCTGTCACCTGAATTTTCTGTACCAGTCCTTCAAACATCTGTTTTTCAGCACTGACTACGTTCAGGGAGAACGTCATTGCAGCCATATCAACCTCCCGTCAGCCGTATTAAAGCTTTTTCGCTTTTTCCACAGCTTCTTCGATGGTACCAACCATGTAGAACGCCTGCTCTGGCAGGTGGTCATAATCACCTTCCAGGATACCTTTGAAGCCACGGATAGTGTCTTTCAGAGGAACAAATTTACCTGGTGAACCGGTGAAGACTTCTGCAACGAAGAATGGCTGAGACAGGAAGCGCTGGATCTTACGAGCACGCGCCACAACCAGTTTGTCTTCTTCAGACAGTTCGTCCATACCCAGAATGGCGATGATGTCTTTCAGCTCCTGATAACGTTGCAGGATGGACTGAACACCACGAGCCACGTCATAGTGCTCTTGACCAACAACCAGTGGGTCAAGCTGACGGCTGGTTGAGTCCAGTGGATCAACCGCAGGGTAAATACCCAGAGAGGCGATCTGACGGCTCAATACGACGGTTGCATCCAAGTGAGCAAAGGTTGTCGCAGGTGATGGGTCAGTCAAGTCATCCGCAGGAACGTAAACAGCCTGTACGGAGGTGATAGAGCCTGTTTTCGTTGAGGTGATACGCTCTTGCAGAGCACCCATCTCTTCTGCCAACGTTGGCTGATAACCTACCGCTGATGGCATACGACCTAACAGTGCAGATACTTCTGTCCCTGCCAGGGTATAACGGTAAATGTTATCAACGAACAGCAAAACGTCACGGCCTTCATCACGGAATTTTTCCGCCATCGTCAAACCGGTCAACGCAACACGCAGACGGTTTCCTGGTGGCTCATTCATCTGACCGTATACCAGAGATACTTTATCCAATACGTTTGAATCGGTCATTTCATGATAGAAGTCGTTACCTTCACGGGTACGCTCACCAACACCGGCAAATACAGAGTAACCTGAGTGCTCGATCGCGATGTTACGGATCAGCTCCATCATGTTAACGGTTTTACCTACACCAGCACCACCGAACAGACCAACTTTCCCCCCTTCGCGAATGGGCAGATCAAATCCATAACTTTGATACCGGTTTCCAGCAGTTCCTGAGAGTTAGATAACTCTTCATAGGATGGTGCTGTACGGTGGATTGACCAACGCTCTTCTTCGCCAATCTCACCTTTCATGTCAATTGGATCGCCCAATACGTTCATGATACGGCCCAGTGTCGCTTTACCCACTGGTACTTCGATTGGGTGTCCTAAATCAGTCACGTCCAAATTACGGCGCAGGCCATCGGAGGTCCCCATTGCGATACAACGGACGATACCACCACCTAACTGCTGCTGAACTTCCAGCACCAGTTTCTCTTCACCGTTTTTAACCTCAAGGGCATCGTATACTTTTGGTACGCTGTCCTGAGGGAATTCGACGTCCACTACGGCGCCGATTACCTGGATAATCTTTCCAGTAGCCATCTTGAATCCTCTACGTAATTCGTAAACCTAGCTGTTAAACCGCAGAAGCACCCGAAACGATTTCGGTGAGTTCCTGAGTGATGCTGGCCTGACGAGCCTTGTTGTAAACCAACTGCAACTCTTTGATCAGGTTGCCACCGTTATCGGTTGCGGCTTTCATCGCTACCATTCGTGCGGCCTGTTCACTAGCCAGGTTTTCAACGACGCCCTGATAAACTTGCGATTCTATATAGCGACGCAGCAGGGTATCCAACAACGCCTTAGGATCAGGTTCATACAGATAGTCCCAAGACTTCTTCTTCAGTGTTTCATCGTCTCCGGCTGGCAGAGGCAATAACTGAGTGATCGTCGGAACCTGAGACATTGTATTCATGAACTTGTTTGTCACTATATACAGTTTATCCAGACGCCCTTCGTCATATGCTTGCATCATGACGTGGACTGGCCCGATCAGTTCGGATAATGACGGGTTATCTCCCATCCCTGTTACTTGAGCAACAATGTTGCCACCAACAGAAGAAAAGAAGGAAACCGCTTTTGATCCAATAAGCGCCAAATCAACTTGAACGTTTTTATCAGACCAGTCTTTCATTTCTATCAGCAATTTTTTGAACACGTTAATGTTCAAACCGCCACATAAACCACGGTCAGTCGAAACAACCACGTACCCAACACGCTTCACTTCGCGCTCTTCAAGGTATGGATGTTTGTATTCCAGATTACCTAACGCAAGGTGTCCAATCACATTGCGAATGGTTTCTGCATAAGGACGGCTGGCCGCCATGCGATCCTGCGTTTTACGCATTTTGGACGCGGCGACCATCTCCATCGCTTTAGTGATTTTTTGCGTGTTCTGCACACTGGCGATTTTGGTACGTATCTCTTTTGCGCCGGCCATTTCTGCTTCTCCGAATTCAACCAGACGGCCCAAGTTTTTTCGTTAAATAGAATCAAACTGGGCCGAATAGTGTTACCAGGACTGAGTCGCCTTGAAGGATTCCAACAGAGCTTTCAGCTTCGCTTCGATCTCTCCATTGTAATCACCAGACTGGTCAATCTCTTTCAGAAGATCAGCATGTTCACGGTTAGCATATGCCAACAGCGCAGCTTCGAAACTGACCACTTTTGCGATTTCGATATCTTCCAGATAACCACGTTCAGCAGCAAACAGAGACAGAGCCTGCTGTGCAATGGACATCGGCTGATACTGTTTCTGTTTCAACAACTCAGTCACTTTCTGACCATGATCCAACTGCTTACGCGTTGCATCATCCAGATCAGAAGCAAACTGGGAGAATGCCGCCAGTTCACGGTACTGAGCCAGAGCGGTACGAATACCACCAGACAGTTTCTTGATGATCTTAGTCTGAGCAGCACCACCTACACGGGATACGGAAATCCCTGGGTTAACCGCTGGACGGATACCTGAGTTAAACAGAGAAGATTCAAGGAAGATCTGTCCATCTGTGATAGAAATAACGTTTGTTGGTACGAACGCAGAAACGTCACCCGCCTGAGTTTCAATGATTGGCAGCGCAGTCAGAGAACCGGTTTTACCCTTCACTTCACCATGAGTGAATTTTTCAACGTATTCAGCGTTAACACGCGCTGCACGCTCCAGCAAGCGGGAGTGCAAATAGAATACGTCACCAGGGTATGCTTCACGTCCAGGTGGACGACGCAACAACAGGGAAATCTGACGGTATGCTACAGCCTGTTTAGACAGATCATCGTAAACAATCAAGGCATCTTCACCGCGATCACGGAAATATTCACCCATCGCGCAACCAGAGTAAGGTGCCAGATATTGCAGGGCCGCAGATTCAGAAGCGGATGCAACAACAACGATGGTGTTTTCCAGTGCGCCGTGTTCTTCCAATTTACGAACGACGTTAGCAATGGTAGAGGCTTTCTGACCAATCGCAACGTAGACACATTTGATACCAGAATTACGCTGGTTGATAATCGCATCAATAGCCAGAGCAGTTTTACCGGTCTGACGGTCACCGATGATCAGCTCACGCTGGCCACGGCCGATTGGGATCATGGCATCAACAGATTTGTAACCTGTCTGGACAGGCTGGTCAACGGATTGGCGATCGATAACCCCTGGTGCGATAACTTCTACCGGTGAGAAACCGTCGTTCTCAATAGCGCCCTTGCCGTCAATGGGTTCGCCCAGTGTGTTAACAACACGTCCCAGCAAACCACGACCAACAGGCACTTCCAAAATACGGCCAGTACATTTGACTTTCATGCCTTCGGCCAAGTCAGAATACGGACCCATCACAACCGCACCTACAGAGTCGCGCTCCAGGTTCAGTGCAATTGCGTAACGGTTGCCAGGCAGGGAAAGCATTTCACCCTGCATGACATCAGCTAAACCATGGATACGAATGATACCGTCGTTAACGGAAACAATCGTACCTTCATTGTGAGCTTCGCTCACGACATTGAACTGAGCAATACGCTGTTTGATCAGTTCGCTGATTTCGGTGGAATTCAGTTGCATATGCTCCAGTCCCCTTAAGACTGCAAGACGTCTGTTAAACGATCCAGACGGCCACGAATACTGCCATCTATTACCATATCACCCGCACGGAGAATCACACCGGCAATAACAGACTTGTCAATTTTGCAATTCAGCTTCACTTTGCGTGACAGACGTTTTTCCATCGCCGCAGAAATTTTAGCCTGCTGCTGCTCATTCAGTTCGGTCGCAGAAATCACTTCAACATTGATAGTCGATTCAAGTGACGCACGCAATTGGATAAATTGCCGGAAGACTTCTGGCAGTACCAGCAAGCGACCATTTTCTGCCATTACACGAATAAAGTTCTGAGCATGCTCATCAACCTGCTCACCACAAAGGGTGATGAAGGTTTTGGCTAACGTTTCCGGTGCTAATGAACCGGAAAGCAGCTCACCAACCTGCTCGTTGCGAGTAACCTCAGCAATGAACGCCAGCATGTTCTGCCAGTGTTCGAGCGATTGGTGTTCTACAGCAAAGTCAAAAGCTGCTTTGGCGTAGGGGCGAGCTACCGTAGCAAATTCAGACATGCCCCTCCCTCCTTACAGTTCAGCGACCAGTTTATCAACGATGTCGCTGTTAGCAGCTTCATCCACGGAACGTTCGATGATTTTCTCGGCACCTGCGATAGCCAACATCGCAACCTGTTTACGTAACTCTTCACGTGCGCGCTTGCGTTCAGCTTCAATTTCAGCATGAGCTTGCGCCACAATTCTGTTACGTTCCAGCTCTGCTTCTGCTTTCGCATCATCAATAATTTGGGCTTTTTGTTTATTAGCCTGCTCAATGATAACTTGTGCATCAGCTTTCGCTTTTTTCAGTTGGTCGGTCGCATTGGCTTGCGCTAAGTCCAGGTTCTTTTTGGCACGCTCTGCTGAAGCCAAACCGTCAGCAATCTCTTTCTGACGTTTTTCAATGGCCGCCATGATTGGTGGCCATACATACTTCATGCAGAACAAAACAAACAGGACAAACGCTAAGGCCTGGCCGAGGATTGTTGCGTTAATATTCACGACACAATACCTCTATTTCAATTAATGAATTGGCGTAATTTTAAGTTCTGCTATCTTATTAACCGCCAACAGCGAACATCATAAACAAGCCCAGGCCCACAGCAATCATCGGGATGGCGTCAACCAGGCCCATGACGATAAAGAACTGCGTACGCAGCAGAGGAATTAGATCAGGTTGGCGAGCAGCGCCTTCCAGGAATTTACCCCCGAGGATGCCGATACCGATCGCAGCACCGATAGCCGCCAAACCCATCAGAATAGCGGCAGCTATGTACAGCAGATCCATGTTTATATCCATGACAGTCTCCAGTTTGTTTCAAGTTAAAACACAATTATTGATTGATAAAAAATTAATGCTCTTCAGATGCCATCGACAGATAAACAATCGTCAGAACCATGAAAATAAAGGCTTGTAACGTAATAATCAGTATGTGGAAAATCGCCCAAGGCAGGCTGAGTAACCACTGTGCTCCCCACGGTAGAAGGGCCGCAATAAGAATAAAGATCAATTCGCCAGCATACATATTACCAAACAGTCGCAGACCGAGTGATATAGGTTTAGACAGCAAGCTGACCCCTTCCAAGATTAAGTTAATTGGAATAAAGAGTGGATGATTGAAAGGCTGTAATGTCAGCTCCTTCGCAAAACCACGAATTCCTTTCATCTTAATGCTGTAGAACAGAATGAGGACAAAAACACCGAGGGCCATCGACAAAGTGACACTGACGTCTGCGGTTGGAACAATACGCAGCGCAGGCAAGCCGAAGTAGTGTTCACCGATTAGAGGAATTAAATCGATTGGCAGCAAATCCAATGCGTTCATGAGTAACACCCAGACGAACACAGTCAAAGCCAGAGGAGCTATCACTTTGCTCTTGCCGTGATACATATCACGCACGGTGTTATCAACGAAGCCGATTACCATTTCTATTGCAGTCTGAAATTTGCCCGGAACGCCGTCAGTGGCGCGAACCGCGACTCTTCTGAATACAAATAGAAACAACATCCCTAATACGATGGAGAAAAAAAGCGAGTCGATATTTAACGTCCAGAACGTCGGCTCATAACCACTAGCGTGGGGATTGACCAACTCAAAGGTACGCAAGTCCAACTGAAGGTGCTTCAGGTGATGACTTATGTACTCCGAAGTTGAAACTTCTCCTGATGCAGACATGATGCTTTTTACCCTTTTGTTGTTAAAAACGCTAACCGTTCATTACGGCAGGTGCGATGATCTGCACAATCAGCACCGCTAAATAGGCCACACCAAGTGGTGCAAATGCCGCCTTGAACACCCCTAAAGCGACTATCAGCACGGTTATCGTAATGATAACCTTCACCCCTTCGCTAATCGCGAAAAACCATGCAATACGTACTGGAACGCCTTCTTCTTTTACCTTTTGGAAGCGGCTAAGCAGCATAAAAATGGCATTTGGTAGCCAACATGCTAGCCCACCAGCAAAAGCAGAAGCGCCCCACTCTATACTTTTGGTACAAAAAGCTACACTGAGAATAACAAAAGTCATTAACTGCAAAAATAACAGTTTCAGTGCCATTCTACCGCTGTAAAGGGATACAGACATGACTTTTGTTTTCTCCCTGTGGTACACCATCACATATCAGGCTTTGCTGAATGTTGTATAAAACTGGCTTTGCTTAAGAGTGTCAAGTGACAAAAACGTGCAAATTATACGGGCAGCCAAAATGAATTCAATCCATAAGTAGCGAAAAAGTGAATAATTATTTAAATTTCTAACTTTGGTGCTAGATCGCTCACAAATACTATTTAATATTCTGCAATGATTAATGGTATGACCTCTAAATTAAACGTGATATACATCACATTAAACAAAACCCATTAATTATATTTATCATTAAATATGTGATAAAAATATTTTATTTTTTTTATCGAAAATCAAAATATTAATATTACATCTGTGAAGTTTTATCTGATATATCGATAAAAAAGTTTAAATGACTATTTTTTCACTTTCTCTAAAATTTATTTATAAAGAAAATCGATAGCAATCTTTGAAAAGAGAAATTCTACCAATATAAACATTACGTTGGTTTTCTGTAAATCATCAGTAAATAAAGTTGAATCCATGGAAGAGAAGAATTAGTAACGCCCGTTACATTTTAAATGTCGTTGACGTCACTAATTATTTAGATTTTTATTGACAAATAGCAAAGTTAGTTTGACTTAAGTATTACCAGATGACGCTGTTCATCTAACTCTGTGACTTGGAGAGGAACAACCGTGTCGAGCACAATCCCTGTTGGCAATTGAGTCAATTCATCTTCTGGCAGTACACCTTTCAAAGCATAAAAACGCCCTTCACGTGGTTTAGGAAGATGGTTGCACCATGACAGCATATCTTGCAGTGAAGCAAATGCACGGCTAATCACCCCATCAAAAAGAGGTTCAGGAATAAATTCTTCAACCCGACTCTGTACCGGCTCAATATTGGTCAAGCCTAATTCATGTTGAACCTGGCGCAAAAAACGAACGCGTTTTCCCAAACTATCCAATAAAGTGAAATGGGAATCTGGACGTACAATTGCCAGTGGAATGCCTGGCAAGCCAGGGCCAGTTCCAACGTCAATAAAACGCGTTCCATGCAGGAATGGATTAACAACAATGCTATCCATAATATGCCGAACCAACATCTGTTTTGGATCACGGACAGATGTCAGGTTATAAGCCTTGTTCCATTTATTCAGCATATCAACATAGGCAATGAGCTGCTGTTTTTGTAGCAGTGATAACTTAATGTCAGTTTTCGCCAGCAGCGATTCCAATTTGTTAAGCAAAATCTGTCCCCTTAAGCGCTACGACGCAATAGACCTTGTTTTTTCAGCCATACCAGCAAAATAGAAATTGCGGCTGGAGTGATGCCTGAAATCCGCGAAGCCTGGCCAATTGAACTTGGTTTATGGTCATTCAGTTTTGCAATAACTTCATTGGAAAGCCCGCTCACTTGTTGATAATCCAAATCAACAGGTAATGCGGTATTTTCATTACGTAACTGTTTTTCGATCTCTTCTTGCTGACGGGCAATATAGCCTTCATATTTCACTTGAATTTCAACCTGATCCGCAGCCTGAGGCTCAGTCAGCCCAGGTGAAAAACGAGGTAACGACGTTAACAATTCATAATTCATCTCAGGGCGGCGCAGCAAATCTTCACCGTTGGCTTCTTTTGACAGCGGTGTTTTTAGCATCTGGTTGATATCCTCTAAGTTATCAGAGTGAGGATGTACCCAGATATTACGCAGGCGCTGGCGTTCCTGTTCGATCATTTCAAATTTGCGGCAGTAATGTTCCCAACGGAGATCATCTACCAAACCAAGTTGGCGGCCTTGTTCAGTCAGTCGAAGATCCGCATTGTCTTCACGCAGCATCAAACGATATTCAGCACGGGAGGTGAACATGCGGTAAGGCTCTTTAGTGCCAAGTGTGCATAGATCATCGACCAAGACGCCAATATAAGCCTGATCACGGCGTGGGAACCAACCTTCTTCACCATAAGCATAGCGTGCTGCGTTAAGACCAGCCAGTAATCCTTGCGCTGCTGCTTCTTCATACCCAGTAGTACCATTGATCTGACCAGCAAAGAACAGACCGTGAATAAATTTACTTTCCAGTGTTTGTTTTAAATCACGTGGATCGAAAAAGTCGTATTCGATCGCATAGCCAGGGCGAATAATACGGGCATTTTCCATGCCTTTCATGGAGTGAACAATTTGCATCTGAACATCAAATGGCAAACTGGTAGAAATACCATTTGGATAGATTTCGTTACTGGTCAATCCTTCGGGTTCCAGGAAGATCTGGTGAGCGTTACGATCCGCAAAACGCATAACTTTGTCTTCGATGGAAGGACAATAACGAGGGCCGATCCCTTCAATGATCCCCGCATACATTGGACTGCGATCCAAGTTATTGCGGATCACTTCATGGGTTTTTTCATTGGTATGTGTGATATAGCACGGGATCTGCCGTGGGTGTTGATCGACATTACCCATGAATGAAAATACAGGTGTCGGGTTATCACCTAGTTGTTGTTCAAGCTGGCTAAAATCAATGGTACGTGCATCAATGCGAGGTGGTGTGCCTGTTTTCAAGCGAGCTACGCGCAGAGGCAGTTCACGTAAACGATGGGACAATGAGATCGCAGGAGGATCACCTGCTCGTCCTCCACTGTAGTTTTCTAATCCGATGTGAATTTTTCCATCAAGGAAAGTTCCTACTGTCAGGACTACAGATTTAGCTTTAAATTTCAATCCCATACGAGTAACAACACCGGTAACAGTGTCGTTTTCAACAATGAGATCTTCAACGGGTTGCTGGAAGATCATTAAGTTAGGTTGATTTTCCAGTGCTGTTCTTACAGCTTGTCGGTAAAGTACTCGATCCGCTTGTGCTCGTGTTGCTCGAACAGCTGGGCCTTTGCTGGCATTGAGTGTTCTAAACTGAATACCGGCTTGATCCGTGGCTTTTGCCATTAGGCCACCAAGTGCATCGATCTCTTTTACCAGATGCCCTTTACCGATCCCACCAATGGCTGGATTACATGACATCTGGCCCAAAGTATCAATATTGTGAGTCAGTAGTAAGGTTTGACGCCCCATACGTGCGGAGGCCATCGCCGCTTCAGTACCGGCATGACCCCCGCCGATAATGATGACGTCAAAGTGATCTGGATAAAACATGTGCGAACCTTCAATAGTGAGAATGCTTCATATGCATCAGGGAGAGAATTCTACTCAAGTTTGGACCTCAGACCAAGAGGTGAGAGATCATCATTCTTTAAAATAAGATCTTTTTATTTAAAGATCTCTTTATTGGATCTTTTATTAGGATCACGATCATCTGTGGATAAGTGGATTTTCCATATAAAGATCATAATGCTGTAAAGGATCATTTGCTGTGAATGATCCGTGATCCAGCTCAGGATAAGCTGGGATCTAAAAGCCTAGTTATTCACAGCCACTCGATTTAAACTCAGTTGTTAAATGGATAACTACGGGTTAACCCCTGCTTTTCAGACAAGTTATCCACAGCTGATCGTTATATTTTTAATCGGATCAGAGTAACTTTGCCCACTCTTTGACCCATTCTTCAGCCGGATCTTCGGGAATTTCATGTTGCAGAATGTCGATTTCCAATCGATCGCCGATCCGTTTTGCTCCGTGATCTTCCAATAAACGTTCCAGTGATCTTATCGCGCCACAGAAGGTGTCATATTCGGAACTGCCGATACCAACGGCACCAAATGTGATATTACTGAGATCCGGTTGCTGTTGGGTGATCTCATCTGCCAGAGGCTGGAGATTATCAGGTAAGTCCCCTGCCCCATGAGTGGAAGTGATCACAAGCCATAATCCTTCAAGTGGAAGATCTTCCAATGAGGGACCATGAAATATCTCTGTTGAAAAGCCATCATTTTCTAAGATCTCAGCGATATGTTCAGCAACGTATTCGGCGCTACCCATTGTGCTGCCACTGATTAAGGTTATTGTGCTCATCATGATCCTTGCTAAATTAAAGAATAACTATTGTACGTAGTGAATCTACTGGGATCTACCTGTGGATAATGTGGTTAACTGATTTTTTGCTTTAAGGTTTTATTGTCCTCATTATCGGATTTTGCAGGGAGATCAACGTTTCTGTTGACTGGATTTCGTCAATCGTCTGGATCTTGTTGATAAGTACATCTTGAAGAGCTTCAATGGATCGGCACATGACTTTAATGAAAATGCTGTAGTGCCCTGTGGTGTAGTAAACTTCAACGACTTCATCAAGCATATCGAGTTTCTTCAATGCTGCCGGATAGTCTTTGGCGCTTTTCAATATGATGCCGATAAAGCAGCACACATCAAACCCCAGTTGTTTGGCGCTGATATCGACTCGAGTCCCCGTAATGATCCCTGATTGTTTCATTTTTTCTACGCGGACATGAATGGTTCCCGGGCTTACTGCGAATTTTTTGGCTAATTCTGCGTAAGGTGTACGTGCGTTCTCCATTAAAGCGTGAAGTATGTCACGGTCTAAATTATCGATCTGATAAATTTCCGCCATTTTTAACCCCTGTTTTTGAATAATATTCATTTTTATAGTGTAAAAATTATCATTTATAAATCTTATACAATATTTTTATTATCAGATATTGAATTTGTACCTCATTTTGTTGCTTAATCTATATCAACGGGTCACAGGGCTACTAAAAATTTTGAGAGTTGCATCATGAAAACATCCTTTATTGAAAAACAACAGCAGATTAGTTTTGTTAAATCATACTTTTCCCGTCTGTTAGAGAAAAAACTTGGCTTAATCGAAGTTCAAGGTCCTATTTTGAGCCGTCTTGGTGATGGTACTCAGGACAACTTATCTGGCCATGAAAAAGCAGTTCAGGTGAAAGTGAAAACGTTGCCGGACGACACCTTTGAAGTGGTTCATTCTCTGGCGAAATGGAAACGTAAGACATTAGGTCGCTTTGGTTTTCAATCTGAACAAGGATTGTATACTCACATGAAAGCTCTGCGTCCTGATGAAGATCGCTTGACACCTATCCACTCTGTCTTTGTTGATCAGTGGGATTGGGAAAAAGTGATGGGTGAAGGTCAGCGTTCACTCGACTATTTAAAACAGACAGTAGGTAAAATCTACGAAGCAATAAAAGAAACACAACAAGCGGTAAGTAAGGAATTTGGTCTGGCACCGTTCCTGCCAGATCAAATTCACTTTATCCACAGTGAAGAGCTTCTGAAACGTTACCCTGGTCTGGATGCGAAAGGTCGTGAACGTGAGGCTGCCAAAGAGTTTGGTGCTATTTTCCTGATGGGGATTGGCGGTAAGTTGTCTGATGATCAGGCTCACGATGTACGTGCGCCGGATTATGACGATTGGACTACACCAAACTGTGATGGCTTCTTTGGTTTAAACGGTGACATTATTGTTTGGAACCCAGTTTTACAAGATGCCTTTGAAATATCTTCTATGGGTATCCGTGTTGATGCAGAGACGTTAAAACGTCAGCTGGCACTGACTGGTGATGAAGATCGTCTGCAATATGATTGGCACCAGGCTCTGATCAAGGGAGATATGCCACAATCTATCGGTGGTGGTATCGGGCAATCCCGTTTGGTGATGTTGCTGCTGCAAATGGCACATATCGGTCAGGTTCAGTGCGGTGTTTGGTCACCTGAGATCATTGAATCCGTTGAAGGTGTACTGTAAGTTTTAATTGCGCCACTTTCTTCGTAAACGGCTTGTAAGCCCGGTATCAAAACGCCAGATATGGTCGAATATCTGCATAATATCGGGCTTGCCATAGTGGGAAAGGGAGACCGCATGGAAGCGGTGTTGTTGATGCTGTTGCAGATTTTTTATCTGATGGATTAGGGAGCCTGGCAAGCGTTGGGCAATGAAATCTGAAATAACAACAGCATCAGCATCTTCCCAACTATTTTCTTGCATTTTTTCAACAGTGGCATTTAAGCAAGATGCCAGATCGGTTCCCCCCCTAAAGGTTTGCCCCAGAAAATGCATGGCTTGGGTGAACCCATCCGGTGATGTTAAGTCATAATGAATAAGTTGTGTTGAAAACAACATAATATGACAATGACGATTATCCGCTAGTGCAATACGCATCAAAGCCAGACAGAATGCTTTTGCACACTGTTCATTAAACCCCCCCATTGAGCCGGATGTATCAACACAAACCATAAATGGTCCCCGAGGCTGTTTTTCATTGTGGTAGTGTGTCATGGGTTTGAGTGTGGTTTTGGCTTGCCAGTTGTCCCCTTGCAGGCGATACGATAGTAATTTTTTCTCCACCAGCCGCCGATAAAATTCGTATTCCAACTCTTCAATACCCAGCATAGCCATCTCGGTAGGTAATAACCTTAAGATATCGTCGCTTTGCCTAATTCCGCTAATTTGCTCAGGTATTGTATCTGGCACTCTTTCAAGTCGGGTAAATGGTTCCAGGATGGGGTTTTCTTTAGGAATTGCTTTTGCTGTCTGACTGCGGCCAAGTAATTGTGCTAGTTTTTCCAGCTCAGCTTGCTGTTCAAGAAAGTCAGCATAACGGGTAAATAGTTGTATATTTTTCGTGGTTAGGTGAAGTTGTCCTTTACTCATATCCCATAATCGTCCTGCTGCGTGATCATTGTGATCAAATATGGGATCAAGAGTGCCACTGAGTGTTAATCGTTTCTGGATCTCTGCAAGGAGTTGCTCTTTTTCTTGTTCTAATAGTGTGTTGTTAAATGCCGTCGCTTGCAGGATCAAGCTGAGGTGCCAGCGTTGGATAAACAGTATTTGTCCTGAAGAGGTGTATTCAGAGAATGCTTTGGATAGTGTATCGGCTTCTTTGGTAAAGGGAGATTCGAGTTGTTGAAGTTTCTCTACGATGTTAGGTAACTGCTGATAGAATTCTGTCGTGTTAATTGTCTGTATATATTGGTATAACTGAAACTCTTCGGCCAATGGGGCGGGGATCGGCGTCTCTTTTATTTTTTGCCGCAATATTTGCTGCCATGCAGGAAGATCTTGCATAAATGCTTGTCTAAGTCTTGGATGTTTTTCAAAGAAAATAACTAACTGAGGGGCACTTAGCAGTATCAAGATGATCTCTTCGATCAGCTCCCCTTCATTGACAGAGAGCAAGAGATCAAGTGTGGCTAGTGTTAACATATTTTTATTCCATTTTTGATCTTAATTGTTTCTGCTTTTCAGTTAATAGCAGGAAACTCTGTTCAATGTTGGCAAGCCAATGTTCTTCGACAAATAAACAGGGTTGATGTTGGTTGAATAAATTACGTTGTCGTTGAATTTCATCACCGATGGATATCAGCTTTTCATGCCATTCTGTATCGGTGTTTTTGGCGGGGTCAGATAGGCAGAGAACAGCGCTATTACGGCTAATATCCAGTACTGTAAGCTGGTTCTTTTCATTAATTTCTGCCGTGATAGTTTGAGGAAAACCAATGCCATTTAAACAAGCAGAGAGTTCTCCTGTATTATTTTTTAAGGTATTTTCCAGTGATTTTTTATCTATTTCGATGAAATTGACTTCAATATTATGCATGTGCAATGAAGGATGTAAAAACAGGATCAGTTTTTCATCTGCAATATTTTCAGGCAGTGAATAGGAAGCCTTGCGGCCAAGTAGAGAAGATTTGGCGACTAATTGCAGGGGATGGTCATTTTCGTTTTGGTTGGACTGTACCCATTGTTGGTATAGCTTCTCTGTTTTTTGCATGAGGGAATGTTGTCGATAAGCCTGTTCTGTCAATAAGACATGCAAAAATTGGGACAAGAGTTTTAAGCTATTCAAGTCGTGCCATAGGCAATCTTTTAACAGCACGATATCTAACGGAGATATCTCATTTCTGCCACTGAAAAAGGCACTGGCTTGCAGTAAACGGATGGATTTTTTCCAACGGCGATCTGAGACATCAGCCGTACTTCCAGTCGCATTTAATTGTTGGCGTAATTGATAAATCAGTTCGAAGATATGATCTGGTAGGGATATTTGATTGATCTTGTTTTGCCATTGCTGGAATTCATCATCGGTGATTTGAATATGGGCAGGTACAGGATTGTCATTTTCATTGTTTCGGTCAGTCAGCAAAGCTCGAAAATTTTTCTTTTCCTGGATCTTGTCTAGCCAGAGTCGGATCAACATGCGATCGTAAAGTGCTTCCAGACTGCTATCACTCTCTGGGAGTTCATTGGATGCGGTAACCAATAAACGCATCGGTAGCTGTTCTTCCTGGTTGCCATTTCTGAATTTCTTTTCATTAATCGCGGTGAGTAACGTATTCAAAATGGCGGGACCTGCTTTCCAAATTTCATCTAAAAAAACGATTTCGGCTTCGGGCAAATACCCTTCGGTAAGGCGCTGGTAACGTCCTTCATCTTTGAGTGCTTGAATGGAAAGGGGACCAAAGATCTCTTCTGGGGTGGAAAAACGGGTCATCAGGTACTCAAAAGCGTGGGCGTTTTGAAACGCAAACTTGAGCCGACGTGCGATAAGGCTTTTAGCTATTCCTGGTGGCCCAAGAAGAAAAATACTCTCTCCACATAAAGCGGCCAGCAGGCACAGGCGAATGGCTTGCCGTCGTTCATATAGCCCACTTTCTAGATACTGACTTAATAGGGATATTTTCTCGACCAATCGCATAGTATTTATACCAAGGCTGAATAGTTACTTGCCTTTATTTATAGATAAAATTCACTCTATGCAAAGATTTTGGTGATAATTTATTAAGTTTAGTGGTGTGTTTTAAAAAATCGATTCAGCTTAACTTATTCAATAAGTTAGTTTTTTTCTGTTTATTATCACCTTCTTAAACGTTTCAATGATGATCACATTTTCGTATTAATCATGTTGTCTTTGGTCGTTAGCTTTATATGATGACCTCTTAGCGAAACGTTTCGCTAAGAGGCTTATAAAAAAGAAAACTATCCCATTATCTACCCAAAGAATTGATTTAGCGCTAACCCAGGGAACACCAGATCTGTCTTCAATGTTGTTATTTAGAAAGTACAAATTGAAGCAGCCATTTTGGCTGCTTCAATTATTGAACCCAATCAGCAAATACATGAGCAAATCATCAAATGTGTTGCTGCTTTCGAAATGCAACAGGGAAACGCAATTGCGATAAAGTATGTCAGTCATAGCATTCTGAAAGAGAAAAGAGTCACTTTCTGAGGTTATTATGAAGCCATTACTGGAGTTAAAGGGAATTGACAAGGCTTTTCCTGGGGTAAAAGCTTTGTCAGGCGCTGCACTACGAGTTTATCCCGGGAAAGTGATGGCGTTAGTCGGCGAAAACGGTGCCGGCAAGTCTACGATGATGAAAGTTTTGACCGGTATTTATACAAAAGATGCTGGCACGATCCGCTATCTTGGGCAAGATGTAGCTTTCTCTGGCCCCAAATCCTCTCTGGAATCGGGTATTGGCATTATTCATCAAGAATTAAACCTCATTCCTCAACTAACGATCGCTGAAAACATTTTTTTGGGTCGTGAATTCGTCAATAAATTGGGTTTTATCAACTGGAAAAAAATGTATGAAGAAGCCGATAACTTGCTGAGGAGACTAAATATTTTTTACAGCAGCCATCGGCTTGTTTCTGAATTGTCCATTGGTGAGCAACAAATGGTAGAAATTGCCAAGGTACTGAGTTTCCAATCCAGAGTCATCATTATGGATGAACCTACAGATGCCTTGACGGATACCGAAACTGAATCCTTGTTTCATGTCATACGGGAACTGAAAGCACAAGGATGTGGCATTGTCTATATTTCCCATCGCTTGAAAGAACTTTTTAAAATTTGTGATGATGTGACGGTATTGCGTGATGGCCAATTTATTGGTGAACAGCCTGTCAATGCTCTGAATGAAGAGCGATTGATTGAAATGATGGTGGGGCGCAAGCTTGGTGAGCAATACCCTCGCTTGGTTCTACCGCGTGGTAAAAAGCGGTTAGAGATTAGAAACCTGTCTGGCTCTGGGATCAAAAATGTCAGTTTTTCCCTGTATAGCGGCGAGATTTTGGGAATATCTGGTTTGATGGGCGCTGGTCGTACTGAGTTGATGAAGGTTATATACGGGGCATTGTCGAAAACTGAAGGTCAGATCTTGCTGGATGGAAACCTCCTAACTATCCGAAATCCACAAGAAGGAATGGCTAATGGTATTGTCTACATCTCAGAAGATCGTAAGCGTGATGGATTAGTCTTGAGCATGTCTGTTAAAGAGAATATGTCTCTAACCTTTTTGCCTTTTTTCAGTAAAAATTTCTATCGCTTGCACCATTTGGCGGAAAAAAAGTCCGTTGCTGATTTTATCAAGTTGTTCAATATCAAAACTCCCTCTATGGAACAACCTATTAGTTTGCTTTCTGGTGGTAATCAACAAAAAGAGGCTATTGCCCGTGGGTTGATGACTTGTCCAAAAGTCTTAATCCTTGATGAGCCAACCCGAGGCGTAGATGTCGGGGCAAAAAAAGAAATCTATCAGTTTATCAACCAGTTTAAAAAAGAAGGCTTGAGCATCATTTTGGTTTCTTCTGAGATGTCTGAAGTGATGGGAATGAGTGACCGTATTCTGGTTATGCATGAAGGAAGTATTAGTGGGGAATTTAATGCGAACGAGGTTTCTCAGGAAGAGTTGATGGCCGCTGCTTTTGGCAAGTAGTTCATAGGTACATAATCTACAGGCATATAATTTATCGACAAACAAAACTACAGTGAATTAAAAGAAAATGGTCAAGGGAATCGATATGAATTCTAATACAGGGTCAGCCTCCCGACGTTGGTTTACGAAAACATGGTTGATGGAACAAAAATCACTTATTGCATTATTAACGCTGATTGCGGTTGTTTCTTTTTTAGTCCCAACTTTTTCACATTGAATAACCTCTTTAACATCCTTCAGCAAACATCTGTTAATGCAATCATAGCTGTGGGAATGACATTGGTGATCTTGACTGCGGGGATTGATTTATCTGTCGGTTCCCTGTTGGCACTGACAGGAGCAATAGCTGCATCAATGGTAGGTAGTGATGTTAATGCATTAGTGGCTGTTGCTTGTGCATTGACACTGGGAGCAGCTGTTGGGGCGTGTACTGGCGTTATTGTTGCAAAAGGCAAAGTTCAGGCATTTATTGCAACATTGGTCATGATGTTGTTATTGCGTGGTATCACCCGTGTTTATACCGATGGTAGCCCGATAAATACAGGTTTCAGTGAAAATGCAGATCTATTTGTCTGGTTTGGTATTGGCCATCCATTGGGAGTACCGACTCCCGTCTGGATTATGCTGATTACTTTTGTTGTTGCATGGTTCATCCTCTACCATACGCGCCTTGGTCGTTATATTTACGCTTTAGGTGGGAACGAACTTGCAACACGTTTATCAGGTATTAACGTTGATAAAATAAAAATAATCGTTTATTCCCTATGTGGTTTATTGGCAGCATTGGCCAGCATTATCGAAGTTGCACGATTATCTTCTGCTCAACCGATGGCTGGGAGTGGTTATGAGTTAGATGCTATTGCTGCTGTTGTACTGGGAGGTACCAGTCTGGCAGGAGGTAGAGGACGGATTGTTGGCACACTGATTGGTGCGCTGATTTTAGGCTTTTTAAATAATGGATTGAACTTATTAGGTATTTCTTCCAATTACCAGATGATCGTCAAGGCAGTTGTTATTTTACTGGCGGTTTTGGTTGATAACAAAAGCAGTAAATAATCTCTCTCACCCTACAGGAAAAAATAATATGAAAATGAAGAAGCTGGTAACCATTCTCTCTGTCATAGCATTGAGTGCCACTATAAGTGCTAATGCACTGGCGAAAGATAGCATAGCATTGGTTATTTCAACCCTGAATAACCCTTTCTTTGTCACAATGAAAGATAGTGCACAAAAAGAGGCTGATAAGCTGGGATATAACTTGATTGTACTTGATTCTCAGGATAATCCAGCAAAAGAATTGGCCAATGTGCAGGATTTGACGGTTCGTGGCATAAAATTGATGTTAATTAACCCAACCGATTCGGATGCCGTTGGTAATGCAGTGATCATGGCAAATAAGGCGAATATTCCGGTTATTACTCTTGATCGCTCAGCGTATAAGGGCAATGTTATTAGCTATATTGCTTCTGACAGCCGTTTAGGCGCCAAAATGGCAGCTGATTTTATTGCCAAGAAATTAGGTAATAATGTCAAGGTCATTCAATTAGAAGGTATTCCAGGAACTTCAGGTGCACGTGAACGTGGTGAAGGTTTTGGTCAGGCAGCCCAAGAGCACAAATTCAATATGTTGGCTAGTCAGCCCGCTGATTATGATCGTACAAAGGGGATGAATGTCATGCAAAACTTACTGACAGCTCACCCGTCAGTACAAGCTGTTTTCGCTCAAAATGATGAAATGGCTCTTGGTGCATTGCGAGCATTGCAGGCAGCCGGTAAAGAAAATGTGTTGGTTGTCGGATTTGATGGCACTGACGATGCTCTTAAGGCTGTACAGAGTGGTAAATTGGGAGCAACGATCGCACAGCGTCCGGATCAAATGGGTATCATCGGCGTTCAGGCTGCGGACAAAGTGCTAAAAGGTGAAAAAGTAGATGTCATCATTCCGGTTGAGCTGGAATTAGTTGTGAAGAAATAAATTAACCTTATTTATGCAGCCATTAGCTTTAATGATTGCATGATTTTCACACAGGAACAAATGTCATGAGTATGGCAAAACTGGTTGTGATGGGTAGCATCAATGTAGATCACATATTGAATCTCAACTCTTTTCCTCAACCAGGGGAAACAGTGAGGGGAGAACAGTATAAGGTTGCCTTTGGAGGAAAAGGCGCAAATCAGGCCGTTGCTGCTGGTCGCTGTGGTGCGGACATTATATTTATCGCTTGTGTTGGCCAAGATGATGTTGGCATACGTGTTTGCCAACAGTTGGCAAAAGATAACATTAATACTTCCTCAATTGAGGTGATTGAAGGAGAAACAACGGGCGTTGCTCTGATTTTTGTCAACCGGCAGGGTGAGAATATTATTGGTATTAATGCAGGGGCGAATGGGAGATTAACTCCTGATTATTTCCTTCGTCATGATCAAGTTGTCAAAGAAGCTGATGCATTGTTATTGCAGCTTGAAACGCCATTGGAAACCGTACAACTTGCTGCTGAAACGGCCAAGAAGCATCATGCCAAAGTGATCTTGAATCCAGCGCCTGCACAGAAAATCTCGGATCGATTGCTTTCGCTGGTAGATATTATTACGCCGAATGAAACCGAAGCCGAGTATTTGACTGGCATCGCCGTAAAAGATGATGTTGGAGCGGAAGAAGCCTCGCAGGTTTTACATGATAAAGGTATAGAAACAGTCATTATCACATTGGGTAGTCGAGGCGTATGGCTGAGTGAAAAAGGCAAGGAAGGTAAAATTGTTCCAGGGTTTAAAGTAAAAGCAATCGACACAATTGCTGCTGGGGATACATTTAATGGCGCTTTGGTAACGGGATTACTGGAAGGAAAAGAAATGTTGTTGGCGATCCGCTTTGCTCATGCTGCAGCTGCGATTGCCGTTACGCGTCAGGGGGCACAGCCTGCGGTTCCGTGGCGGAATGAAATTGATGCATTTCTATCTGAACAGGATTAATCGTGACTACCATGAAGGACGTTGCTCGTCTGGCGGGTGTATCAACATCAACGGTTTCTCATGTGATTAATGGCAATCGTTATGTCAGTGAAAGCGTGAAAAAGAAGGTCAATGCAGCTATTGAGGAATTGAATTATGCACCGTCTGCTTTGGCAAGGAGCTTGAAAGTCAAGCAAACTAAAACTATTGGTATGTTGATTACGGCCAGTGATAACTCTTTTTATTCCGAAGTTGTCAGAAGTGTCGAAAACAATTGTTACGAACGGGGATATAGTTTAATTCTGTGTAATACTGAGGGTAGTGTTACCCGTATGATTCGCAGTATGGAAATACTATTGCAAAAACGTGTCGATGGCCTTCTGATTATGAGTTCCGAACATAAATTGCTATCCAAAGATTTTCTATTGCGATACCCGCTAGTGCCAATAGTGACATTGGATTGGTCTCCTTTTGATGCCTCTAGTGATGTTATTAAAGATAACTCTCTGTTCGGAGGCGAATTAGCCACATCTTATTTGATTAATCGTGGGTTTCGCAAAATTGCCTGTATCGCAGGCTCACAGAATACATCTCTTTCTCGTCAGCGTCTGGCTGGATATCGAAAAGCAATGAGAAATGCTCAGCTTGAGATCCCCGATGGTTATGAAATCCACAGTGATTATGAATTTGCGGGAGGATTGTTATCAATGAAAAAACTCCTCCAATTACCTGAAATTCCCGAAGCAGTTTTTGCGGGAAATGATGCTATGGCGATTGGCGTTTATCAGGCTTTATATCAGGTAGGGCTTGCTATTCCTAGAGATATTTCTGTCATTGGATATGATAATATTGCTATAGCTTCCTATTTAACCCCTCCTTTGACGACAATTCATCAACCAAAAGATGAGTTAGGTAAGTTAGCTATAGATATGCTGCTCTATCGAATGGATAATCCAGATAGTGAAC